>DVFK01000102.1 GCA_018713285.1 Candidatus Faecousia excrementigallinarum
TATTATGATAAGAAAAGGGAATTTTTTTTCGGGAAATCCCCGAAAGAAGCCATGAGAATAGAAAGGGAACGGATATGCTTACCATCAAAAACTATCTTCGACCTAAGACCCCCCAGGAGGCCTATGATTTGGCCCAGAAACGCTCCAATGTGATCTTAGGCGGTATGCTGTGGCTGAAAATGCAGAACCGCCGGGTGGATACCGCGATTGACTTGCAGGATTTGGGCCTGGACTACATCCGCCAGGAGGAAGATGGGGTGCATATCGGTGCCATGACCTCCCTGCGCACTTTGGAAACCAGCCCCATTCTCAACGAATTGACCCAAGGGGCAGCGGCGGAGGCGGTAAAGCCCATTGTGGGCGTGCAGTTTCGCAACTGCGCTACAGTAGGTGGCAGCCTCTACGGTCGGTTCGGCTTTTCCGATGTGCTGACCCTGTTTCTGGCTTGGGATGCCCAGGTGGTGCTCCAGGGGGCAGGACGGATGCCCCTTTCCCAGTTTGTTCAGATTCCCAGAAGCCGGAAGGATTTGCTCCTGGAGGTGATTGTGCCCGCCCAGCCGGTGCAGGCCTCCTACCAGAGCCAGAGAAATTCCGCTACGGACTTCCCGGTGCTGGCCTGCTGCGTGATGAAAAAGGATGATACCTACCGTTGCTGCCTGGGGGCAAGACCCGGCGCCGCCCGGTGCTTTGAGGACGAAACCCAAATTCTTCAGGGAAATTTGACAGAAGAAAAGGCAGAGGCCTTTGCCCGGTGGGTTTCGGAGCAGGGGGCGTTCGGCTCCAATATGCGGGGAAGCGAAGCCTACCGAAAGCGGCTGGCGGTGACCCTGGTGCGCCGGTGCCTGTTGGCTTTGGGGGAGGAGTAAACCATGGAAATCAAATTGACACTCAACGGAAAACCCGTTACCGCCTCTGTGGATGCGGATAAGTTACTGCTGGACTTTCTCCGGGAGCAGGGATGCCTGTCTGTGAAGCGGGGCTGTGAAACCGCCAACTGCGGCCTTTGCACCGTGCTGCTGGATGGTGTGCCGGTGCTGTCTTGCTCTGTGCTTGCTGCCCGGGCTGCCGGACACCAGGTGCAGACCCTGGAGGGGCTGCAGCAAGAGGCGGAGGAATTTGTGGGCTTTATTGCCGACCAGGGTGCAGAGCAGTGCGGCTTCTGTAACCCCGGCTTTGTGATGAATACCATTGCCCTCCTTCGGGAGAATCCCCATCCCACGGATGAGGAGATTCGTGCCTACCTTGCAGGAAACCTGTGCCGCTGCTCCGGTTACGAGGGACAGCTGAGAGGTATCCGCAACTACCTGAACTGGAAGGAGGGTAAGACCAATGGCTGAGCTGAAAAGCGTGGGAAAACCTGTGCGAAAAAAGGACGCCATGCAGCTGCTTCTGGGTAAGCCCCTCTTCGTGGAGGATGTGACCCCCCGGGATGCTCTGGTGGTGAAGGTGCTGCGAAGCCCCTATGCCAATGCGAAAATCCGGGACATCCGCACGGAAAACGCCATAAAGGTGCCCGGGATGGTAGCGGTCTATACCTACCTGGATGTGCCCCAGAAGCGGTTTACCACGGCAGGACAGACCTACCCCGAGCCCTCTCCCTATGACCGGCTGCTGCTGGATCAGCACCTGCGGTTTGTGGGGGATGCGGTTGCCATCGTGGCAGGGGAAACGGAAAAGGCCGTGGACAGGGCCATGAAGCTCATCCGGGTGGACTATGAGGTGCTGGAGCCGGTGCTGGACTTCCACACCGCCAAGGACAATCCCATCTTGGTCCATCCCGAGGACAGCTGGCGCTCCCTCTGCCCTGTGGGGGCAGACAACCGCCGGAACCTCTGCGCCTCCGGTCAGGAGGGGGAAGGGGACATTGACGGAGTGCTGGACAGCTGCCCGGTGGTGATTGACCATACCTATCATGTGAAGGCCTGTCAGCAGGCCATGATGGAGACCTTCCGCACCTATACGGAAATCGACCGGTACGGCCGGCTTCATGTCATCAGCTCCACCCAGATTGTGTTCCACTGCCGCCGGATTATTGCCAACGCTTTGGACATCCCCAAGTCCATGGTTCATGTGGAAAAGCCCAGAATCGGCGGCGGCTTCGGTGCCAAGCAGACGGTGGTGGCGGAGGTGTACCCGGCCTTTGTGACCTGGAAAACCCGCCGTCCGGCCCGGATGATCTACTCCCGGAAGGAGTGCCAGATTGCCGCATCTCCCCGGCACGAGATGGAGGTCCATGTGCGGCTGGGAGCCACCCAGGAGGGCATTATCCGGGGCATAGATTTGTATACCCTTTCCAATACCGGCGCTTACGGCGAGCATGGTCCCACCACCGTGGGCCTCTCCGGCCACAAGTCCATTCCCGTGTATACCGCCAACCTGGAGGCCTTCCGCTTTACCTACGATGTGGTGTATACCAACCGCCAGTCCGCCGGTGCCTACCGGGGCTACGGCGCAACCCAGGGTCTGTTTGCGGTGGAAAGCGCTGTCAATGAGCTGGCAGAAAAGCTTCATATGGATCCCCTGACCCTCCGGGAGAAGAATATCGTCCGGGAAGGGATGGTCATGCCTGCCTACTACCATGAAACCGCCAACGCCTGCGCCCTGGACCGGTGTATCGAAAAATGCGCAGAAATTTTCAACTGGGCGGAAAAATACCCGGTGCGGGACATGGGGAACGGAAAAATCCGGGCTGCCGGTGTGGGCCTGAGTATGCAGGGCTCCGGCATCTCCGGATTGGATGTGGGCTCTGCCACCATCAAGCTGGGAGACGAGGGTATCTACAATCTGATGATTGGTGCAGCGGATATGGGTACCGGCTGTGATACGACCCTGGCCCAGATTGCCGCCGAGTGCCTGGACTGTGATTTGGATGATATTGCGGTATTCGGTGCCGACACCGATGCCTCTCCCTATGACTCCGGTTCCTATGCTTCCTCTACGGCCTATGTCACCGGCAAGGCGGTGGAAAAGGCCTGCCTGGAGTTGCGGCAGAATATGTGCCGGATTGCGGCCAATATCCTGGGCTGCACCCCGGAGGAAACGGTGTTCTCCGGCAAGGGGGTAAGCCGTGCCGACGGCTCCGCCTCTGTGAGCCTCATGGATATTGCCACCCGCTCCATGGCGGGCAATACCATCCCGGTGCAGGTGACGGTGAGCCACTCCTCCCCGGTATCGCCCCCGCCCTTTATGGCAGGTATGGCAGAGGTGGAGGTGGACACCCAGACCGGCCATGTGGAGCTGCTGAACTACGCCGCTGTGGTGGACTGCGGTACCCCCCTGAACCCCAATCTGGTGCGGATTCAGGTAGAGGGGGGCATTGCCCAGGGCATTGGCATGACCCTGACGGAGAACGTCACCTATACGGCCAAGGGCCGGGTGATGGAGGACTCCTTCATGCAGTATAAGATTCCCTCCCGGCTGGATGTGGGTAAGCTCCAGGTGGACTTTGCCTGCAGCCACGAGCCCACCGGCCCCTTCGGTGCCAAGTCCATCGGTGAGGTGGTCATCAACACCCCTGCCCCTGCCATTGCCCATGCCATTTACCGGGCAACGGGGGTGTGGCACCGGGAATTGCCCATCACCCCTGAGAAGATTCTCATGTCCATGGATCATGGCTAAGCATATTTTATTCCTGGCTTCCGGAAAAGCCAGCCGCTTCGGCAGCAACAAGCTGCTCTATCCCCTTTGGGGGAAACCATTGTTTTCCTGGGGGCTGGAAGCCCTCTGGGAGGCCGCCGGAAAGGAGCCGGACTGTACCCTTCGGGTGGTGTCCCAATATGAAGCCATCCGCCATTGGGCGGAAGACCGGGGCATATTGGCGGTGGACAGCCCTTTGAGCCATCTGGGGCTGTCCTACACCATCCGGGCAGGACTGGAAAGTATCAAGAACCTGTCCCCGGAGGATACCCTGGTATTTGCTGCGGCGGACCAGCCCTTTTTGCAGGCGGATACCATCCGGCGGCTTCTGTCCGCCCCCGGGCCTACCGCCCGCATCTATTGGCAGGATACCCCGGGAAACCCTGCTGCCTTTTCTGCATCCCTGGCTTCGGAGCTGATGGCCCTGGAAGGGGACAGGGGAGGGGGTGTCCTGCTGAAAAAATACCCCTGCACCCGTGTTCCAGCAGCCTCCTGTTGGGAGCTGTGGGATATAGACCGGTTGGAGGCGCTGGAAGCCCTGCCGCCGGAGCTTATCACACAATATCAAAAAAAGAATTGAGGAGAAAGAAAATGAAAAGATTTCGTTCTGCCCTGGCCTTTCTTCTGGCCCTGGCTCTTTTGTTCAGCCTGACCGGCTGCGCCGGCGGGGAGCCCCAGACTACCACGGAGGCTACCCAGCCTTCCACCCAGGCAACCACTGAGGCTACCACAGAAAACAAGACCATTACCCTGACCGACCAGGCCGGGCGGCAGGTGACCTTGGATGAGCCTGCCCAGACTCTGGTAAGCTGCTACTATATCACCACCTACAGCACTCTGGCCCTGGGCCTGGGGGACCGGGTGGTTGGCCTGGAAAAGAAGGCGGATACCCGTCCCATTTACAGCCTCTGTGCCCCGGAACTGCTGGAAAAGCCCCAGGTGGGTACCTTGAAGGAGCTGAATGTGGAGGCTGTGGTGGCCCTGGAGCCGGATCTGGTGCTGATGCCGGTGAAGCTTCAGGACTATGCAACCACTCTGGAGGACTTGGGCATCCCCGTACTGGTGGTAAATCCCGAATCTCAGGAGCTCCTGGAGGAGATGCTTACCCTCATTGCCACCGCCTGCGGCGTTCCGGAGCGGGCAGAGGCTTTGCTTGCCTACTATGAGGAGCAGCTGACCAAGGTTTCTTCCATGACGGCAGGGGAGGAAAAGCCCCGGGTGTATCTGGCCAGCAATTCCTCCTATCTCTCTGCTGCCCCGGGACAGATGTACCAGTCCGACCTGGTGACCCTGGCAGGGGGCGAGAATGTGATGTCCCAGCTGCCCGGGGACTACTGGACGGAGGTTTCCTACGAGTCCATTCTGGCGGCTGACCCGGAGGTCATTGTCATCCCTGCAGGTGCGGAGTATACCGCCCAGGATGTGCTCAATGACGAGAGCCTGTCCCAGGTTGCGGCTGTGAAGAACGGTGCGGTGTACGCCATGCCCCAGAACCTGGAGGAGTGGGACTCTCCCATCCCCTCGGGAATTTTGGGTGTTCTGTGGCTCACCAGTGTGCTCCATCCCCAGGTATACGATTTTGAAACCTTCCAGAAGGATGCCCAGGACTTCTACAAGACCTTCTACGGCGTGGAAATTCCCGGGGACCTGATTACCAAGTAAATGCGTTCCAGAGGGTATTTGCTGATTCCGGCACTGCTATTGCTGGCAGTCACCGCCCTTTTGTCCTGCACTCTGGGCAGCTACCCCATCTCCCTTCCGGAGATGGGGCAGCTGCTTGTGGGGAAGCTGGAAAACACCACCCTTTCCGGGGTGTTCTGGCAGCTTCGGGTGCCCCGGGTGGTGATGGGACTCACCGCCGGGTGTGCTTTGGGACTGGCGGGAGGCGTGTATCAGCTTCTGTTCCGGAATCCTCTTGCCTCCCCGGATCTTACCGGTGTAGCCTCTGGGGCTTCTCTGGGGGCTGCCATGGCTCTGGTGCTGGGAGGCGGCAGCTGGTGGCTGATGATGGCGGGCTCCTTTGCTCTGGGGCTTTTGTCGTTGGTGCTGGTGTTGCTGCTGGTAGAGTTTTCCGGCATCCGCCGCACCGGCAGCTATGTCCTTGCGGGCATTGTGATTGCCTCCGCAGCGGAGGCAGGGCTGATGCTCCTGAAATACATGGCAGATCCCACCGGGGAGCTGGCAGCCATTGAATTCTGGACCATGGGCAGCCTGGGAAAGGTCACTGCCGGCCGGGTTTATCCCTGCCTGCCGTTGATTCTTCTTCCCATGGCCCTGGTGCTGTGCTTTGGAAAGCAGCTGCTCCTTCTCAGCCAGGGCTCTGCCCAGGCAAGGCAGCTGGGACTTCCTCCGGGTTTGTGGCGGGGAATCCTTTTGGGGCTTGCCACCTGGATGACTGCCGGGGTGATTTCCGTTACGGGAGCCATCGCCTTCGTGGGACTGATTGCTCCCCATATCGCATTCGCTTTGTACCGCCGCCGAGGGGGTATGTACCTGCTGTTTTGCATGGCGGTGGGGGGAGAGCTCCTGCTGGCAGCGGACATTCTGGCAAGAATGCTGGTGCCTTTTGCGGAGCTGCCCCTGAGTATTCTCACGGTGGCCTTTTCCATTCCTGTGCTGCTTCTGGCTCTGCGTCGGAGGAGAAAGGAGGCATATGGAACCGATTTTTGAAGCTTTGTCCTTGTCCGTGGGATATTCTGCTCCCATCCTTCAGGATATTTCCTTTTCCCTGTTTCCCGGGGAGATGGTGGGAGTCCTGGGGCGGAACGGCTGCGGAAAAACCACGATGCTTCGGGCTATCACGGGGGAGCTTCCCTGTATTTCCGGGGAAATCCGGCTGCAAGGGGAGAATATCCGCCGTTTATCCGTCCGGGAACGGGCACGGAGGACGGCGGTTATGCCCCAGGGAAGCCACGCCATGCCGGGAATCACGGTGATGGAGGCCATCGCCATGGGCGGCTATGCCCGGGAGGGTTTCCGGTGGGGGATCTCCCCTCAGCTGCGGCAAAGTGTTGAGCATTGGGCGGAGGATTTGGGAATTTCCTCCCTTCTGCACCGGGACTTTGGACTTTTGAGCCAGGGACAGCAGCAGATGGTTCTGTTGTGCCGCCTGCTGGTGCAAAATACGCCCCTTCTGCTTTTGGATGAGCCCAATGCAGCCCTGGACTTCGACAACGCCCGGCAGCTGCTCCATAAAATCCGGCGGCTGGTACGTCAAAAGGAAAAGGGGGCACTGCTGGTGCTCCACGATCCCCAGCTGGCCCTGTCCTATTGCAGCCGCCTGCTGATTGTGCACCGGGGAAAAATCGCAGCGGATGTATCTGTCGATGCCCCTATGGAAACGCTGGAAAAGGCACTGAATATCTTATATCCGGGACTGCATTTGACGGAAAATCCCTTGGACACAGGATATTTTTGCAGTCTGTGCACCCCCAAAAATACATAGCCAGGGAAACTGCACCCCATATGAGAAGCATATGACTATGGAATGCTTCGCTTATGGGGTGTTTTCTCTACCATAGGAAGAATCGAAAACAGTCGAAAAATGACGATTGTTTTCTGGAAAATTATGGAATATAATAATAAGGTTAAAGCGTTCAGTTTGTCGTTGCGACAGTATGCTTTTACACAATGTCACATAATGTAATACGGAAAAATGAGGTAAAATCTGATGAATCCAAGCCAAAGCAATGAGATAGAGCGGTTGTTCCGGCAAATGTATCCCTTGCTGGTGGAGTATGCGGAAAGCTCACTAAAAAACTTTGCCCAGGCGGAAGAGGCAGCCCAGGATGCGTTCCGGATTGCCTGCCAGTGCCCGGATGCCTTGCTTCACAGCCCCAATCCGGAGGGCTGGCTGATTATCACCCTGCGGAATGTCATTTCCAATATCTTTCGACGGCAGGCGGGTGCACAAAGGTATTTGCAAGAACAAATCGCTACCTGCCCCCCTGAGAAAATCATGTCCCATAATGAGGAGCCTCCGGAATTTTTGTATCAGGATCTGGTGGATACAGAGGAATTCCAGCTGGTGAAAGCGCAGGTTCTGGATGGAAAATCCTATCAGGAACTGGCGAGGGACCGAAATATCACTGTGGTCACCTGCCGCAAGCGCATGGAAAGGGCTAAGAAATTTCTTCGGGAGAAAATTAAAAATTAATGTCACATTCTGGCGTTTCATTACATATACCTTATAGAAGGAGGTAGAGTATGCCTAATCAAAAAAGAAAGACTGACTTAGCCCGGTACGATTCCATGGATACCGAGGCACTTCAGGAGATTCTCCGGGCGGATGCTTCCAAAAAAGAGGCGGAAGTGTCCGATCAGGAAACCATTCTGTATATCATGGGGGTGCTTGCCAAACGGAGAAAAGACCAGAACCAAGGAAAATCCCTGGACGAGGCTTGGGAGATTTTCCAGCGGTCCTATGAAGAACGGACAAGCCATACTTCTGAAAGAGAACCGGTGAAAACTGGCGGCAAGTGGAAAAAGAGCCTGGTAGCAGCCGCAGCTGTGGTGGTGCTGTTGCTGGGAGGCACGGTGACCGCCCAGGGTTTCGGTGTGGATTTGTGGCAGACCATTGCCAAGTGGACCCAGCAGACACTTTTCCTGGGATACATGGGGCAGACGGAGGACTCTATGGGTGCGGATTCGGATTATAACATGCCCTGCGCTTCCTTGCAGTCTGCTTTGGATGAGTTCAATACGGAGAAAAAATTAGTACCCACCTGGCTTCCTGAGGGGTATGCAGAAACGGATATGTCTGTCTCACAAACACCCACTCAAAGAATCTTTTCCGCAAAATATGAAGAAAGCGACAGCTCTTTGCGGATTCGTATTGCAAAT
>DVFK01000103.1 GCA_018713285.1 Candidatus Faecousia excrementigallinarum
ATCTGAAAAAGCTGGCAAAATGGAGTTGGGAGAACTCCATTTTTGCCAAATATATTGTGCTATTTAACCCCTGTATAACCAAACCCCCGGTTTTTGCATAACAAAATCCGGGGGTTCTTTGACAGACTGAAAAACCCCCGGACTTTCGTCCGGGGGTTTTTTTGCACTTTTTCAGTTCTGGTAGCGCAGCACCGCAGCGCCGGGGGCTACGATGGACAGGTAGTTCACCTGATACAGCACCTGGGCTGCCTCGCCTCGGGTCAGAGCCTCACCGGGAGTGAGAGAGATGTCATACTGGGCCATGGTGTAAACGTCCGCTGCGGCCCACTCCTCCAGCTCCAGAGGATTCTGCATGGCAGTCTCCAGTGCCTGCTGGGGCACCGCCAGGTCCAGGGCATTTTGCAGCATTACGGCCACTTCCTCCCCGGTAATGGGCTGGGAAAGAGTTTCTGCCGTCAGCTCCGGCAGGTCAGCAGTCAGCCCGGAGCGCAGAGCCGCATTCAGGTAAGGCTTAAGCCATTGGGGCACATTCTGGGAGACATTTGCATATTCTCCACCCTCCGGAGAGATGTCCAGGAGCTTTACCAGCATAGCCAGGAACTCTCCCCGGCTGACGGTCTTATCCGGGAAGAAGCAGTCCTCTCCACCCAGATTTTCCCCTTCAAAAATTCCCTGGTTTTTCAGCCACTCCGCAGAGAAACGGCAATCCTTGCCCACGGTGTCGGTGTACTGACCGGCCTGGGGCTTGAGAATCTGAATGGTGACGGTAGCCTCCCGGGATACATTTCCCGCAGGGTCGGTAGCGGTGTAGGTGAAGGAGTCCACGCCCACCTTGTTATTCTTGGGGGTGTAGGTGAAGCTGCCGTCCTCTTTCAGTTCCAGGGTGCCCCGCTTGGGCTGGCGGAGGACAGAGTAGGTGAGCTCCTTCCCCTCCGGGTCAGAGGCTTTCAGCTTTCCCTGGTTGGGAAGATTCTTATAGGTCTCCATGACGGAGTCCTCCGCAACAGGAGCCAGATCCTCTTTTCCCCATACACTGATGTGCATGGTGGCAGCGGCCTCCACCCGGTTTTCATAAATGGGCAGGAAGGTGACCTCCGCCTGTACATCTTCTTCCGTAGGCAGGGGCACAAAGGTCATCTGATTGATTTGGTCAACAGAGAGAATATCCCCCTCCTGCAGCACCCGGCTTCCCAGCATCATGGTGCCGGTCTGGGGTTTGGGCAGGCCGGTGATACAAATACCCATCAGGGTCTCTTCCTCCTCCTGAGAGGAGAAATCCCCGCTGGAGAAGGTATAGACAGCATCGCTGTCCACCTCCGCAGCCAGAACCGGAGACACCAGCAGCACCAGCGCCAACGCCAGGCAAAGATAACGAACACGGAACATAATACAACCTCCTATATTTGGTGTTCTTGGATATTGTTTACCCAAAAGCCAGAAATATACCAACAGCGGGCAGCGCCCGCTGACAATTTCGGCGGCCAGTGGCCGCAGCCAATTTCGCACAGGAATCTTCTGCGAATCGTTACTGCCCCTCCAGTGCCCGGTATCGGCGGCTTGTCCGAAAAACCTATTACATATTCCCTCTTCCCTATTTTCTAAATCTGTCCGGTATCGGCGGTGCTTCCAAAGGCTCCCTTGCCAAAGGGAGCTGGCACGCCGTAGGCGTGACTGAGGGATTCACAGCAGGCACTTTCTGAAAGAACAAACCAATGTGACAAGGCACAAGCCCCATAGCTCCCTCCGGGAGGGAGCTGGCACCGCAGGTGCCTGAGGGAGCAAGCGGGCGGTGCAGTTCCGGTTTGCTTGTGGGTTGGTACTTGCTCATAATTGCCCATACCCTATGCCCGTTATACCGAGATTTTTTTGGAATGGGGCATAGGAAATTTTAACCCTGGGGAAGTTCCTCCTCTGGTTGTCAAATTGGTTTCCTGCCCGATGGCTCCCTCCGTCTTGGGGCTGCGCCCCAAGACACCTCCCTCCCGGAGTGAGGTATAAACGAAGCCTTCTGCAAGGTAACGATACCGGGCGGGTCAGGGAAGTAGCAATGCTTAGAAAGCTATCGTGCGAATATGGCTACGGCCACTGGCCGCCGAAATTGTCCGCGGGCACTGCCCGCCGCAAAATATGGGTTGTGTTTTTGTATTTTCTGTGGTACAATTTAGGGTGAGATAATATTCCCCAAATGGGACTTTTTCCCGGGGTTTTTTGGGGATTTTTAGAGAAAGGAGCCCCCTTATGTACTCATCTGCCTATGTGTGGGCCAAAGTTTTGCAGTATATGGAGGAGCGTCTGGATGCGGTCACCGTGTCTGCCTGGTTTGACGATGCGGAAGTGGTGGAGCTGAACGAGGAACACCTGATTTTGTACTCCTCTTCCGACTTCCGCCGGGAGACCATCCGCCGCCGCTGCACCGAATATATCCACGACGCCCTGCGGGAAATTTTCAATTCCGATGCAAAGCTTTTGGTGTTCGGGGACGAGGAGCTGAACGCTTACCGGGCCAAGGGAAAGCGGAAAACCTCCATGGACTTTAACCCCCAGTTCACCTTTGAAAGCTTCGTGGTAGGCCCCTCCAACCGGTTCGCCCACGGCGCCGCCATCGCCGTATCCAACAATCCCGGCCAGGTGTATAACCCCCTGTTCATCTACGGCCCTGCCGGTGTGGGCAAAACCCACCTGCTGTACGCCATTGCCAACGGCATCCGGAAAACCTCCCCCGACGCCAACATCGTTTATATCAAGGGCGACCAGTTTACCAACGAGTTGATTTCCGCCCTGCAAAGCGGCAAGAACATCGAGTTCCGGAACAAATACCGGGAGGCCGACCTGTTCCTCATCGATGATATTCAGTTCATCGCCGGTAAGGAGTCTACCCAGGAGGAATTCTTCCATACCTTCAATAAACTCTACGAGGAGCATAAGCAGATTGTCATGACCTCCGACCGGAAGCCCAACGATATGCTCACCCTGGAGGACCGGCTGAAAACCCGGTTTGAGTGGGGCCTGATTGCAGACGTCCAGCCCCCGGACTACGAAACCCGGATGGCCATTATCCGCAACAAAGCCACTTCTCTTGGTCTGGATTTGAGCTATGACATCTGCGACTATATCGCCAACAATGTCACCAGCAATGTACGGCAGATTGAGGGCACGGTGAAGAAGATCCGGGCCTATGTGGACCTGAACGGCATGACCCTGGACCTTCCCAACGTGTCCCGGGCCATTGACGATATGTTCAAGCGGGAGGGCAACGCCCTGCCCACCCCGGGGCTCATTATCAGCCAGGTGTGCAAGTTCTACTCCATGGACGAGTCGGTGATTCGGGGCACCCTGAAAAACAAGGGCACCACAGAAGCCCGGCAGATTGCCATTTACCTCACCCGGAAGCTTACCAATCTGAGCCTTCCCGACATCGGCAAGGAGTTTGGCCGGGACCACTCCACGGTGCTTTACGCCATCCGCAAGGTGGAAGTGGCCCTCAAAGGCGGCAACGAGACCATGCAAAACAATATCCGGGACATTACCGCCAATATCAACGCCTCCCTGTAATTTTTTCAGTATCCCAGATACCAAAGTTCCCCGGACAAAGGGAACTGGCGGGGACTGTAAATTGACGGCTTGTACTTCGACAACGAGATGATATAGGTGCGTAAAAGGGAAAAGCCAAAGGCTCCCTTGCCAAAGGGAGCTGGCACGCCGGAGGCGTGACTGAGGGATTCACAGCAGGCATTTTCTCAAAGGCAAAATCCAATGTGAAGTGGCACAGGCTTATAGCTCCCGACGGTCGGGAGCTGTCACCGCAGGTGACTGAGGGAGCCAGCGGGCGGGAAACCGACGGTTTGCTTTCGGGTTGGTACTTGATAGAGGTTATCGACACTCGATTCTGCACCGCAGTAACGATACTGGGCGGGTCAGGGAAGTGACGACCTGCATCAGCTACCGAGCGAAATTGACACCGGAGGCACTCCGGGCGCTTGCCAGCGGGGCCGTACTTTCTTGCTCCGGCAAGAAAGTACGCAAAGAAGCCGGCTTAAGGGGAAAACAACTCACTCCCGTTCGGTGTTTTCCCCTTAAGAATCCCCCCTAACCATCGGGAGATTGACCCTTCGCTTTGGCTCGGGCACTGGGTTTCAGCTACTGCCCCCGTTTGGGTTTGTAGAATTTGGAGGTACTTCTTTCCCACGCTGTCGATTGGAAGATAAAGAAAATCCGGCATTGCACATAGAACGATACCGGGCGGGTCAGGGAAAAAACGAATTGTAGAAAGCTACCGTGCGAAATCGTCAGCGGCCACTGGCCGCCGATACCGGGCGGGTCAGGGAAGTAACGATTTGTAGAAAGCTGCCGTGCGCATTGTCTGCGGCGACTCGCCGCTTATCCACAGGGGCTGTGGAATGTGGATGGATGGGTTGTGGAAAAAAATCTTTTCCACAGGATTCTCCAAAACCCTGTGGAAAAGATCTTCTTTCTACACATCCGGCTGTGGATAAATTTCCCTTGCCCCTCTAAGACAAAACCCACTTTTCCACATAAATTTCCCCTACTACTATTACTACTACCTAAAATATCTATTTTTATATTTATTATTCATTATTTTACAGAAATGAGGTCGTACCATGCGCTTTACCTGTGAAAAAAACACTCTCCTTACCGGCCTGAATGTTACCGGCAGAACCGTCGCCCAAAAAAGCGCCATCTCCGCCATTGAGGGCATCCTCTGCAAAGCCGGAGACGGCCTGAGCCTTACCGGCTACAACATGGAAACCGCCATCACCTATGTAATCGACGCCGAGGTTTCCGATATGGGCCAATGCGTCCTGCCGGCAAGACTGTTCGGTGACATTATCCGCCGCCTGCCGGAAGGCCCGGTCACAGTGGTGGTGGACGACAACTATAAAGTATCCATCCGGGCAGGCTATGCCTCCTTCACCATCTCCGCTGAATCCGCCGACGAATACCCCACCCTTCCGGACGTGGGTGACGGTCGGAGCATCCGCATCCCCCAGACGGCTATGAAGGAGCTGATCTCCGGCACCATCTTCGCCGTCTCCGAGAATCAGGGTCGCCCCATCCATACCGGCGTAAAGTTTGAAGTGGAGGAAGACCGGGTCTCCGCCATTGCCGTGGACGGCTTCCGGCTTGCCCGGCGTACCTACCACACCCAGGAGCCTACGGGACGGCAGCTTTCCTTCGTGGTTCCGGCACCGGGCCTGAAAGAGCTGGAAAAAATCCTCTCTGACGGAGATAACCAGGTAGCCTTCACCCTGGGTACCCGGCACATCCTGTTCCAGGTGGGACAGGCAACCCTTATCTGCCGCCTGCTGGAAGGAGAGTTCCTGGACTGGCGGAAGGTGGTTCCCACCAACTGCCCCATCCGGCTTTGTGCCCATGTGTCGGATCTGGCTTCCTCCATTGAGCGGGTGGGCCTGATCGTCTCCGAAAAGTACAAGAGCCCGGTGCGGTGCATCTTCGGCAACCAGCAGGTGCTGCTGCGTACCAATACCACCATCGGCGCCGCCGAGGACCAGTGCTCTCTGGCGGGCGACGGCAAGGAGCTGGAAATCGGCTTCAATGTCCGCTACCTGGCAGACGCCCTTCGGGCTATCCCCAGCGAGGAGGTCATTCTGGAGCTGACCAACGGATTAAGCCCCATCGTTATGACCCCGGCGGATGAAAAGCTGGACTTCTCCTACATGGTTCTGCCGGTAAGAATCAAATCCAACTGATGAGGAATTTACCATGAAAGTCACCGTAACCAAAAAGCAGGGGGCTTCTCCTCTGCCCATTACCACGGAATATATCAAGCTGGAAGCCGCCATGAAGCTGGCCCAAGCCGTCACCGGCGGCATGGCCAAGACCGTCATCCAGGAAGGTCAGGTGGAGGTAAACGGAGAAACCTGTACCATGCGGGGAAAGAAGCTCCACCCCGGGGACAGCTTCACCTTCCAGGGTGAGATTTTCACCATCGTAAGCCATGCAGCTGAATAATCTCACCCTTCATAATTACCGCAACTATCGGGACTGCTGCTTCACCTTCGACCCGGGGGTAAACCTGATTGTGGGGGATAACGCCCAGGGAAAAACCAACCTTTTGGAGGCAATCGGCTACCTGGGCACGGGGAAGAGCTTCCGCACCTCCAAAAATCAGGAGCTGATGGGCTTTGACCCGGATTTTACGGAAATTTCCGGGGAGCTTTTTTCTCAGGAACGGCAGCAGTCTATCCGGTGGGTGCTGTTTCCCGGCAGACCCCGGCAGCTGTACCACAATGGGGTAAAAAAGAAAACCCTCTCCCAAATCTCGGGGGTGTTCCAGACGGTGCTGTTCTGCCCGGAGGATCTGATGGTGCTCAAAAGCGGCTCCGCCAGCCGCCGCCGGCTGGGGGACAACGCCCTTTGCCAGCTGCGGCCCAACTATGAGGCGGCCCTGACCCAGTACGGCAAGATTCTGGAGCAAAAAAACCGGATTCTCAAGGACCGGGAAGAAAATCCCGCCCTTCTGGAGATTCTGCCGGAGTATAATACAAGGCTTTGCCAGGTAGGGGCCCTGATTATCTCCTACCGGGCAAGATTTTATGAGGGACTGGGCAGGGAAGCGGCGGTGTTCCACCGGGAATTTTCCGGGGGTAAGGAGGACTTTGTCCTCACCTACCACACCGTTTCCACCATCACCGACCCCTTTGCCCCCGTGGAAGTTTTGCAGCAGCAGCTCCAGGAGCACCTGGAGAGCCACTACCGGGCAGAGCTGCAAAGCTGCCAGTGCCTGACAGGCCCTCACAAGGATGATTTTGATGTGACCCTTTCCGGGATGTCCCTGAAAGCCTACGGTTCCCAGGGCCAGACCCGCACCGCCGCCATCAGCCTGAAGCTGGCCCAGCGGCAGCTCATGGCCAGCCAGTCCGGGGAAATTCCCGTGCTGCTGCTGGATGATGTGCTTTCCGAGCTGGACCCGGGACGGCAGGACTTTGTGCTGAACCAGATTCACAAGGGCCAGGTGTTCATCACCTGCTGCGAAAAGGACCGGTTCACCAAGCTGGGCAAAACCATGGAAATCGAGAAGGGAAATCTGCTGATTTAGAAAGGCTCCCGGTCATTGGGAGCTGGTACCACAGGCATCTGAGGGATTTTACAGCAGGCACTTCCCAAAAGAACAAGCCAATGTGGCAATGTACAAACCCCATAGCTCCCTCCGGGAGGGAGCTGTCACCGCAGGTGACTGAGGGAGCCTGCGGGCGGTGCAGCTATGGTTTCACAAAGGGGTGGTACTTGCTCATAAGTATCGATAACCTGTGCCGATTTTAACGGAAACTTGATAATCCTGGGGAGGTACCATCCCAATACTGGGAATTGGTTATGTCCCCGCTGGCTCCCTCCGACTTGGGGCTGCGCCCCAAGCCACCTCCCTCCCGGAGGGAGGTATAAACGAAGCCTTCTGCAAGGTAACGATACCAGGCAGATTTAGTGAATAGGGAATAGGGAATAGTGAATAAGTATTGGGCAGGCGGGGCCTGCCAATAAGGAGGACAAGTATGTCTGAGGAAACCAAAGTAAGTCAGGAATATGGGGCAGAGCAGATTCAGGTTCTGGAAGGACTGGAAGCTGTTCGGAAGCGCCCCGGTATGTATATCGGCTCCACCTCCTCGTCGGGCCTGCACCACCTGGTGTACGAAATCGTGGACAACGCCATCGACGAGGCTCTGGCGGGGTATTGTAAGCATATCACCGTCACCATCAACCCGGGCAACTCCATCACCGTCACCGACGACGGCCGTGGTATCCCCGTGGACATCCAGCCCCAGACCGGACGGCCTGCCCTGGAAGTGGTATACACCGTGCTCCATGCCGGCGGTAAGTTCGGCGGCGGCGGCTACAAGGTCTCCGGCGGCCTTCACGGCGTTGGCGCTTCCGTGGTGAACGCCCTGAGCCAGTGGCTCCGGGTGCGGGTGCATAAGAACGGTCAGATTTACGAGATGAAATTCTCCCGGGGAAATATTACCCAGGAAATGACCATCGTAGGCACCACGGAGAAAACCGGTACGGAAGTCACCTTCCAGCCGGACCCGGAAATGTTCGATACTTTGGAATACGACTATGAAATCCTCCATAAGCGGATGCGGGAGGAGGCATTCCTGAACGCCGGACTTTCCATCACCATCACCGACGACCGGGAAGAAACCCCCATCACCCATACCATGTGCTACGAGGGAGGTATCCGGGAGTTTGCCAGCTGGTGCAACCGGAACAAGACCCCTCTGCACCCGGAAGTCATCTATATGAAGGGCAGCAAAAACGACGCCTCGGCAGAAATTGCCCTGCAATACAACGACGGCTATAACGAGCTGATGCTGTCCTTTGCCAACGACGTCCATACCCCGGAAGGCGGTATGCACGAAACCGGCTTCAAAACCGCCCTGACCCGGGTGGTGAATGCCTATGGTGTGAAAAATGGCATTATCAAGGGAGACGACAAGGTTTCCGGCGAGGACTGCCGGGAAGGCCTTACCGCCATCATCTCTGTAAAGCTCACCGATGCCCAGTTTGAAGGCCAGACCAAGGCCAAGCTGGGAAATGCCTATATCCGTACCCTGGTTGACTCCATTGTCAGTGAGCAGCTGGCGGTGTACTTTGAGGAGCACCCCCAGACCGCCAAGCTGATTCTGGACAAGGCCATGACTGCCAACCGGGCCAGAGAGGCTGCCCGCCGGGCAAGAGAATCTATCCGCCGGAAGACTGTGCTGGAATCCGGCCAGATGCCGGACAAGCTCCAGGACTGCAACGAGCGCAACCCCGAGCTGTGCGAAATCTATATCGTGGAGGGTGACTCCGCAGCCGGCTCCGCCATCCAGGGCCGGGACTCCCGGTTCCAGGCAATCCTCGCCATGTGGGGCAAGATGCTCAACGTGGAAAAGGCCCGGGCGGATAAGATTTACAACAACGATAAGCTCTACCCCCTGATTGTAGCCCTGGGTGGCGGCATCGGGGAGGAATTCTCCCTGGAAAAGCTCCGCTACCACAAGGTCATCATCATGGCGGACGCGGACGTGGACGGTGCCCACATCCGTACCCTGCTTCTGACCTTCTTCTTCCGGTATATGCGGCCCATGATTGAGGAGGGGTATGTGTACTCCGCTGTGCCGCCCCTTTATAAGCTCACCCGGGGCAAGACTGTGAAGGTAGCCTACTCCGACCAGGAGCGGGACCAGATTTCCGCCCAGATGCGCCAGGATAACCCCAACGCAAAGATTGACATTTCCCGGTTCAAAGGCTTGGGCGAGATGGACCCCCACGAGCTGTGGGAGACTACCATGGACCCGGAGAAGCGGACCCTGCGGCGGATTACCCTGGACGACGCTGTCCGGGCGGACGAGGTATTCACTGTGCTTATGGGCGAGCAGGTGGAGCCCCGGAAGGAATGGATTGAAAACCACGCCCGTTACGCCATGAACATCGATATTTAAGGAGGTGGGGAATATGGCACACAACCGTAATTACAAACCGGAGGACATCGCCTTCCCCAACCAGGTGATTACCCAATCCCAGCTGGTAGACGAAATGGAGAAGTCCTACATTGAGTACGCCATGAGCGTCATTGTAGGCCGGGCCCTGCCCGATGTGCGGGACGGCCTGAAGCCGGTACACCGCCGGATTCTCTACACCATGTACGAAAGCGGCCTGACCTCCGACAAACCCTTCAAGAAATCCGCTACCTGCGTGGGTGATGTGCTGGGTAAGTACCATCCCCATGGCGACGTCTCCGTGTATGACGCCATGGTCCGGCTGGCCCAGAACTTCTCCATGCGCTATATGCTGGTGGACGGCCACGGCAACTTCGGCAGCGTGGACGGCGATCCCCCTGCTGCTTACCGTTACACCGAGGCAAGACTTTCCAAAATCTCCAACCAGATGCTCCGGGACATTGACAAGGACACGGTGGACTGGGACCCCAACTTCGACGAAACCCGGAAAGAGCCCAGAGTCCTGCCCAGCCGGTTTCCCAACCTGCTGGTAAACGGCTCCTCCGGTATCGCCGTGGGTATGGCCACCAACATCCCGCCCCACAACCTGCGGGAGGTCATCAACGCCTGCATCTGCCAGCTGGATGACCCGGATTGCAGCCTGACGGACCTTATGGAGCATATCACCGGCCCGGACTTCCCCACGGGAGGCATTATCATGGGCAGAAGCGGCATCCGTGCCGCCTACGCCACCGGCCGGGGCAAGATGGTAGTCCGGGCCAAGACCAATTTCGAGGAGTTCGGCAAGGACAGAATAAGGATTATTGTTACAGAGCTTCCCTACCAGGTGAACAAGCGGAACCTAATCAAGAACATCGCCGACCAGGTAAAGGACAAGCGGCTGGAAGGCATTTCCGACCTGCGGGACGAGTCCGACCGGAACGGTATGCGGATGGTCATTGAGCTGAAAAAGGATGCCAACCCTCAGGTGGTGCTGAATCACCTCTTTAACCAGACCGCTTTGCAGTCCAGCTTCGGCGTGATTCTCCTGGCCCTGGTGGACAACCAGAAGCAGCCGAAAATCCTCACTTTGAAGCAGATTCTGGATGAGTACCTGACCTATCAGGAGGAAGTGCTCACCCGGAGAACCCAGTATGACCTGAAAAAGGCAAGAGAGCGGGCACACCTTTTGGAAGGTCTGCTCATTGCTCAGGATAATATTGACGAAGTAATCAAGATTATCCGCTCCTCTTATGACGATGCCCGGGAAAACCTCATGAACCGGTTCTCCCTGGATGAAATCCAGGCCCAGGCTATCTTGGATATGCGGCTGAAAGCCCTCCAGGGTCTGGACCGGGAGAAGCTGGAAGAGGAGTACCAGGAACTGCAGGATAAAATTGCCTATTATTTGTCTTTGCTGGAAGACCCCCAGAAGCTGAAAGGGGTGCTGCGGCAGGAGCTGGAGGAAATCCGGGACAAGTTCGGCGACGACCGGAAAACGGAAATCCAGGACATTGAGGACGAGATTGACATTGAGGACCTCATCGAGGAAGAGGACTGCTGCTTCACCTTCTCCAACCAGGGCTATGTGAAGCGGATGCCCGTGGACACCTACCGGACCCAGAGCCGGGGCGGCCGGGGCGTCAACGCCCAGAATCTGAAGGAGGAGGACTATGTAAAGAGCCTGAGCGTAGCCTCCACCCATGACTACCTGCTGTTCTTTACGGACAGCGGTCGGGTCCACCTGCGGAAGGGCTACCAGATTCCCGAGGCGGGCAGAACCGCCAGAGGCACCGCCATTGTGAATATTCTGCCTCTGGAGCAGGGGGAGAGCGTCACCGCTGTGGTGGTAACCCGCCAGTTCCACGAGGACGAGTACCTGATGATGGTCACCCGGAAGGGTACCGTGAAGCGGATTCCCTTCGTGGCTCTCCAAACCCGGCGGAAAACCGGTATCCGGGCCATCACCCTGGAAGATGGGGACCAGCTCATCAATGTCATCCGCACCAACGGCAGCGATAACATCATCCTGGCGACCGCCAACGGCATGGCCATCTGCTTCAGCGAGGAAGATGTGCGGCCCATGGGCAGAGATGCCGCCGGTGTGAAGGGCATTACCCTGGAAGATGGGGACTATGTGATCGGTGCTGAGAAGGCAGAGGAAGGCAAGACCCTGCTCACCGTGACGGAAAAGGGCTACGGCAAGCGCACTGCATTGCCGGAGTACCTGCGCACCGGTGCAGACGGACTGAAATACCCCCAGAGCCGGGGCGGTAAGGGCCTGAAAAACTACAACATCACGGAAAAGACCGGCAAGGTTGCCGGCTGCCGTGTGGTGGATGATACGGATGATATTATGCTCATCGAAAACGGCGGCGTCATCATCCGGGTGCCGGCCTCCGACATCAACGTGTATAAGCGGGATGTGCAGGGCGTGATTGTCATGCGGATTGAAGAGGGCAATCAGCTGGTAGCCATCGAGCGGATTGAAAAGGACGAGGAAGAAGCCCAGTGAAAACCGTGATTCTCTACACCGACGGGGCCTGCTCCGGCAATCCCGGCCCCGGGGGTTGGGGTGCGATTCTGGAATTCAATGGGGTGGAAAAGGAGCTCTCCGGGGGAGAGCCCTCCACCACCAACAACCGGATGGAGCTGACTGCCGTGATTCGGGGATTGGAGGCTTTGAAAGAGCCTTGCCATGTGGAGCTGTACTCCGATTCCAAGTATGTGATTGACGGCCTGTCCAAAGGCTGGGCAGAAGGGTGGAAGAAGCGGGGCTGGGTCAAGTCCGACAAAAAGCCCGCCCTGAACCCGGATTTGTGGGAGCGGCTCTTAGAGCTGACCCATATCCACAATCTCAGCTACCACTGGGTCAAGGGTCACGCAGACAATCCCAAAAACAACCGGTGCGATGCCCTGGCGGTAGCCTGGTACAAAAATGACATGGGGTGAGAGTATGTATCTATCCATAGGCAGCGACATGGCGGTGCGGGACACCTCCATCATCGGCATTTTCCATATGGACAACACCACCACCTCCAAACGCACCCGGGAGTTTCTCAATCAGGCGGAAAAAGAAGGACAGGTCATCCCCTGCGATGACCTGCCCAAAAGCTTCATTCTCACCGCCGAATACGGCTTCCAAAAAGTCTACCTCACCTCCCTTTCCTCCTACACCCTGGAAAAACGGCGGAGAGTTGCCGCAGACGATTTCGCACGGTAGTCTATTGCAAATCGTTACTGCCCCTCCAGTGCCCGCCGGGGTGCCCCCGGAGGCAATTTCGCACGATAGCTTTCTACTGTTCGTTTTTTCCCTGACCCGCCCGGTATCGTTCTATGGTGCGATACCGGGCTTTTTCAATCTTTCAATCGACAGCGTGGGAAAGAAGTACCTCCAAATTCTACAAACCCAAACGGGGGCAGTAGCTGAAACCCCGCACCCGAGCCAAAGCGAAGGGTCAATCTATCGATGGTTAGGGGGGATCCTTAAGGGGAAAACACCGAACGGGAGTGAGTTGTTTTCCCCTTAAGCCGGCTTCTTTGCGTACTTTCTTGCCGGAGCAAGAAAGTACGGCCCCGCTGGCAAGCGCTTGCAGAAAGCCGATTGAAGAAGAAATCAAAAGGTTCTAACCGGGTGACGATGGCCACCAGCAAGTACCGCCCCATTATGAAACCGGAACTGCACCGCCCGCTGGCTCCCTCAGTCACCTGCGGTGACAGCTCCCTCCCGGAGGGAGCTATTTTCCGTCAGCTTTTACGTTTTCACATTGGATTTTTGCGAATCGGAAGTGCCTGCTGTGGAATCCCTCAGTCAAAAATCAAAGATTTTTGCCAGCTCCCTTTAGCAAGGGAGCCTTTGGTGCAGGCCTTGGGCTTTTCCCTTTTACGCACCCAATATCATCTCGTTGTCGAAGTACAAGCCGTCAATTTACGCCTTACACCGTACCAGCTCCCTTTCGCAAGGTAGCTTTTTTGTACCGCAAATAGAAAAAGGCTCCCGTTTTCGGGAGCCTTTCTTTGATTTTTATCCCTGATTGCCGGAGAGAATCTGAGCCAGCTCGGAATCGGCGTCCAGAATCACCGTTTTCTGGTCGCCGGTGAGGGTCTGCTTCAGGGCATCCAGAGCCAGAATGAACTCATAGAAGTCCTTCTTCTCCGGGGTGTCGTAGGCGGCAGCCAGCATCCGCATGTACTCCGCCTCGCCCTCGGCCTCCAGCTTGGCGGCCTCTGCCTGGGCGTTGGATACGATGATGTTCACCTGCTTATCCACGTCGTTGCGGATGATGTTTGCCTCATAGTTGCCGTCTGCTGTGTACTTTTCCGCCATCTGGTTCCGCTCGGAAATCATCCGGCCGTACACAGCCTCCAGGTTGGACTGGGGCAGGTCAAACTGCTTGATTTTCACATCCTCCACATGGATGCCGTAGGATTTGGCCACTGCGTCCACCTGGGCGGCGATGCCTTCGTAAATCTCATTCCGCTCCGCACCGTCGTTCATATTGATAATGTCCGACTGGGCCAGGGTGCTCATGACGTTTTTCAAAACGTTGTAGGTCATGGCGTTCAGCCGCTCCTCCGCCTTGGCGGTGGTGCCCAGGGCCCGGTAGAACTGCTGGGGATCGGAGATGTTCCAAAGCACATAGCAGTCCACGGTCATGGTCTGCTTGTCAGAGGTAAGCACCTCGGAAGGGGGGATGTCGTAAAACTGGGTGGCTTTGGAGTAGTACTTCACAGAGTCCACAAAGGGAAGCTTGAAGTGCAGACCCGGGGTATCCACGGTATTGACGATTTCCGAGAAGCGGAAGGTGCAGGCTGCGGTGTTCTCTCCCACCACATAGATGCTGGAAAAGCCCACAATCAGCAGCAGTACGACTACCACCGCGATGATGATTTTCTTTGTCATATTATTCACCCTCCTGATTGGTGACTAAGGATTCCAGAGGCAGGAGCATATCCACATTCTGGCCGTCGCCAGTGTTGATATACACCTTTACATCGGGAAGAATCTGGGAAATGGCTTCATAGTACATCCGGCTCTTGGTGATATCCGGGTTCAGAATGTACTCGTTATACATGGCCTGGAACATGGCTACCTGCTCCGTAGCCTCGTTAATGCGCTTCTGCTTCAAAAACTCGGCGTTTTGCAGCAGCTTATCCGCCTGGGCGTTGGCCTCGGGAATTTTGGCATTCTGGTAGGCCTTGGCGTCGTTTACCACGGTTTCTGCCTGCTGCTTGGCGGTTTCCACCGCTTTGAAAGCCTCCATAACCTCCTGAGTGGGAGGCTCAGAGTCCTGAATCCGCACATCAATGAGGGTCAGGCCGATGTCATAGTCCTCCAGAATTTCCGTCACCAGATCCTTTACCTGCATCTGGATGCTCTCCTTGCCGGTGGTCAGGGCATCGTCCACGGAGGTGGAGCCCACCACGTTTCGCACCTGGCTCTGGATCAGATTTTTCAGAATCTCCTCCGGATTGTTGGAGCTGTAAAGATAAGCCACCGGGTCGGAAATCTTGTATTCCACGAAGAAATCCACATTGATGATGTTGTAGTCTCCCGTAATCATGGTGCTTTCGTCGGTGCTGTACTGGGGATCCTGGGAGCTATAGCCCAGCTCGATCTTCTGATACACATTCACATCCACCGGCTCTACCTGCTGGATTCCGAAGGGGAGCTTGAAGTGCAGGCCCGGGTCTACCACATCCGTCACCTTGCCGAAGGTGGTCACCACTGCCTGCTGCTTGTCGTCCACCGTGTAGTAGCAGGTAAACACGCCGATTGCCACGAATAGAACCACCGCCAGGACGATTGCGGCGGTTTTGATTTTCTTCCAGGGAATGTCCCGGAAGCTCTTGGGGGAGCCGCCCCCATTGTTGGGTACCCAACGGTAGCTGCCATCGTTGTTGAACATAATGATTTCCTTTCTTGAATGGTTAAATTTCCAGCTGCTGAAGAAGATTTTCCGCCTGTTGCCGGAGCTTGGCGGCGCCCCAGGCGGTAAGCATGATCCTCAGAGCCTTTTTCACCCTGTCTTTTGCCCCGGGAACCGGTTCTGCGTATTGGGCCAGGGAAGATTCCAGTACACTTTCCCAGGTTTCCGGGCCACCAAGGGAGGAGGCCTGGGCCGCCAGGCGGACAAACAGGAAGTAAAGCTGGGAATCGTCAATAATGTCGTCCCCTTCATCATCCAGCCGTCCGTTCACATAGCCAAGCAGGGAACAAATCCGCTCCATGGGAAGAATCCCCCGAAGCATATGGATGTTTACAATCCGGCAAAGCTGCTCCAAAGTGTAGCGCTTATTGATGGGAGGCGGTAAAAACCCCCGCTTCACCCAATTCTGGATGGTATGAGGCTCCAGCCCTGTGACCCCTGCTACCTGGCTCAGTACCATGCCCCCGGGGAGAAACATGGATTGAAACTGCTCCGGTATGTACTGGACCTCCTCCATGGGAATTTCCAATACCGTACCGGGAATTTGCCAGTTCATGGAATCATCTCCTTTCTTGATGGTGACAAGATTGTATCATATGGTCATGTGACTGTCAAGAGGGATTCTATGACTATTTACAGTTTGTTCACAAATCCTTTTATCCGATTATCCGGTAAAGGATGAAAAAATCCAACCAATTTTTTCTTTCCCCTTTACGAACCGGAGATTTTGTTGTAGAATATACCTACCATACAGAAAGAGAGGTGCCGGCAGGTGTATTGCATGAAGTGCGGCAGAGAGACAAAATCCGACCGCTTTTTTTGCCAGGAATGTCTGGA
Source organism: Candidatus Faecousia excrementigallinarum (assembly GCA_018713285.1). Lineage (GTDB taxonomy): Bacteria > Bacillota > Clostridia > Oscillospirales > Oscillospiraceae > Faecousia > Faecousia excrementigallinarum. The sequence goes on from DVFK01000103.1 coordinate 16,223, forward strand.
TGAGATGGAACGATACCCAGTGAAGCCGGATACCCCGGTGTACCTGCCTCCGGTCATCCGGCAGGAGCGGAAAACCCAGCGGTTCACCCCACCTCCGGCTCCGGAGGAGCAGGTGGCTCAGCTGCGGCGGACAAACCGCCGGCTTCGGGTGTTTCTGCTGCTGGCGGTGCTGATTTTGGGTGTTTTGTGTTACCTGTGGCTGTGGCCCAAGGAAACCCAGGAACCCATGGACAAGGGCCGGAACTACACCGTGGGCACCTCCAATTCAGAACCCTGATGTTTCACGGGAAACATTCCCATAACGCAACAAAATGATAGTTTCACGTGAAACCCATAAAAAAGCGCAAACAAGAATGTTTCACGGGAAACATAGGAGTTGGGAATAGAAAGGAAGAACCATGGGAAAAATCATTGCCGTGGTCAATCAGAAGGGCGGTGTTGGGAAAACCACCACCGCCGTAAACCTGACTGCCGCTTTGACCGAGGCTGGCCGGCGGGTGCTTCTGTGCGACTTTGACCCCCAGGCCAATGCAACCTCCGGTCTGGGACTGAATAAGAAAAATCTCAAATACAGTGTCTACGATGTGATTATCAACCAGATCCCCACGGAGCAGGCCATTCAAAGCACCAAATATGGAGATGTGCTGCCCTCCTCCCCGGATCTGGCAGGTGCAGCGGTGGAACTGCTGTCCATCCCCAACCCCAACGGCCAGCTGAAAGCCGCTTTGGAGCGGGTGCAGGACAAATATGATCTGATTCTCATTGACTGTCCTCCCTCGCTGGAACTGCTGACCCTGAACGGCCTGATGGCGGCGGAGGGGATTCTGGTGCCGGTGCAGTGTGAGTATTACGCCCTGGAAGGGCTGACAGACCTGATGGCAACCCTGCGGATGGTGAAAAAGCGGCTTAATCCCCGGTTGGAGATTTTCGGGGTGGCCCTGACCATGTTTGATGGCAGAACCAACTTTTCCACCCAGGTAGCTCAGGAGGTGCGGCGGCACTTCCCGGGTAAGGTCTATGCCAATGTGATTCCCCGGAATGTGCGGCTGGCGGAAGCCCCCAGCCACGGTTTGCCGGTGACGGTGTATGACCGGAGCAGCCGGGGAGCGGTGGCTTACCGGGCCATGGCAGAGGAAGTATTGAAAAAACTATAATTGAGGTGAGACGATGAGTGCCAAAGGCTTAGGCAGAGGATTGGGAGCTCTCATGGGGGATTTGACCGCCGAGGAACCGGCCAGTAAAAGTCCCTATCAGCTCCTGCCCCTGCATAAAGTGGAGCCGAACCCCAACCAGCCCCGGCAGGATTTTGACCCGGAGCAGTTGGAGGCTCTGGCTCGCTCTATACAAGAGCACGGTGTGGTGCAGCCCCTGACGGTGCGGCCCCTTCCCAACGGCTATTATCAGATTATCGCCGGAGAACGGCGGTGGAGAGCGGCCCGGATGGCGGAATTGAAGGAAATTCCCGCCGTGATTATGGAGGCGGATGACAAAAAGACCACGGAGCTGGCTTTGATTGAGAACCTGCAGCGGCAGGATTTGAACCCGGTGGAAGAAGCCCTGGGGTATCAGAGCCTGATTAACGACTACGGTCTGACCCAGGAGGAGGCAGCCAGCCGGGTAGGGAAGTCCCGTCCGGCGGTGACCAACGCCCTGCGGCTTTTGCAGCTGACCCCGGAGATTCTGGAAATGGTGCGAAAGGGCAGCCTTTCCGCCGGACACGCCCGGGCGGTGCTGTCCCTGAAATCCCCCCAGAAGCAGCAGCAGGCCGCCCAGAAAATTGTGGCACTGGGCCTGTCTGTGCGCCAGGCAGAGCTGCTTTGCAAGAACATGGAGCGGGAACCTGCTCCCCAGAAGCCCGTATCCCTGGCGGTGGACTATGTGGCAGAGTGTGAGAAGAACCTCAGCCGTCACCTGGGCCGGGGGGTGAAAATCGTCAACGGCAAGCGGAAAGGCCGCTTCGAGCTGGAATTTTACGGCCAGGAGGATTTGCAGAAACTGCTGGACGCTTTGATGCAGATTGAAAGGTGAGAGCATGAGCAAAAAACTTTACCGCAGCCAGACCAACCGAAAAATTGCCGGGGTGTGTGGGGGAATCGGGGAGTATGTGAACTTGGATCCCACCGTTATTCGGCTGATTTGGGTGCTGCTGGTGTTCTGCGCCGGGACAGGCTTGCTTGCCTACCTGATTGCAGCTCTGATTATCCCGGAAAACCCCAATGGTTACTAAAAATATCCATACCAAGGAGAAATGAAGTATGTTAGACATTAAGAAAATCAAGGAGAATCCCCAGGCAGTGAAGGACGGCCTTCACGCCAAGGAGGTGGACTGCGACGCCACCGTGGACAAGATTCTGGTGCTGGAAGAGAAAATCCGGGGCCTGAAAACCTCCACTGAGACCCAGACCGCCCAGAAGAACAAGCTGAGCAAGGAAAACGGCAAGCTCTTCGGTCAGAAGAAGGCCGCTGAGAAGCGGGGCGAGGATACTGCCGACCTCCAGGCTCAGATTGATGCCAACTCCGCTGAGAGTGTCCGGCTGGACCAGGCCATCGCAGACGAGGCCGAGGAGCTGAAGACCCTCCAGGGGGAATTCCGCACCCTGATGCTGAGCCTTCCCAACCTGCCTGACCCGGATCTGAAGCCCGGCGGCAAGGAGAACAACGAGCCTCTGCGGTATTTTGGGGAGCCCCACAAGTTTGACTTTGAGCCCAAGCACCATGTGGATTTGTGCCTGGACCTGGGCCTTATCGACTATGAGCGGGGCGTGAAGCTGGCAGGCGCCGGAAACTGGATGTATACCGGCATGGGTGCCCGGCTGGAATGGGCGCTTCTTAACTACTTCATCGACAGCCACCTGGCTGACGGCTATGAGTTTATCCTGCCCCCCCATATGCTGGAGTACCAGTGCGGCGAAACCGCCGGTCAGTTCCCCAAGTTTGCCGACGAAGTATATAAGATTGCCAACCCCACCGACGACCGGGTCCACTATATGCTCCCCACGGCAGAGGCAGCTCTGGCTTCCATCTACCGGGATGAGATTCTCTCCGAGGCGGATTTGCCCAAGAAGTTCTTTGCCTACACCCCCTGCTTCCGCCGGGAGGCCGGTTCCCACCGGGCTGACGAGCGGGGCATGGTTCGTGGCCACCAGTTCAACAAGGTGGAGATGTTCCAGTTCACCCGCCCCGAGGACTCCGATGCCGCTTTCGATGAGCTGGTAACCAAGGCAGAGAACCTGGTGAAGGGTCTGGGCTTCCACTTCCGTACTGTGAAGCTGGCTGCAGGGGACTGCTCCGCTTCCATGGCCAGAACCTACGATATTGAGATTCAGATTCCCTCTATGAACGGCTATAAGGAAGTATCCTCCGTGTCCAACGCCCGGGATTATCAGGCCCGCCGGGGCAATATCCGCTTCCGCCGGGAAGCCACCGGCAAGCCGGAGTTCCTCCACACCCTCAACGGCTCCGGCCTGGCTACCTCCCGGATTTTCCCCGCCATGGTGGAGCAGAACCAGAGAGCCGACGGCTCCATCGTAGTTCCCGAGGTTCTGCGCAAGTACCTGGGCGGCCTGGAAATTATTACCAAGAAATAATCAGCGGTTCCATAGCTCCCTCCGGGAGGGAGCTGTCACCGCAGGTGACTGAGGGAGCCAGCGGGCGGTAAGCTGACGGTTTGCTTTTGGTGTGGTACTTGCTCATAACTACCGATACCCTATACCGATTTTATCGGTTGGTTGCCTCCAGTGGGCATTAGAAATGGGATAGCTTTGGGGAGGTTCCAACTCTGGCAATCCAACCGGCTATGCTCCCGCTGGCTCCCTCCGTCTTGGGGCTGCGCCCCAAGCCACCTCCCTCCCGGAGGGAGGTATATACGAAACCTTCTGCAAAGTAACGATACCGGGCACTGGAGGGGCAGTAACGATTTGCAGAAGATTTCCGTGCGCATTGTCCGCGGGCACTGCCCGCCGATACCGGGCGGGTCAGGGAAGTAACGAAGAGCAGAAAGCCACCGTGCGAAATTGTCTGCGGCGACCCGCCGCCGGGCACTGCCCGCCGAAATTGACAATATGCCTCAAAAGGTATATAATAAAAAAGATGTAGAACTTTGCACTTAAATTCACTGAAAAGGAAGGATCGGGTAATGTTCAAAATTGTACGCAAGAAGGAGCTGAATAGCTCCGTCACCCTGATGGAAATTGAAGCCCCCTTTGTAGCCAAGAAGGCCAAGGCCGGACAGTTCATCATTTTCCGCATCGACGAAAAGAGCGAGCGTGTCCCCCTGACCATCGCCGGCTATGACCGGGAGAAGGGTACCGTCACCATCATTTTCCAGAAGGTGGGCTTTGCCACCATCTCCCTGGGAAACCTGAATGAAGGCGACTATATCCGGGACTTTGTAGGCCCTCTGGGCAAGCCCACTGCCGTGGAAGGCAAGAAGCGGGTTTGCGTGGTTGGCGGCGGCGTGGGCTGCGCCATTGCCCTGCCCTCTGCCCAGGCTTTCAAGGAAGCTGGCGCAGAAGTGGACGTGATTGTTGGCTTCCGGAACAAGGATATCGTCATCCTGGAGGATGAGTTCAAGGCCTGTGCCGACAACCTGTACCTGATGACCGACGACGGCTCCTACGGCGAGCAGGGCTTCGTCACCGTGAAGCTGCAGCAGCTGCTGGAGGCCGGACGGGAGTATGACGAGGTGCTGGCCATCGGACCTGTGCCTATGATGAAGTTTGTGTGCAAGACCACCGAGCCCTTCGGCGTTCACACCATGGTGTCCCTGAACCCCATTATGGTGGACGGCACCGGTATGTGCGGCGGCTGCCGTGTTACCGTGGGCGGCGAGACCAAGTTCGCCTGCGTGGACGGCCCCGAGTTTGACGGCCACAAGGTTGACTTTGCAGAGCTCATGAACCGGAACAGCGTGTACCGTGACCGGGAAGCAGAAGTAAGCAAGACCCACACCTGCCGCATGGAAACCATGGGCAAGAAGCTGATTCCGTAAGGAGGTAAGGGAAAATGGCAAACATGACTTTGGTAAAGACTCCCATGCCTGAGCAGGATCCCCAGGTACGGGCTCACAACTTTGAAGAAGTGGCTCTGGGCTACACCCCGGAGATGGCTATGGAAGAGGCGGGCCGCTGCCTCAAGTGCAAGAACCCCAAGTGCGTGGAAGGCTGCCCGGTGAACATCCGGATTCCCGAGTTCATCAGCCTGGTAGCCGAGGGCAAGTTCCAGGAGGCCTATGAGGTCATCACCTCCACCAACTCCCTGCCTGCCCTGTCCGGCCGTGTATGTCCCCAGGAGACCCAGTGCGAGGCCCGGTGTGTCCGGGGTGTGAAGGGTGAGCCGGTGGCTATCGGCCGTCTGGAGCGGTTCGTGGCTGACTGGTACCGGGAGAATGTGAACGCCATGCCCCAGAAGGTGGAGTCCAACGGCAAGAAGGTTGCCGTGGTAGGTTCCGGCCCTGCCGGCCTGACCTGCGCCTCTGACCTGGCCAAGAAGGGTTACGAAGTGACCCTGTTTGAGGCCCTTCATACCGCCGGCGGCGTGCTGGTTTACGGCATCCCCGAGTTCCGTCTGCCCAAGAGCATTGTGGCAAACGAGGTGAAGAAGCTGGAGGCCCAGGGCGTTACCGTCATGACCAACATGGTCATCGGCCGGGTGCTGACCATCGACGAGCTGTTTGACATGGGCTTCCAGGCCGTGTTCGTAGGCTCCGGCGCTGGTCTTCCCATGTTCATGAACATCCCCGGCGAGAGCCTGAAGGGTGTTATGTCCGCCAACGAGTACCTGACCCGTACCAACCTGATGAAGGCCTATGATGCCGATTACGATACCCCCATCATCCAGTCCAAGGCTGTGGCTGTTGTGGGCGGCGGCAACGTGGCTATGGACGGTGCCCGCTGCGCTATGCGTCTGGGTGCTGAGCATGTTTACATCGTGTACCGCCGTGGCGAGGCTGAGATGCCTGCCCGTAAGGAAGAGCAGCACCACGCCAAGGAAGAGGGCATCGAGTTCAAGACTCTGTGCAATCCTGTGGAGATTCTGGGTGACGAGAACGGCCGTGTCTGCGGCATCAAGTGCATCCGCATGGAGCTGGGTGAGCCAGACGCCTCCGGCCGTCGCCGTCCTGTGGAGATCCCCGGCTCTGAGTTTGTGCTGGATGTGGATACCGTGATTATGGCTCTGGGCACCAGCCCCAACCCCCTGATCCGTTCCACCACCCCCGGTCTGGAGACCAACCGGAAGGGCTGCCTGATTGTAAACGAGGACGAGATGACTACCCGTGAGGGTGTGTTCGCCGGCGGCGATGCCGTTACCGGCGCTGCCACCGTCATCCTGGCCATGGGCGCTGGCAAGAAGGCCGCTGCCTCCATTGACGCTTACCTGAGCAAGTAAATATTTCCCGGGAAAAAAGGCACCCCATCTGCCAGGCGGTTTTCGCCGTCATGCAGATGGGGTGCCGTTTTTGTTTCCAATCAATTGTTTTCAGAAAGATCTTTCGCAACCTGCAAAAGATGCTCAGCTTGCTGGGGCTTCAGCCGACTAAGGGCTGTAGCCAGCTGGGATGTAGTGGTGGGTGCAGTGAGCTGCGGGGAGAAAAAGTCCTTTGGCTCAATGCATAAATATTCGCAAATCAGGAAGAATCCCGTCATGGAGGGAAGGGCCTTCCGATTTTCTATTTTGTTGATATAGCTTTCACATTGCCCAAGAGATAGACTCATATCCCGGGCTGAAACCCCTTTT
>DVFK01000104.1 GCA_018713285.1 Candidatus Faecousia excrementigallinarum
CGCCGCTTTTTCTTGAGGGGAGTGTGCACTTTCTGCAAATTAGGTGTGCAAAAATACGAACAATCAATTCTTGCCACCCAGGGGCTTTTGCTGCCTCTGGGTGGTATTTTTATTTTGCTTTTTCTCCATCCCCTATTGACAAGCAAGTGTACTATGCGTATAATACAGTTAGGAAGTGTACTACTCATATAATACAGTTGAAAGGAGGAAGGCGTATGGTTGACTTTGGTCAGCTGCAGCTGACGGACGGGGTTCCCATTTATTTGCAGATCATCGGCCATCTGAAGGCGGGGATTTCTGCCGGGGTTGTGAAAGATGGGGATGAGCTGCCCTCCCGGCGGACTTTGTCGGCCTTGCTGGGTGTGAACCCCAACACCATTCAAAAGGCGTTTCGCCTATTGGAAGAAGAAGGCCTCATTTCCTCCCGCACCGGCTCCAAAAGCTTTGTCTGCCTTTCCCATGAGCAGACGGAGGACATCAAGCAGCAGCTTCCCCGGGATGAGAGCCGGCAGTATGTGGCCCATATGAAAGCCATGGGCATGGCTTTGGAGGAAACCATCGCCCTGATTCAAACCATCTGGAAGGAGGAAACGGAATGAATCCCCATCGCTCCCTGTTTTATCTCACATCTACCCCATTATGGAAGGTGCTGGCCATTCTACTGGGGCTTGCCGGCGTACAGTTGGGAGGCACTGTGTGGCTCCTTCAGGATTCTGAGATTCTGGTGGATGCCTTGCTGAATCATCCCCTGTTCCGCTGGAGCGGTGCCGTTGCCCTGGCGCTGGTGATGGCCGTCCTTCTCTACACCACCGGCGGATACAACGCCGGATACACCATGGCCCGGCTGCGGCTGAAATCCAAGACCCAATACCGCTGGTTTTTATTCCGGGGTGTGCTGATGTTCTTCCTGTGCTGGGCGGTACAGCTGGGAATCGTGCTGGGCGTCTGTTGGCTTTATGCCGCACGGCAGGGGGATATTGCCGCCGGAAATCAATTTCTGCTTCTGGCAAGCTACTGCAGCAGCTATTTCCATGGGCTTCTGCCTCTGGCTGACATTGTGCAATGGTTTTCCACCATCGCCATTTACACCATGATGGGGATTGCCTCCGGAATGGGGTCCTATTTCAGCTTTTCCGGCAAGCGCACCCTTTGGCCGCCGGTGGTCTGTCTGTGCTCTGGACTGGGGCAGCCAATGCTGGGAGATTACGGCTGGTCATTGCTAATTGTGATGGCTTTGGTTCTGGGCTGCTTTGTATCCCTTGTGAATCAGCCCATTGACCGGGAGGAGGCGGCAGCATGAAACTGGAACGATATCTTCCTCTGGGCATGGAGAAAAAGCCGGTCATCCGCTGGCTTTTGGGCGGTGCCGTTCTGGGCGCTGCATTCGATTTATTCTTTTTTAACAGCTATGCCTATGCTAAAGAAGCCCTGTATGATTGGCCATACCTGCGTCAGCTCCGTCCGGGAGTGGTGATGGCTCCCTTCTCCTCCCTGCTGGGGTACAGCTTATATGGCTGTGTCATTGCCCTGCTTTCCATGATTCCCCTGGCTCTCTATTTCTGGAGCTTCCACTTCCGTGGCTCCATGAGCATTTATACCATGCGCCGGCTGCCCCGGCGGCGGGAACTGATTGTGCGGTGTGTGACCGTGCCGGCTCTGGGTGCCTGCCTGTACTTGCTGGAGCTTCTGGTACTGCTGTTTCTGAATTTTGCAATCTATTGGCTTTGTACCCCCAAGCAGTGTCTGCCTCCCTTTTCCTGGGCGGCCCTGTTTGGCGGCTGAAAAGGAGGAATGAACCATGCTGGAAATTACCGATGTCTATAAGCAATATGGCAGTCAAAAAGCCCTGGACGGTGTGTCCCTTTGTCTGGGTGCCGGAGAGATTGTAGGTCTGTTCGGGGAAAACGGTGCGGGAAAGACCACCCTGCTGAAATGCATTCTGGGACTGCTGCCCTATCGGGGAAGCATCACCCTGGACGGCCAGCCCATCACCACAGACAACATCGGCAGGCTGAGCTTTGCCACCTGCGAGCACTCCTTCTTCCCTGGCCTTACGCCCCTGGCCCATCAGGAATTTTACCGGGAGCATTTTCCCAAATGGCGGGGGCAGCGATTCGATGCCCTGATGGATTTTTTTGAACTACCGAAAAACAAGACACTTCGCAGCTTCTCCACCGGGCAGAAAAATCAATTCGAGGTGATTCTCTCATTGTGTCAGGGTGCGGATTACATTCTCATGGATGAACCCTTCGCCGGCAACGACATTTTCAACCGGGAGGATTTTTACAAGGTGCTGCTGGGGATTCTGGAACCCACGGAAACGGTGTTCCTGTCCACCCACCTGCTGGAGGAGGTCAACGGCTTTATCAGCCGGGCGGTTCTTCTGAAAGAGGGAAAGATTCTGGACGATGTATCCACCCTGGAACTGGACGAAAGGGGGATGAGCATTATAGATTATGTAAAGCAGTGCTACCACTACCAGGCCGACCGGGTCAGCCGTGCCCTCGGAAGGCTTACAGGAGAGGAGGATGCGCCATGAAAAAGACTGCCTTCACCTTTGCTGTTTTGGTATTCCTCAGCCTGTGTCTGATTATTTCCGCCAGTGCCATTATCGGGGGAACCGCCACGGATGTGTTCTTTACCCAGGAAAATGTTGTGGGAGATCCTGCCTCCGCAGAAGGATTTTCCGTGCAGTCCCTCTTCACCCTGGATGGGCATGCCCACTGGGACACCACTCTCACCCTGGGGAAAAATCCCGCCTGGAATACAGATTTCTCCTACACCACTTTTTCAAGGGGCACAAGCAATCCCATAGAACCCTATGTGGATCTTAGCGCTGTTACAGACTTCAGCATCCATTCCTACATCACTCTGGACCTATCGGAGATACCGGGATTGCTCCCTTATGCTTCTGTGCTGAATAAAATGGCTCAGGAAGCCCCTGCCAACGCAGAAGCATATACCAAAACCATGGCACTTTCCGATGTGATGGACAATTTGCCTCTTTGCTTGAACACATACGCAAACACTTTGAGGTATCCCATCCCCGGCGGCACCTCCAGAGATGACAACGGCTTTTTTACCCGGTATTTTCACATTCCCGCCGAAGGATATACGGTGCAGCTCAGCGTCGATACGAACGCCAGTAAGGAACTCATTGGCGCCGCCGTCACCATTTTGGATGCTCCCAGCATATACGTCCCCGGCGTCATCACCGATGATGCACTGTACCTTGCCTTTAGCGCAGAGAAAACCATTTCTGAAAGCGCTCCTTTCGGTGTATACCGTATTCCCTTTTCTAACTCTGATGGCTCCCATATTTTCGTCCAGGAGCAGGCAGAGTTGGTGCTGCCCATGGAAGGCAGTTTCCTATCCCTTTGTACCATGGAGAATGAAAGCAAGCTCTTTGTCCTCAATAGATGTTCTGATGGCGGGAGTCAGGGCACCTTTATCGACATCGTTTCCGGCCAGCTGCTGCAATCAATTCAAACGCCCAAAACAATTTACAGTGAAGGCATATTGGTACAGGAGGATTATATCGCTCTGCTCAGCGGGTGGGACGCAGAGGATTATCCCGATCCCCAGGCGGTCATCGTATGGGCAAAGGGAGAGGATGGGCAATACCACCAAACGGTGGACGCAGACTTCTCCCAGGCTTCCTTCTACCACGCCTGGCCATATGCCGTTCTCTATGACCATGCCACCGGACGGCTGCTGTTTACCGCCTACACAAGCCGCACCGCCCCTTCGCTGCAAATAGCAGTGTGTCAGGGGGACAAAATGACCTATGGAGCCACCTTCCGCAGCAGTCAGGACAGACTCCGGGAGGCTATCCTGTTTCAGTCGGTGGAGGAAATCCCCCGGCTCTATCTGGCACAAGCTCAATAAACACATCACCGGCGCCCGGTTCATCCCCGGGCGTCGGTGATTCTATTTTAGGTTGAATTATTCTCAACTTATTTGTTATTTTTATTTCCCCGCCCCTGTGCTATGATAGAGAAACAGGAGGCGATACAAATGAACATCCACATGGGGGAAAAAATCCGCCAGCTCCGGAAGGAGAAAAACATATCTCAGGAGGTATTGGCCCAGGTGCTGGGGGTAAGCTTTCAGGCTGTCAGCAAATGGGAAACCGGCGCCGCTTTTCCGGACATCACACTGATTCCTGCCATCGCTGCGTTTTTTGGGGTATCCACCGACGACCTTTTCCAATACAATCGCCTGGCTATGGAAGAAAAGATCACCGCTTTGTGCATGGAAGCGGCGGAGCTTCGTGTCCGGGAACCGGAAAAAGCGGAGAAAATGCTTCGGGAAGGGCTGAAACAGTATCCCGGAAATGATATTATTCTGAACAATCTGCTCTATACCCTGGAGGTACCCCAGCGGAGCGAAGAGGTCATCACCATCTGCAAATCCCTGATTGCCGCCACCCATGACGACTCTGTCAAATACGATGCGGTACGCATTCTGGCGGACACCTATCACCAAACCGGGCAGCAGGATTTGGTGGAGCCTACCCTGGCGCTGATTCCGGAAATCTACTTCACCAAGCTGGAACAGATGGCGTTTCTTCTGGAAGGCGAGAAATCCCGCAATGCCGCCAGGCAGCACCTGGCCCTTTGTTTCCATCAGATGGCCCATATGCTGCTGATTCTCCGCAGCCACTGCCGGGAAGATGGCTCGGACGGCGAGAAGTATGGGCACATGGTCCGGAGGCTTCTGGAGCTGTTTCAGAAAAGTGTGCCTGAGTTTTTTCAGGAGGGCAGTCTTTTTGCCGATGCGGTAGAAACCGTGAGGCAGGCGCTATGAGTATCCAATCTTTTCGCTGCTTTTTTCGTCCCTCCCTCTCTTTGGGAATTGGGTATCAGCTGGTAAATTACCTGAGTATCCTTACCTGCGGCTTCGGATTGTCCTCTCTTCTGGAGTCTGCCATGGCGCAGCGCTGGCAATCCATGTATCCCACAGCGGTTGGAATTTTTCTGCTGCTGATGCTGTCCGGCGGTGCATTATACCTTCTTAGCACCCGGAAAAGCAGATTTCAGCTGCAAGATACCCAGCGCTTTCGCACATTCCTGTACCAAAACATTTTGGAAGGGACGCTCCCCATCGCCAATGCCGGAGAGATGAACACCCGGATGACCGATGATGTAAAGACCATTTCCATCTTCTTTCAGGAAACGCTCCCGAAAGGCATTTGCGGTCTTGTGGTAATCGTCCTTTCCACCTTTTTGTTATGCAGGATTCAGCTTTGGATTGGGCTGATTTTCTTTCTGTTGAATCTGACCCAGCTTCTGCCAATCTTTCTTTACGAAGGCTGGGCCAGGAAGATTTACAACCGAACCCATTCCGACGAGGAAAGCTATTGCAGCTGGATGCTGGAGGGCTACAACGGAATCCGGACAATCAAGGCCTATGGGCTGGAAGGCTGGTATATGCAGCACTATTGGAAGCGGAACCGGGCCATTGTAAAGTCGGGAAAAAGAGCCGAGCAGGCCGGGACTCTGGAAAATATTGTCTTTCGTGCCATTGACAGCCTGCTAAACTATGGAAGCTATGTCATGATTGGTCTTTTTATTCTGGCGGGAAAAGTGCATTTCCTTCAATCCCCCATTATAATCATTCTGGCCGGGCAGCTTTTCTCCTCCATCAGCTCTGTTTTTAACCTGTGGCTTCAGTATATTGACGCTCAGGAAGCCTGTGCCAGACTGAAATGCCGGAAAGAACAAAGCCCGCCTTCCACAAGGGAAGGGGTGGTGCAAGTCAGCCATATTTCCAAGTCCTATGGGGAAAAGCGAGTCCTTCAGGATGTATCCTTTACCGTCCACCCAGGAGATCGTATGCTGCTTACCGGGGCAAATGGTTCCGGTAAGTCCACTCTGCTTCGTATCCTTTCCGGTTTGGAGCAGGCGGATTCCGGTTCCGTCCGTATTGGGCTTCCCAGGGATTTCTGGGCAGGTGCCTTTCAGGAGGAGCCCAAGCTGCACATCCCGGGTGCAGAGCTGCTAACCGCCATGGAGGAAGCAGGCTCCATAGATTCGGACCGTTTCCGGGAGCATCTTGCAGGGTTTGGCCTGGAAGAGAATCTTTGCAAGCCGTTATCGGAATTATCCTCCGGGGAGCGGAAAAAGTTCTTTCTTTCCGCCGCTTTGGCCCACCAGGGAAAGCTGCTGATTTTAGATGAACCCACCAACCACCTGGACAAGGACAGCATTGCCTACCTTACCCAGGCCCTGCTTTCTTACCGGCAAACCCTGATTGTATGCACCCACGCAGATATGGATTTGAAATGGAGCCGTGTGATTTGTGTTTCAGGAGGTAAATGCCATGTCCAATAACCGAACAAGGCAGCTGAAAAGGGATTGCAGAGCCTTTCTCCCCGGGGTGATTTTCCTGTGTTTTCTCCATCGCCTGACAGGGCTTGCCACCCCGACCTTCCTGGCCCGGCTCATGGGGGATATGTCCGACTCTCTGCTTCGTCTGGATACCCCAGCCATTCTCTCTGCCCTGCCCCCTTTTCTTTTCGCTGTATCTTTACAGGTGCTTCTCGTCCCGGGCTGGAAGCTTGTTCTGAATCTGCTCCTCACAAAGCAAGGGTTTTCCTATGACGCTTTTTTGATGAACAAATTTATCCGACTTCCCCTGTCATCGGTGGAAAAAGTGGAAGCCGGCGCCCTGATGGAACGGTTGGAGGAGGATTCCGCTGCACTTTGCTGGAATCAAATGGTGATTTGCGCCTATCCCGGTGCCATTGGGGTTTTTGCCTGTGTCCTGGGATATCTTCTTTTCGCCGGAAACAAAAACATTCTTTTTTCCTTGGGTATTGTGCTCTTTTCCGCCTTGCCTGTTGTTTACACAATTTACATTGGAAAGGTGCAAGCCAGGCTGAAAAAGATGGCCTCGGAGTACCAGGATTCCCGGAAACAAATGGAGCAGGAATTGCTGCAGGGAAAGGATTTTTCCAAAATCTACCATTTGCACCCCTACTTTACCGGGCGGTTGGATCGGCTGTTTCAATCCTTCCTGGAAAAAAACGGCAAAATGCAGTATCGTATCTCTGCCAAAACCCAAGTGCTGGGCTATTTATGCGACTACGGCAGCCATCTGGCGGTGATCCTTCTTGGGGCCTTTCTCATGTGCCAGGGTTCCCTCTCCCTGGGCACCCTGCTCTCCGGGTATTTGATGCTTCCCACCATCTCTCAGAGCTTCCGGTACATACAGGAATGGGTCACAGAGATCCATAACCAGAAAACCTATGCAAAACGAATGGAGTTGTTTTACGCCGCCCAGGAGGAAAAGGAATTTTCCGGAGAAAGACTGCGCTCTCTGGATGCCGTGAACATTTCCTTTGCCTACCCGGACTCCCCCGGGCCAGTCATTGAAAATCTGGATTTTCATATGACCTGTGAGGAAAACCGCCGTCTGACAGGCGCAAACGGTAGCGGAAAGTCCACCCTATTCTCCATCCTGGCCGGTTTATACCAGAGTCAGTCCGGGGTGGTTTGCGGCGGTGCCCCCATGGGGCAGCGAAGGAAAAGCGTTGCTCTGCTGGAGCAGGATGGTGCAGTTTTTTCCGGTACACTATGGGAGAATCTGTTTCTCCCCGAAAGCAAACGCCCACAGGCAGAGAAACTGCTGGGAGAAATGGGACTGAAAAAAGATTTGGATTATGAGATTTTGCCCGGCGGCTCCAAGTTATCCCCGGGAGAACGAAAAAAGATTCTTCTGGTCCGGGCTCTGCTGCGGGATTCCGTTTTTCTGCTTCTGGACGAGCCATTAAACCACCTGGATTCCCAGGCAGCCGCAGTTTTGCAGTCCATTCTTGCCCAGAGAAACGGCGGTCTTTTACTGATTTCCCACCAGGATGCCATCTGTGATTCCCTGCACATTCAGCCCTTTCCCTGACCGGGAAAGGGCATTGATTTCCAATCGATTTCCCTTTATAATGGGAGTGTTACTATGTTTTTGAATTGGCAGGATTGGAACTGACGAAATGATGTACGATATGGAAATTATCCGTTCCCGGCGGAGAACCCTGGGGTTGGAGATTACCCGGGATGGACGGGTGGTAGTCCGGGCACCTTTTGGGGTGTCGGAGGAGCAAATCCGGCGGTTTGTGACCTCGAAGCAGGGCTGGCTGGAGAAGCACCTGGCGGATTTTGCCCAGGCTGAGCCGTTGCCTCCCCTGACCTCTGGGGAAATCCGGGCTCTGGCAGAGGCGGCCTTGGAGGACATCCCCCGCCGGGTGGAAAAATACGCACCCCTGGTAGGGGTCCGTGTGGGACGCATCACCATCCGCAACCAGGTGAGCCGGTGGGGCTCCTGCTCCGCAAAGGGGAATCTGAATTTTAACTGCCTGCTCATGCTCTGCCCGGAGGAGGTACGGGACTATGTGGTGGTCCACGAGCTGTGCCACCGAAAGCAGCTGAACCACTCCCCCGCTTTCTGGGCTGAGGTGGAGCGGGTCTTGCCGGGATATAAAGAACAATACCGCTGGCTGAAAGAGAATGGAAGCCGGCTTATCAGGAGGCTTGAAAGATGACAGAAGTAGTGGCAGCCCTGATTTGGGACAAGAATCGGTTTATGATCTGCCAGCGTCCGGCTCACAAGGCCCGGGGCTCCCTCTGGGAGTTTGTGGGAGGCAAGGTGGAGCCGGGAGAGAGCAAGGAGGAAGCCCTCGTCCGGGAATGCCGGGAGGAGCTGGGGGTGACTGTGGACGTGGGGGATATTTTCATGGAGGTCACCCATAACTATCCCGACATCACCGTCCACCTGACCCTGTTCTCCGCCTCCATCCGGGAGGGGGTGCCCCAGAAGCTGGAGCACCAGGACATCCGCTGGATTACGGCAGAAGAAATCGGAGGGTTTTCCTTCTGCCCGGCGGATACAGAGATTTTGGAGAAGCTGAAGAAGCGATAACAGCAGGACAATACCGCAGAGGGAAAAACCTTCTGCGGTATCCTATTTTACGGGGAATCCTGCCGATAATAGATCCCCAGTACATTTTCCAGCGTTTTGTATTCCTCGTATCCCTGGAATTTCAGCAAAGCCATGAGATTTTCCAGGCCATTCTCCCCTTCTGATGCATAGTTTTCGTAGTCCCCCACAGAGGCCAAGTCCAGCACAATATACTCACATTCCAGAAGGTGTTGAAGCGAGCAGTATCGAACGTCATAGAGGACTTTCCGCTGAGATAGGTAAGACGCATAGAAGGTGCCGGCAGCCACCGAAGCCTCCTCAGGGATTTCGTCCAGGGTATTGCGGATGGCTTCATACCTTTGGTGTTGGGCGATGGCCCGCCGGGGATAAACCACACCTTTTGGAAGAATGAACCGATAAAAGCAAATCAGGCTTATCCCCACCGCCACCCCCAGGGCAACAACCCGTAGCCAATGGATCCGCCAATCCCCCAGATTTACCACCGTCAGATACAGAAGAAATGCGGTGCTGCCGAAGGTGTACTGGAAGAAAATGTCGTGCTGATAGGTATAGTCCGGCATGAGATTCACCAGGATGTAGGGAATCAGCAGAAGATACCGCTCATACCGTCTTGTAAGCAAGGGAAGGCCCAGAAGGGGCAGGAGCGTCAGGGCAATAAAGCGCAGTTTCTCCCGGTCCACACACTCGTAGATGGCTTTCATGGGACAAAGCATCACGGCCTTGATAACAGTGAGCAAGGAGGAAGACCCATCGTAGAGAAAGTTCTGGTAACGGTAGGTCATCACCCCATCCCCGTGCTTTGCCAGGTATGCGGTAACCAGGCAGAACCAGCCCACAGATGCCGCCAGAAGTACAGCGCCGGTGATGAGGTCCCGGGGATGCTTTCCCCTGAGTGCCGCTTTCACCAGCATCCAGAGGCCAATCACAGCCACATATACCGGGGCATCCTCCTTCACCATCAGGGTCAGCAGGGCGGATACAGCGGTGACAGGGGTGCTTCTCCGGTCTATGCCGTAAAACAGCCAGAGAAGCAATGGCGTGAGAAAACAGTTTTCGTGGATGTCGTAGCTTGTCCCGCCGGAAAAGGCCGGAAACAGCAATAAAGCGGCGCATAGGAGGGTTCTTTCCCCGCCGGACAGCCCATGGTGCTTTCCCAGCAGCCAAAGGGGAATCACCGCCGAGGTAATCACGGCGGCCTGGAGCACCTGCAAGGTGGCAGGCTGGGGCACCAGAATATAAAAGGGCAGCAACAGATAATAAATGGGAGAGACATGAACGGCAAAGTGGGAAAGGAGTCCGTCCCGCTCAATGGTGGTCATGGGAAGCCCGGAGGTTTTCATGTAATAAAACATCTGGGAAAAGATACCAAAGTCATAGGAAGGGGTACAAAAGGTATAAAAACGTCCCACCGTCCAGGCACAGACAAACAAGAAAAAGGCGAGGGACAGTCCTATGGTAAAAAGCAGCCAGCCCTTTCCAGAAGGCTTGGGCTCAGGAGCAGGTTCCGGCGTGCTGTTCCAGCCCCGGACAGCGTAAACCGCCAGCACCCCAAGCACCAGGGTACAGGCACCCAGAAGCGGCCAGGAGGGGTTTGCAGACAGTGCAGCAGCTGCATATATGGCAAAAGCAGCTGCCAAACCCCAACGCTCTGCCTTTTGGGTATGGACCACCCGGGACAGACCAGTAAAAAGCAAAGCAATCCCCAAGGCAAACCCCAGCACCCGGACAAAGGACATGGCCTTTAAGCCTTCCAGTCCGGCAAGATTCCGGTAAGCCCGGGGCAGAAACAGATACTCCAAGGTCGCCGCCACCAGCCAGCCAAGGATAATATGACGGATAACCTCAGAAACACCGCAGCCATGTTTTTGATAGATTTTTTGCGCAAGCATAGCAACACCCCCTGCTACCTATATGGTACAGGGGGTGTCTTGCAAAATATCGGGATTTTTCTTACAAATCTCTTTCAGGTTTGGGAAGCTCCACGATGGCGCTGAATTGGTCCCCATCCACCGCCACCCGGAAGGTACCGCCCACGGACTCGGTATAGGTCTTAGCGATGGCAAGCCCCAGGCCGCTGCCCCGGGTAGACCGGGCCTTGTCTCCCCGGGCAAACCGTTGGACAATTTCCTCCGGCTGAAAGTCCATCTCATAGGAGGCGGTGTTCATCATCCGCACCCAGTAGCCGGAGTTTGTTTCCTTTACTTCCAGGAAAATCCGGGTACCCGGCAGGGCATACTTGATGGCATTTCCCAAAAGGTTCGCAAATACCTGGTGCATTCTGGCTCCATCGGTGACCAGAGGAATGGCATCGGCACCATAATTCCGGCGGACTGTCAGCCCCGCCTTTCCCAGTTGGTCATCAAATAGGCCGATGGTCTGCTCCAGCAGCCGCACCAGGTCAATTTCCGAAAGCTGGCTCTCCTCGGCGCCGCTGGAAACCTTGGTAAGCTGGAACAACGACTCCACCAGCTCGCTCATGTATCCCGCCTTCCGGTTCAGGCGGTCCAGCTGCTCCCGTCCCTCCGGGGACAGGTTTTCCTTTTCCAGCAGCTCCCCATAGCCCAGAATGGAGGTCAAAGGGGTACGCAAATCGTGGGACACATTGGCTATCAGCTCCACCTTGAACCGCTCACTGGTGACGGCCTTTTGGATTGCCTGCTGATGCCGGGTCTGGATGTCCACAAGCTTTCCTTCCGTTTCGGAAAAAGCGCCCTTTCCCACAGAAATAGGCTGTCCTTTCCGGTAATTTTCCAGCTGCTTCTGAAAATGGCCCAAATCTGCGCCGTACCGCCACAGGCAAAGCAGGGCAAAAGCCCCATTGAGGGCACCGCCCCAGAATAAGGGCGCAGAATCCTCATAGAACCCCTCCCGCAATAGCCAGGCGCCGCCCATCCCCGCCACCGAGGCAACAATCCAGAAAGTGTAAATCAGCAGGGACAGCTGGGGCGCTTTACACCGCCCAGCCAGCCGCCGGGACAGGCACCAGGAAAGAGAACACTTTCCCAAAATCCAGCCCCACAGCTCCCGCAGGGCAATGAGGACAGAAAAGTCAATCACCAGCCACGCCACCGCAGGCAGGTAAGAAAGGGCAGATATGGAATATTCTATAGGGTAAAGATCCCTTATCCAACCATAAAGGGCTGCCCAAACCACCATGAGAAGTCCTATCCCATCAGGCCCCAACAAGGGGGTCTTTTGACGAAGCAGGAAAACGCCGGCAGCTGTCAGAGCCAGTCCCAGAAAGCAAAGGACGAATCCCCAGAATTTGCTGCCGGTCTGATCGGGAACCGGTTCCTGGGTAGGCTGCTCCCAGGTTTCTGTTGTGGGAGAAGTGATTTGGGTGGTGGGATTCCAGGTTTCTGTTGTGGGAAATGTGCCTCCCCCAGAGGTTTCCTGGGAATTGGAGGTAACCTCCGTATAGGAGGCTGTGGTTTCATAATCTCCCTGAGGTCCCAAACCGGTGATAATCTCCTGGCCGAAAATCCAGAAAAAGGATGCCAGCAGGAGCAGCACCCAGGCAAAGGCGTTACTGCGCTTCAAAAACATAGCCAATTCCCCACACCACCTTCAAATACTCCGGCTTCCTGGGATTCAGCTCCAGCTTATCCCGAATCCGGCTGATATGCACCATCACCGTATTTTCCACGGCGTAAGCCTCGCTGTCCCAGACCCGCTGATAGATTTCCTCTGCCGGGAACACCCGCCCGGGATTGGACATGAGCACCTGCAAAATTTTATACTCTGTAGAGGTAAGCCGCACCGCTTCCCCCCGGACAAGGAGCTGCTTTGTGGAAGTATTGAGGCTTATATCCCCCACCCGAATCTCATCCTGGGACTGGGTCTCCCGAATAGAGCCCAGAGCATCGTACCGGCGGAGCAGGGCTTTCACCCGTGCCAGCAGCTCCTGCTGGTAGAAGGGTTTTACCAGGTAATCGTCCGCCCCCGCTTCCAGTCCCAGCACCCGGTCGGAACCCTCCGCCTTGGCAGAGAGCATCAAAATGGGCACATTGTGGTTTTTCCGAATCCGCATGGTGGCAAGAAGCCCATTGCAATGGGGCATCATTACATCCATGATAATCAGCTGGGGGTGACCGGTATCCGCCAAGTGACAGGCTGCCTCCCCGTCATGGGCGGTGAGCACCTGGTAGCCCGCCTGTTTCAGTGCCGTTTCTATAATTTGGACGATGGAGAAATCATCGTCCACCACCAAAATTCTGTATGTATCTGCCATTGACCTACCTCATTCACAAAAGAATTACTGCTATTATACCATAGCCCCGGGAAATTACAAGGCGCTCCGCCGAAAAGCACAGCATTTTATACAAATCCGCATGGACAGAGCACCTGGAATATGATATATTGATAGTAACCCCGAAACTTTTTCCGGAAAGCAGGTGTCCCTATGGAAAGATTCAAGACTTTGGATTATCGCCAGAAATGGATTTTCCTCATTATGGGTGTTATGGTGCTGGTGTTCACTATTTTGTATCCTGTCACCTTGTCCCGGGTGGGTTATTCCTATCGGGATGCCATTCTGGTACCCCATGAGGCAGAGGGCACTACCGTATATTCCGGGAAAATTCAGGGAGAGGCTGCCAGTTTTACCGTGACTCAGGACAAAACCGTTACCTTTCAATATGGGGATTTCACCTACGGGCCATACACGGTAAAAGAAGATCCTCAGGCTGCTCCCGAGAGTGGGGATTTGGCGGACTCTCTTTCCGGCGTGGAGATATGGCGGCAGGGCAGCCGGCTGTTCCGGGGCGGTGTGCAGAAACTGGAGCAGAATGGTTGGCTTCTTTACAACGAAAACGGAACGCTTTACAATATAGAAACAGAGATTATCTTCAGCGGAAACAACTCCGCTGAACAGATGGAACCCTCCCTCGCCACAATTTTGGATTTGGCCATGGGGCCGGAACTGACCCACAAAGGTCATTGGCTTCCCTGGTTTTTGGGAATCCTCCTGTGTGTTGTCAACGCTGTTTCCATCTTGTATGCAGATGAGCTGTTCCGCTTTTGGCTGTCCTTCCGGATTGAATCGCCGGAGCTGGCGGAGCCTACCGACTTGGAGATTACAGGCCGGTATTTTGGCTGGGGTGCTATGCTCATCGGTATATTGGTGGTTTTCGTTATCGGACTCTCCTGAAAGTTTTTGAACCGGACAGATTGGGCCTTTTGTGTTGTTCCGGTTTTCCCCTCTTGCCCTTACAATGAGAGCATCTCAACAAGGAGGTGTTCTGAATGAACACAGACAAAATTTACGCAGAATCCATTGCCAACCAATATGCACCCAAGGATACTTCCAAGGTGGTAGCTCTGCGAAAGCTGGACCGAAAGGCCAAGCAGCCTTCCGAAATCTTCGCCTTTACCTTTGGCATCCTCTCCACCCTTGTTTTGGGTACCGGAATGTGCCTGTCCATGGGGGTCATCGGCGGTTCCGGCCCGGCAGCTTTTGCTGCTGGTATCATCCTGGGTATTGCCGGTATCCTGGGGGTGTGTCTGAACTATCCCTTGTACAAAAAAATCCGCAGTGCGGGCATGAAAAAGTATGCCAATGATATCATGCTGCTGGCTAAGGATATTACCGGGAGCGACACCCAGTAAAGCGTAAAAATCAGGAGGGAGGCAGCTGGGTGAACAAATCGGAAAGCAAATATTTTCATACGGCGCAAAAGATGGATGAGGCCCTTCTCGCCCTTTTAAGCGAGAAGGACCTGGACTATATCACAGTCAAGGAAATCTGCAAGGTTTCCGGTGTCAGCCGGTCTACCTTTTATCTCCATTACGAAACCATCGGCGACCTGCTGCTGGAAACCGCCCAATACATCACGGATACCTTCTACGCCTACTTTCAGCACCTGCCAAAGAAGGAATATGTCCCGGGTGCTTCCAAAGAAACACTGGTGTTCATCACGCCCGAGTATCTCACCCCCTGGCTGTCCTTCATCCGGGACAACAAGCTCCTATACCGCACCGTTGTAAAGCGGCTCCACCGCTTTTCCCTGGGAGAAAAGCTGCTTGTGGATACGGATCGAACCATCTGCATGGCTTTGGAGGCTTTCGGGATTCCTGAAAGCCGGTGGAAATACTGGATGGCCTTCTACCTGGAAGGTGTCAACGCCATTGTGATAAAATGGCTGCAAAACGACTGTCAGGACAGCCTGGAAGAAATCTCTCAGATTATTCAGAGCTGTGTCAGGCCGGGGAGTAATCTGCCATGAACATTCTTCTGGAAAACTCTCCAAAGGCTTTCGCCCTGCGCAGCTTTTTGTCCGCCGCCCTCTCCCTGGTGCTGAGCTTTCTTTACCTGGTATACAATTTTCTGGTAGGGGTGTTCTATCACGCTTCCTGGAATTTCAGCATCAGCTTCTACTATCTTTCACTGGTTGTTCTGCGGGGCTGCATTCTTTTCAGCGAAAAGCGATGGCGTCAGGTAACGCCCCCGGTTCGAAAAAAGAACCGGCAAAAACTTTTCCGCAGAATATGCTGCTTGCTGTTTCTGGTAGACTTTCTGCTGATTGTGCCCATTGCCCTGATGGTGCTGTCCCAGCGGCCTGTGGGGGTGGGGAAAATCACCGCCATTGCCCTGGCTGCCTATACCACCTACCGGGTAATCATGTCGATTATCCGATTCCGCAAATCCAGCAGGTCAGAGAACCTATCCTTGTTCTCCCTGAAAATCATCGACATGGCAGACACTTTGGTTTCGGTGCTTACCCTGCAAAATACCATGGTGACGGTGTTCGGGATCGGTGAATCCATGCTGGAGCTGACCGCCTATACCAGCGGTGCTATTTTCCTGGCCCTGCTGGTTTTCACCGCCGTTCTGATCCGAAAAGGAACTCCGGGCAAAAAGGAACCTTGATTTTCCCAAGGCTCTGTGATAGGATAAAGAAAACAAACGGATAGGAGTTGAGAAAATGTCCATTATCTCTTGCTAAGTTTCGGGCGAATACTTCCAAAAAACAACGCCAGGCGTTGTCGGTGGTTGTTGCGCCCTGATGCAGGAGAGTTGACATTTTTTCGGCTGGCATGACAAGCCCGTAGTGGGCAAAGTGCGTGTATTCTGGCCGCAGGAATGGCTTTCCTGCGGCCATTTTTACATTTGGGAGGGCACACCATGTCTTTGATTCAAGTATCCAATTTATCCTTTACTTATGACGGCAGCTTCCAGCCGGTTTTTGAGAATGTCAGCCTGCAGCTGGACACCGCATGGCGGTTAGGCTTCATCGGCAGAAACGGCAGAGGAAAAACCACATTTTTGAAGCTTCTGCTGGGAGAACTGCACTACCGTGGCTCCATTCATGCCAGCGTAGGCTTTTCCTACTTCCCCTACCCGGTTAAAGATTCCAGCCAGCTTGCCCTGCATGTGCTGGAAGATATGCACCCGGATTTTCTTTACTGGCAGCTATTGCGGGAGATGAATCTTTTAGGGGTTGCCGAAGAAATTCTGTATCAGCCATACGATACCCTATCCAACGGAGAACAGACCAAGCTCCAGCTGGCGGTGCTTTTCTTAAGGGAAAATCAATTCCTGCTGATTGACGAGCCCACCAATCACTTAGATATGCTGGGGCGCACCCTGGTCAGCCGGTATTTGCGGACAAAAAGCGGCTTCATTCTGGTATCCCATGACCGGGCATTTCTGGATGGGTGCGTAGACCATATTCTCTCCATCAACAAAGCAAACATTGAGGTGCAAAAGGGAAACTTCTCCTCCTGGTGGGAGAATAAGCAGCGGCAGGATGCCTTTGAGCTGGGAGAAAACCAGAAGCTGCAAAAGGAAATCTCCCGCTTGCAGGAAACGGCCCGGGAAAAAGCCCAGTGGTCCGACCGGGTGGAAGCCACCAAAATCGGTCAGGGTCCCTGCGACCGGGGATATATCGGTCACAAGGCGGCAAAGATGATGGCACGGTCCAAAGCCATCGCCGGACGCCGGGAAGCTGCCATTGCCGAAAAGAGCAAGCTGCTGAAAAACATCGAACGGGCGGATTCCCTGAAAATATTTCAGCTCCCCTACCATCAGTCCACCCTGGTACGGCTTCAAAATGTAGACATTGCCTATGGGGAACGGACGATATGCCGGGATATGTCCTTTGACATCCGTCCCGGGGACCGGATTTGCCTCCGGGGACCAAACGGCAGCGGAAAGTCCAGCATTCTTCGGCTCATTCTGGGGGAGGAAATTCCCCACACCGGAGAGGTTCGTATGGGAAGCGGCGTAAAACTCTCCTATGTGCGCCAGAGCACCCAGGGCCTTGGGGGAAGGCTACAGGACTTCGCCCGAGATCAGGGCGTGGAGGAAAGCCTGCTTCTTGCCATGCTGGCAAAGCTGGGAATGACAAAAACCCAGACAGAAAAGGATTTGGCATCTCTTAGCGATGGGCAAAAGAAAAAAGTTCTATTGGCCATGAGCATTTGCCAGCAGGTTCACCTGCACATCTGGGACGAACCTCTCAACTTTATGGATGTGATTTCCAGAACCCAGCTGGAAGAGCTGCTGCTGACCTTCCAACCCACCATTTTGTTTGTGGAACACGACAAGATGTTCTGTGAGCACATCGCCACCAAGTATGTCGATTTGGGATAGCTAATGTACCACAAAAGAGCAGCCAGGAAATAACCTGACTGCTCCCATTTTTACTTTCTGCTTTTATACAATAGAATTTCCGGCTGACTGCCACCACATCCGTAGGTGCTCACAAGCAAATAAGCTTCGTCAGCTACAACCCCATAGCAGCGGTCGCTTCCGGCAATTTCAACCTGGTTGCCAAGATACACCTTTCGGTCATCCAGCAGTTGGACGGTCTTTCCGTTGGGCAGCGGATATTTAAGATTCACATATTCACCACTGAGCAAATACAGATCATTCACCTGTAGGCCGGGAATGTTCAAGGCGTTGATTTCCACCATTAAGGTTCTTTTCAGCACCTGAAATGCTTCCATTCCTTCCTTACGGATACACTCCGCAGCTATGCAGGTGCCTCCAAAAGGATGTCCATTGACCTTCTCACACCCACCGCAGCTTTCCCGTTTCGGACACCGGGAACAGCAGTCCGTTCCACAGATTGGCATAATCCTCCACCTTCCTTCGTTCACCATATTACCACGTTTTTTGTTGTCAGTCAAAGAAAAAAACAGCAAAAAGAAAAAGCACCAGGAAAAATCCTGGTGCTTTTTGTGTTGGCATTACCTATCTTCCCGGGCAGTCGCCCGCCAAGTATTGTCGGCGCAAGCGAGCTTAACTTCTGTGTTCGGAATGGGAACAGGTGGACCCTCGCTGCAATCAATACCAACTCTTATGGATGGCTCTTCACCATCTTTTATGTCAAAAGCTTGCGCTTCTAACAGCTATCAATTATAGCAC
>DVFK01000105.1 GCA_018713285.1 Candidatus Faecousia excrementigallinarum
GAAGGGAAAGGAAGGGATTTTATGTATTGTAATCAGTGCGGCGGAAAAGTTCCCGATGATGTGAAGTTTTGCCCCAACTGTGGAGCGCTGGTGGGGAAGATTCCCGAAGAACCGGCAGCAGCCACGGCGCAGGAACCGGAAAGCAGCTTTACCTTCAACCCACAGCCGGATTTTGATGGGCAGCCGGAAAACAAAAAGCCGAAAATGGGCAAGGGCAAGATTGCGCTGCTTGCCGTTTTGGGCGTGGTGGTGGTTGCGGCCATCGTGGCTTTGTTGAATATGAATGCCATCCGGGCATTCTTTGTCCGCAACAGCTCTCCTGCCAGCTTTATGCAGACCGTTGAGGGAGATGCCATGGGCAGCATGGTGGATTCCCTCACCAATACATACGGCAGGCTCCTGGAATCTGTGGGTAAGCCCGGTGGCTTTACAGGCAGTGTAGAGGTTCAGCTGTCTGACAGTACCATGACCATGCTCAATTCCATGCTGGCCCAGCAGGGCTCCAATGTGGATTTGAGTTGGCTGAACAACATCGTGTTCAATACCCAGAGCCAGTGGGACGGCAATCGCTCTCTGGTCAATGTGGGTGTGGGTCTGGGGGATGTGCAGATTGCCACCTTCCAGATTGTCACGGACATGGAGCAGATGAAGATGTGGCTGGCGGTTCCTGAACTGAACCAGCAGTATCTTGTGATGGACATGTCCAAGGTCTACTCCCTGAATGTGCAGATGGGCGATACCTCTGCGGCTATGCAGCAGGCACAGGCCATGCTTCAGGGCATGATGGAGCATATGCCCAAAGAGGAAGTCGTCAACAGCCTGCTGAAAAAGTATATCAGCATTGTTCTGGGCTGCCTGAATGATGTGGAAAAGCAGGAAACCACCCTGAAGCTCAACGGGCTGGAGCAGACCTGTACCCAGCTGAAAACCACCATCACGCCCGAGAATGTCCTGGACATTGGCCAGAAGGTGCTGAGCGAGGTAAAATCCGATGCCCAGATTAAGGAAATTATCCTGAACATGGGAACGTATGCCGAAGAGTATGTTGGGGCGGAAAGCGCACAGGTGATGTACGACCAGTTTGTTGCCCAGATTGACAGCCTGCTGAAGCAGCTGGAATCCCAGAAAGACAGCCTGGTTGCCCAGGCCGGAGACGGCGTTCTGATTGTAAATCACTATGTGGATGGCCAGAACCGGATTATTGGCAGAGGCATGGAGATGACCAACAGCGATTCTTCCAGCGCAGGTTCTTTCCAATATTACACCGTTACCCAGGGCGATAAGTTTGCCTTTGAGGCCGATTTGGGTTCTGTGGTGATTACCGGCGACGGTACCACCAGCGGCAACCTTTTAAGCGGTGCATATGTTTTGACCACCCAGGGTAAGGAACTGCTGAAGGTAGAGGCTGAGGATTGGGATGAAGCCCGTTGGGAGCAGGGAGCTCCCTGTGGTACCCTCCGCCTGTCTTTCGGTGCGGACGCACTGAGCCAGGTACCCGGTGCAGAGGAAATGGCACCGATGCTCAGCCAGATGCAGCTGGCTTTGACCTTCGACGCCAAGGAAGACCAGGCCGATGTGAAGGTGAGCGTACTGAGCAGCGGTATGGAGATTGTCTCCCTCCACGTCAGCGGTTCTGCCACCGAAGGCGGCGAGATTTCTACTCCTGCGGATGGCGTGGATGTGGAAGACCAGCAGGCCTTGCAGCAGTGGGCGATGGGGCTGGATCTTAACAAGCTGTTTGAGAATCTTTCCAAGGCGGGTGTTCCCCAGGAATATTTGCAGCAGCTTCAGCTGGCACTGTTTGGCGGAATGGGATAACAAAAGCTACAGACGAATGACAAATTTAGATTCGGCGCTGGTTTCGAAAGACATCAGCGCCGAATTCCTTACAGGAGGATGGCAACCCATGGAGATTGCAGTGAATCATATCGCAAAAAAATACCGGGGTAAGGTGGTGCTGCGGGACGTATCCTTTGAAGCCTCCGATGGAATGTGTATTGGAATTCTGGGCAGCAACGGCTCGGGAAAATCCACCCTCCTGTCCATACTGGCAGGTATCCAGCGGCCGGATGGGGGAAGCTTCCTTTGTGACGGAAAGGATTTTCTGAAGGACGGAAAGACCCGTGCCGCCAGAGTGGGCTATGTGCCCCAGGGAACGGCGCTGATTCCCGAGTTGACAGGCTGGGACAATCTGCTTTTGTGGTATGACAAAAAGGACCTGCAGCAGCAGCTCCAAAACGGCGTTCTGCGGCTTCTGGAGGTGGAGGAGTTTCTCCATAAGCCGGTGTGGAAGCTCTCCGGGGGTATGAAAAAGCGCCTCTCCATCGGCTGCTCCATGGCAAGATGCCCTCAGCTTCTTCTCCTGGATGAGCCTACGGCAGCCCTGGATCTGGCTTGCAAACAGACCATCGGCAACTACCTGCGCGCTTACAAAAAGGCGGGGGGCATCCTGGTGCTCATTACCCACGACCCGGAAGAACTGTCCCTTTGCGATGCCTGGTATATTTTAAAGGACGGTGTCCTGGAAGCCTATGCCTATGATGGCAACATCCCAAAACTGGTGGAGAATATGTAGCCTATGAAACGATATTGGAAGGTGCAGCTGCGGCGGCTGATTCGCCCTCTGCCCTGGGCCCTTCTGACGGTACTGGTGATTCTGGCAGCTCTTTTGCTGGTAGCCCGGGGTGTGATGGAGGACACCCGGCAGGACAATCAGAAGATGAAAGTGGCCGTGGTGGGAATCCAGGAGGACCCATTGCTGCAAATGGGCCTGACCGCCCTGCAAAATATGGATGCTTCCCGTTACTCCCTGGAGATGATTGAGATGGACGAGGCCCAGGCCAAAGGGGCCCTGGAGCGGGGAGAGATTGTGGGCTATGGCGTCATCCCGCCGGACTTTGCCCAGGAGGCCATGTACGGCCATTTCCTGCCCATTACCTTTGTGACCACACCCGGTACTGCCGGGATGGTTTCGGTTCTGAAAGAGGAAATTACGGCTGCAATAGAGGAAATCCTGGTAACAGCCCAAAAGGGAATCTATGGAAGCTGGAACCTTCTGACGGACCATCAGCTGGAATGGGAGGCTCCGAAGATTGTCAACGGCATCAGCCTGACCTATGTGGAACTGGTGCTGGCTCGAAACCGGGTATATACTCTGGAAGAGCTGGGCATCTCCCAGGGGCTGTCATTAGGGCAGCATTTGGCCCTGGGGATTCTTGTTGTGTTTCTGATGCTGGCAGCTTTGTGCTACAGCCCCGTATTGGTGGGAGGGGAGCATGACCTTTCCCGGCTCCTGGCGGCCCGGGGGATTGGGGCAGGAAAGCAGATTCTGGCGGAATTGGGCAGCTTTCTTGTGAGTTTCGGACTGCTGCTTCTGTGTGCCGGGGTTCTTGCTTTGATGGGGGCACATCTGGGAGGCTTCTCCCTGCCGCCGGTAAAAACCCTTCTTTTCTGGGTGTGGACAGCCCTTCCGGTGGTGGTGATGGTGGCTGCCTGGAGCTTTTTCCTGTTCTCCCTTGCCAAAGAGCTGGTAAGCGGTGTGCTGCTGGTGGCGCTTCTCTCTCTGGCTTTGTGCTTTGCAGGTGGCTGTATGTACCCGGCTTCCTTTTTCCCGGACGCAGTCCGGCAGACTGCCCGGTTCTTGCCCACAGGACTTGCCATGGAGCAACTGTCCTGCTGCGTGACCGGAGGGCAGGGAAGTGGGTTCTGGCTGCTTTTGTATAGTGCCGGTTTTGCGGCCCTTACCTGGCTGCACAGAATCGGCTGTATTTTGGGAGGTGGCAGCATTGCAACACCGGAATAAAGGCTTTCTGTGGGTGGTACTGCTTACCAAGCGGCTGTATAAGAAGTGGACGTTCCTGTTGCTTCTGGCTCTGATACCTGCCTTGGTGCTGGGCTATGGACTGGTGGACAAGGGGGATGCGGGCGTGCTGACCATCGCCCTGTCCTGCCAGGACTGGGAGGATGAGGCTGCGGCGGAGATGGTGGAAATCCTTCAAAGGGGTTCCCAGCTGATTCGCTTTCAGGTTTATCCCACGGAGGACGCAGCTGAGGACGCGGTAAAATCCGCCCAGGCGGATGCAGCCTGGATTTTTCTGGAGGGCACCCGGGAGCGGCTGGAGGCTTTCGCCCATGGATTTTCCAACCGGGATGCCTTTATCCGGGTAGTGGAGCGGGAGGAGTCGGTTTCCACCGTTCTGGCCAGAGAAAAGCTGTCTGCCGCCGCCTTTACCCAGGTGGGGAAGGCTCTGTACCTCCAGTACCTGCGGGCAAAGGTTCCGGCGCTGGATGGGGTTTCTCAGGATGAATTTCTGGAATATTTCCGGCAGGTGAACCTGAACGGACAGCTCTTTACCTTTGACTCCCAGGGCCAGGAGGCAACCGCACAAGAGGCTTCCTACCTGACAGCTCCGGTGCGGGGGCTTCTGGCAGTGGTGGTGGTCCTGTCCGGGCTGGCAGGTGCCATGTACCACCAGCAGGACAAAGCCGCCGGAACCTTCGCCCGTGTCCCGGAAAACCGGGGATTTCTGCTGGAAATGGGCTGCCAGCTTCTGATACTTACCAATGTTCTGGTAGTTGCGGAGGCGGCGCTGGCTCTGACCGGAGATACCCGGAGCTTCTGGCCGGAGGCGGGGGCTTTTGTGGTGTTTCTGTTTACCTGCCTGGGATTTTCTATGCTCCTTAGCACCCTCCTTTCCCACCGAAACGCCATGGCTGTGGCGCTTCCGGTGATTGCGGTAGCCATGCTGGGGGTGTGCCCCATCTTTTTCGACCTGGGCTTCCTGGGAAGGTTCCAGCTTCTTTTTCCCCCCACCTACTTTTTGCGGGGACTGTACCAGCCCCAATACCTGCTTTGGGGACTGCTCTATGGCAGCGTGACGCTGCTGAGCGCCTTTGCTTTGGGGAAAATCGTCGGAAACCGTAAAAATTAGACTGGAAATATTTTTCCGCCGTGCTATAATTTATGTTAAAACTTCCCGCAAAGAGAAAGGTCTGGTAAAGTGGATAATCAGAAGGAATTTTTGGGAACGGAGCCGGTGGGAAAACTCCTGGTAAAGCTGGCCATCCCGGCAGTGACGGCCCAGCTGATCAATATGCTGTATAACATCGTGGACCGGATTTACATTGGCCATATGCCTGGAGACGGCAATCTGGCTCTTACCGGTGTGGGCGTATGTATGCCCATCATCATGATTGTGTCGGCTTTTGCAGCCCTTATCAGCAACGGCGGCGCCCCAATGGCCTCCATCGCCATGGGCCGGAAGGAGCATGACCACGCCGAGAAGATTCTGGGCAACTGCTTCCTGCTGCAAATCTGTATTTCGGTGGTTCTGACAGCGGTGCTGCTTCTTTGGAACCGCCCGCTTCTTTATACCTTCGGCGCCAGCGACAATACCATTGGCTACGCCGTGGATTACATGAACATCTACGCCATCGGCACCATTTTCGTCCAGCTGACTTTGGGTATGAATGCCTTTATCACCGCTCAGGGCTTTGCCAAAACGGGAATGCTCACGGTGCTTGTGGGTGCGGTGTGCAATATCGTCCTGGACCCCATTTTCATCTATGGACTGTCCATGGGGGTAAAGGGCGCAGCCCTTGCCACTATTTTGTCCCAGGCGGTTTCCTGCCTGTGGGTTCTGCGCTTCCTCCGGGGAAAGACCACCCTTTTGAAACTGCAAAAATCCACCATCGGCCTGAGCCGGAAGGTGATTCTGCCCTGTATCATGCTGGGTATGTCCACCTTCGTGATGCAGGCCAGCGAAAGCGTCATTGCGGTGTGCTTCAATTCCTCTTTGAAGCACTATGGGGGAGACCTGGCGGTGGGTGCCATGACCATTCTTACCAGTGTCATGCAGTTTGCTATGCTGCCCCTGCAGGGCTTTGGCCAGGGAGCGCAGCCCATTTCCAGTTATAATTACGGCGCAAAGAAGCCTGACCGGGTCCGGAAAACCTATAAGCTTCTGCTGATGGTGTGCCTGACTTACTCCGTTCTGTTCTGGGCAGTGGTTATGCTCATGCCCCGGATGTTTGCCGGAATCTTTACCCCCAATCAGCAGCTTCTGGACTTTACCGCAAAGGTCATGCGGATCTATTTTGGCGGCGTGGTGATTTTCGGAATCCAGATGTCCTGCCAGATGACCTTTGTCTCCATTGGCTATGCAGGCTGTTCCATTACGGTTGCAGTCATGCGGAAGTTTATCCTGCTGCTGCCCCTTATCTACCTGATGCCCCACCTGGTATCCGACCCCACCATGGGCGTATATATGGCAGAGCCCATTGCGGATGTACTGGCAGTTACCTTTACGGCAATCCTGTTCTCGGTGCAATTCCGAAAAGCTCTGAAAAAGCTGGAAAACTAAAAAAAGCGCTGCTGGTTCTCAGCAGCGCTTTTTCTATTTCATGGACAGACGATAGCCGACATTTCGTACCGTTTCAATGCAGTTTCCGTAGTTTCCCAGTTTTTGCCGCAGGGTGCGGATGTGCATATCCACCGTCCGGGTTTCTCCCAGAAAGTCCGTTTCCCACACATCCTTCAATAGCTGTTCCCGGGAAAATGCGGTGCCCGGATTGCGCATGAGCTGCCGCAGCAAGGAAAATTCCCGGAAGGTCAGGTGAAGCCGCTCTCCATCGGCGGTGGCTACATAGGACTGGGTGTCCAGAGTCAAGCCCTGGTACTGGAGGAGGGTTGGCTGCTGGGGCCGGAAGCGGCGCAGCACAGCCTTTACTCTTGATACCATTTCCATCATGCCGTAGGGCTTCACCAGATAGTCGTCGGCTCCAATATCCAAACAGCGGATTTTGTCAAACTCCGAGCCTTTGGCTGTTGCCATAATCACGGGGATGTTCTGCAGTTTCGGGCTTTTCTTCATGTTTTCCAGCAGGGTAACCCCGTCAATGCCGGGAAGCATCACATCCAGCAGCACCAGCTCCGGCTGCTCTTTCTGCAAATTTTCCCAGAAGGAAAGTCCGTCGGAAAAACCCTGAGCTTTCAATCCGGTGGAATTGAGGGCGTAAACCGCAATATCCCGGATGCTGGCGTCATCCTCTACACACCAGATCATACGGATTCTTCTTCATGCTTTCCGGTGATGGAGAAGATAACCCACTCGGCAATGTTGGTGGCGTGATCGCCGATACGCTCTAAGTACTTGGCAATCATGAGAAGATCCAGGGCGTATTCCCCATCCTGAGGCTGCTGGGCAATCCAGGCAATCAAATCCTTTTTGATTGTGGTAAAGTAGTTGTCCACCACATCGTCTTCCTGAATGGCCTTCTCTGCCAGGGCCAGATCCTTGCGCACATAGGCATCCACGCTGTCCA
>DVFK01000106.1 GCA_018713285.1 Candidatus Faecousia excrementigallinarum
CCCTTAGTGGAAATATAAGTTAAATGAAGATTCTTGGGCAAATACCGGAACAGCAAAATACGATGCTAACAGAAGCGTTGCCATTAAAGTGCTTACCAATCTTTTCATAAAGTTTTGACCTGCTTTTAAATTGTTTAGAGAATCCTCCATCCTTCGTGGCTACCTTGATCGTAGCACATCGATACTGCTAAGTCAATGAAAATTATCAAAATCGCCTATATTCTTCTTTTAAGTGGTTTTCATTTGTTTATTTTATACAGAATATTGAATCCAAAAATCCCGGCAGGAAGCTGTGAAGCCTCCTGCCGGGATTTTTCTTTTCAGGTCCTCGTTCCCACCGGCGGGAGCCCCTCCTTTTATGCCAGTTGGTATCGGGCAAAGGCCTTCGCCAGGCCGTCCTCCTCCACCGGCGGGCAGATATAATCCGCCAGGGCTTTGATCTGTTCGTTGCCGTTTGCCATGGCAACAGCCACCCCCACCGTCTGCATCATCTCCAGGTCATTCATGCTGTCCCCGAAGCCGAAGGTGTCCTGCAAATCCACCCCCAGATGCCTGCACAGCCGCCGGATTCCCTGACCTTTGTCAAACTTCCGGTTAATCAGCTCCCCGTTGATGCGGGCAGGGCTGGACATGGTCTGGCAGCAGAACAAAAAATCCTTTTCCAGGGCCGCTCTTGCCTTTTCCAGCTGGGAGTCCTCCCGGCAAATGAAAACCACCTTGTAAATGGGGCGGCCATCGTAATCTTCCATAGGCAGGATTCCCAGCCTGTCGGCCAGGGCTGCCCGCCAGCGCTGAATTTCACTGTTTTCCCCCGGGCTCTGGTTGAGAAAATCCTCCAGAGCCGCATCTCCGTAGGTGGCATCCTTTGCCTCAATGGTGCAGAACACCCCGCCGGCATGGAAGGTCTCAATGGCCAGTTCCAGCTGCTGCCGGGACATGGGGCAGTCGTAAATCACCTGTCCTCCGTAGAGGATATACCCCCCGGCACTGGCCACCACCCCGTCAAAACCATAGTGGAGCAGGGGGGACAGCAAGGCCATATTCCGCCCGGTGCACAGCAGCACCTTGTGCCCCTTGGCCTGGGCGGCCCGGATGGCCTTCAGAGCGCTTTCCGGGGGCACATTGCTTCCCGGACGGGTGAGTGTGCCGTCAATATCCAAAAAAATCCATTTCTCTTTCATGGTAACTCCTTCCGTAACGGTGTATCCCGGCTTCCTTTGCAGCACATTGGCGGCCGCCTCCGGCCGGGAAAAATCATCTCTGCCCCAGCTTATCCTGAACCTCCCGGAGGGTGGGCATGGCAGGAATGGCCCCGGGGCGGCTGGTGGTAATGGAGGCAGCACAGTTGGCCATCCTGAGGATTTCCCGGAGCTCATCCTCCCCCAGCTGATTCAGGCGCTTACCCACCAGGCAGCTGAGCACCGCACCAAAGAAGGTATCTCCTGCGCCGTTGGTGTCCGCTACCTTGATGGCAAAACCGGAAACCCTTCCGGTTCTCCCCCGGAAGCGGTACAAAACCCCATCCGCCCCCAGGGTCACCAGCACCAGAGGGATGCCCTGGGCTTCCAGGGCCGCCGCAGCTTCCTCCGGGTCAGAGAATCCGGAGAGAAGAGCCGTCTCCTCATCGCTGATTTTCAGCACATCCACAAGGGGCAAGGGCTGACGCATAGCCTTTACCGCAGTCTGTTCATCGGGCCAAAGATTTGCCCGATAGTTGGGGTCGTAGGTGATGAGGGCTCCCCGGTCCTTTGCATACCGGACAGCATTCATGGTGGCAGTCCGGCTGGGGTCTGCCGTCAGGCTGACAGAGCCAAAGTGGAGGATTTCCGCAGCCTCCAACAGCCTCTTATCCACCAGGGATTCATGCAGGCAAATGTCCGCCCCGGGCTTGCGGTAAAACTGGAAGCTCCGCTCCCCGGTGGCGTCCACGCTGACCACCGCCAAAGTGGTGGGAGCCTGGTCGGTTTCCGCCAGTCCGGCAATGTCCACCCCTTGAGAGACCAGGGTGCTGCGAAGGAGTGCGCCGAAGGCATCCTTACCCACACAGCCTATAAACCCGGCATCCGCTCCCAGCTTTGCCGCTGCCACGGCGGCATTGGCCGGTGCTCCCCCGGGATTGGCTACAAATTGGGGAATCCCCAGCTCCGTAACCCCCACCTGTGTCAAGTCAATGAGAATTTCTCCAATGGTTACCAGCTTTGCCATAGCCCTTCCTCCCGAAGCAAACGTATTTTGATATCCTTTTCATTTTAAAAGATTTTTTCCATTTGTCAATCCACGTTCCGGGAATTTCCCGCCCTTTCCTGCCCCTCCCCCCGAAAAAGGACCAGTCCCAAAAGGACTGGTCCTGGTGTTTCTGTCTGACGGGCGGTTACAGTTCCCCATCATTCCGGTCTGGGGCAGACTGGTTGGGATTCACCTTATCCTGTGGGCATGCCGATGCTTCCTGCCCGCCCACACGCCCGGCAATCCGATCGGAATTTTCAATCAGCTGTCCGAAGCCGTACAGGCACAAGGAGGCGACCCAGGCAATGAGGGAGCCAAAAAAGATATACAGAAGACCGAGAATCACAGCTTCCCTGGCCAGCAAGGCGATGCCATTCAACACAGAAAGCCCAATGCCGGCGCAGCATACCACCTGTGCCGCAGATTTGATTTTTCCTGCAATGTTTTCAAACATAGGAACCCCTCCTGTCAAAGTATTTGATTACCTAATTGGATTATAACCTGTGCACCGGGCCAATTCAATATATTTCGGGAGATTATTATTTCCAATCCCCCTGTTCCCGGCACGAAAGCGTCCAGGAGACCTCCCCGGCAGGAAAGCCACCGTCTTCAAAATACCTTAGAAAGCAGAAAAAGACCAGTCCAAAAAGGACTGGTCTCAGCTTGTCAAAAAACTACAAAAAGGCCCTCATATCTGGTATAATACAGATATGGGGGTGTTTTCATGGAACAATGGAGAAAAGATGCCCGGCGAGAAGCGGTTATAACAG
>DVFK01000107.1 GCA_018713285.1 Candidatus Faecousia excrementigallinarum
CCACCTTGCCAAGGTGGAGGTAGCGAGTTCGAGCCTCGTCACCCGCTCCAAACAGATTAGGAACGCATAGCGTTCCTAATTTCATATGGTACCGTGGCCAAGTGGTAAGGCAAGAGTCTGCAAAACTCTCATTCCCCAGTTCAAATCTGGGCGGTACCTCCAAAATCCCACAGCTTCGGCTGTGGGATTTTTCTGTATCAAAAAGCCTCCCCAAACCGGGGAGGCTTTTGCTGTATTTAATGCTGTCCGCAGCTGCCGTGTCCGCAGGTGTGACCGCCATGGCTGCCGCAGTGGTGTTCGCCTTCTCCATGATGATGGCTACACTGCACATCGGGATTGTAGGACAGCTTGTTTTCCAGCAGAGCGGCTACCGCCTCATCTGCATCCCCGGAGACGCCGCCGTAAAGCCGGATACCAGCTTCCTCCAGGGCCATCCGGGCACCGCCGCCGATGCCGCCGCAAATCAGGGCATCCGCCTGGAGACCGGAAAGAACCCCAGCCAGGGCACCGTGCCCCTGTCCGTTGGTGTCTACCACCCGGGCGCTGACAACCTGATTGCCTTCCACATCGTAAACCTTAAACTGGGCGGTGTGACCGAAGTGCTGATAGATTTCTCCGTTTTCGTAAGTAACTGCAATTCTCATGGTATGTTCTCCTTTTTCCGTTTTGTAAGCTCCCAGTTTCCTGGGGCAGCAGCTTAAGGGGCAGTCCCCGCCGGAACAAAGCCGGTAGTCGCCCCCCCTGAATCCGGATGGGCAGCCCCATCACCAGAGCCTTTGCCAGGAGTTTTCTGGCCTGGGCGTAAATGCTCTGTACTGTAGCCCGGCTCACCCCTAGAAGCTGTGCACATTCCTCCTGGCTCAGATCCTCCCAGTCCATAAGCCGGAG
This sequence comes from Candidatus Faecousia excrementigallinarum, assembly GCA_018713285.1. Lineage (GTDB taxonomy): Bacteria > Bacillota > Clostridia > Oscillospirales > Oscillospiraceae > Faecousia > Faecousia excrementigallinarum. Next base: position 889 of record DVFK01000107.1, read on the forward strand.
GGTCTCCACCTGTTCAAAGGTAAGCACCACAGGGGTGCCGCCTCCCGGGGTTTCGGGATAGAACGCCAGGGCTTCCGGCAGCTGACACACTCGCCGGGATTTTACAGGTCTGGCCATGGCATTGCCCCCTTTCCTTCTTTTGTGTAATGCCATTGTAGCGCTGTTTCTGGCATATGTCAATAACTACTGCAAGAAAGAATCCCCCGGAAAATCCGGGGGAGGATCAGGTCTGTAAGCCGGGTTCTGTTTTGACAGCCATCTATCTAGTCCCGGAATTGCTCCCGGGATCCAGCCACCTCTTGGGGACGGCCGGGCAAGCCTTATGTCCCACACACGGTGTTGCTTCGGATAGAGTTTACATCTTAAAACCCATGTCTCCATGGGCAGGGTGCGCTCTTACCGCACCTTTTCACCCTTACCCTCCGAGGAGGGCGGTATATCTCTGTTGCACTTGTCCTGGGGTCACCCCCGGCGGGCGTTACCCGTTATCCTTGCCCTGTGAAGCCCGGACTTTCCTCACCCGGACCCTTTCGGGTTCCGGCCGCGGCTGTCCAACCTGGTCCGGTTGCTATTTTACCTTATCCCCGGCGGATTGTCAAATGTCTTGCAAAATCTTTTCTCAGGGGATATACTATGGGCATAGAGAAACAGAAATTTGGGAATCACGAGGGATTGTTATGGCAGATACATTTACACAGTATTTTGAAGGACTGAAAGATAAGAAAATTCTGGTGCTGGGTCTGGGTGTGAGCAACCGGCCTCTGGTGCATCTGTTGCTCCAGGCCGGGTGCCAGGTCACCGGCTGCGACCGCACCCCCCGGGAGAAGCTGGAGCCGGAGGTGCTGGAGCTGGAGAAGCAGGGCTGTACCCTTCATGTGGGAGAGAACTACCTGGAGGGGCTTTCCGCCGATGTGGTGTTCCGCACCCCGGGTATGCACCCGGGAAATCCTGCCCTGGAAGCCCTGAGAGCTTCCGGAGCGGAAGTTACCTCGGAGATGGAGGTGTTCTTCCAGCTTTGCCCCTGTAAAATCATTGCTGTCACCGGCTCCGACGGAAAAACCACCACCACGACCCTGATTTCCGAAATGCTGAAAGCCCAGGGCTACCGGGTGTGGCTGGGGGGCAACATCGGTACGCCCCTCCTTTCGGAAATTCCCCATATGACCCAGGGTGACATGGCGGTGGTGGAGCTGAGCTCCTTCCAGCTGATGGATATGGACAGAAGCCCCCAGGTGGCGGTGGTCACCAACCTGGCTCCCAACCATCTGGATGTCCATAAGGATATGCAGGAGTATGTGGAGGCCAAGAAAAATATCTTCCGCTACCAGGACGAAACCGGCGTGTTGATCGTCAATGGGGACAATGCCATCACCGCACCTTTCCGGGGCAATGGCAAGACCCGGTTCTTTACCCGCCAGGGACACACGGACAACGGTGTGACCCTGGAAGATGGCTGGATCTGCCGGGATGGGGAGAAGGTGCTGGATACCCAGGACATTCTCCTGCCGGGGGTACACAATATTGAAAACTATATGGCGGCCATCCTGGCGGTGGAGGGACTGGTGTCCGACGAGAATATCCGCCAGGTGGCAAAGACCTTCGGCGGGGTGGAGCACCGGATTGAGTTGGTGGCGGTGAAAAACGGGGTAACATACTATAATGACTCCATCGCTTCCTCTCCCAGCCGCACCATTGCGGGGCTGGAAAGCTTCCCCCAGAAGGTGCTGCTGATTGCCGGCGGCTACGACAAGCACATCCCCTATGATGTGCTGGGCCCTGTCATCTGCGCCCATGTAAAGAAGCTGTACCTCAACGGCGCCACGGCGGAGAAAATCCGTCAGGCAGTGGTGCAAGCCCCCCAGTACCGGGAAGGTTCTCCTGAAATTGCCATGTGCGGCGACCTGTACCGGGCGGTGGAGGCGGCTTCCCGGGAGGCTCAGCCCGGGGACGTGGTGCTGCTGAGCCCCGCCAGCGCCGGATTTGACCAGTTCAAGAACTTTATGGAGCGGGGCAATGTGTTCAAAAAGCTTGTAAAGGAGCTGTAACCATGGATTTGCGGCAGACGGCAGCAAAAATGCGTGAAATCATTCCGGTAAAATACTGCGGTGCGGTGATTGTGGCAGCGGGTTCTGCCACCCGGATGGGGGGCATTGACAAGGTGATGGCCCCCCTGGGGGGAGAGCCCATGGTGGCAAAGACCATCCGTGCCTTTCAGGAAAGTCCGGTCATCTCGGAGATTGTGGTGGTGACCCGGCAGGATCTGATTCCCCGGATGGAGGAATTGTGCCAGGAATTTCCGAAAGTCATTCAGGTAGTGCCGGGGGGCGCTGACCGGGCGGCCTCGGTGGAGGCGGGGATCGGTGCTCTTTCCAAAAAAGTGAAGCTCATCGCCATTCAGGACGGAGCCAGACCACTGGTATCCCAGCCTCTCATTGACAGAACCGTCCGGGCTGCCCACAGTTTTGGAGCGGCGGTGCCGGGAATCCCGGTGAAGGATACCATCAAGTCGGAGAACAAGGGCTTTGTGGGGGAAACAATCCCCCGGGAGACGCTGCGGGCTATCCAGACTCCCCAGGTTTTTGACGAGGCCCTGATTCGGGGAGCCCTGAAAAAGGCAAACCGGGAGAATCTCCCCATTACCGACGACAGCTCCGCCGTGGAGCTTCTGAAAATGTCGGTGAAGATTGTGGAGGGGGAGGAGAAAAACATCAAAATCACCACCCCTCTGGATTTGGAGATTGCCCGGGTATTTATGGAGGCGGAAGTATGAGAATCGGACACGGATACGATGTGCACAAGCTGGTGGAAGGACGCCCTCTGATTCTGGGTGGGGTGGAGATTCCCTATGAGCGGGGACTTCTGGGCCACTCCGATGCGGATGTGCTCCTGCACAGCGTGATGGACGCCCTCCTGGGAGCTGCGGCTCTGGGGGACATCGGCCGCCATTTCCCCGATACGGACCCTGCCTATAAAGGTGCGGATTCCATGGAGCTTCTCAAGGCGGTGGAGAAGAAGATTGCCGCCAGAGGCTACCGGGTGGGGAACGTGGATGTGACCATGATTGCCCAAAGACCCAAGCTGAAAGATTACATTGGGGTCATGGAAGCCAACATTTCGGAGGCTTTGGGGGTATCCCGGGACCGGATCAATGTGAAAGCCACCACCGAGGAGCACCTGGGCTTTACCGGGGAAGGACTGGGAATGTCCTGCCATGCGGTGTGCATTCTGGAAGAAATATAGGAGCCAATCACCTTCCGGGGCGGAGATTCCCCCGGAGGGTGATTGATTTTTTCTCCGAGAATTTATGAAAAAAATGTGAAACCTATTGCTATCCATCCGCCAATCCGCTATAATGGTACGGATAATAGGGTAGTTATGCAGAAAGTGTACCCTGTTTTGAAAACAGGCGGAAAGGGGAACAGGAAAGGACATGGAAGCCATTCAGAATTTGTTCCAACAGGTGGGCAGAATGCAATGGACAGATTATCTGGACATTATCATTGTTGCCTTTCTGATTTATTGGCTGCTGCCGCTGCTGCGTACCACGGGCACCGGAAGAATTGCCAAGATTGTGGTTGCCATACTGATTGTGGCATCTCTGACGGAGGTTTTGAATCTATATACCCTTCGCTTTATTATCAATCAATTTCTGGCCATTGGCCTTTTGGCATTGGTGGTGCTGTTCCAGCCGGAGCTGCGGCGGATGATTGACCACCTGAGTAACGTAAAGCTGAAACGGCTCTTTTCCGGGGAGAAAATCCAGGAGGAGATGCTGCCCGTCATCGCCCAGACGGTGCGAGCCTGCGAGGTGATGAGCCGGGAGAAGGTGGGAGCCCTCATCGTATTCGCCCGGGACAGCCGGCTGGAGGAGTACTTCAAAACCGGCACCATCATCAACGGCCAGGTCTCCGAGCAGCTGATTCGCAACATCTTCTTCCCCAAGGCAGCGCTCCACGACGGGGCTATGATTATCCGGGACGGCTGCATTGCCGCTGCCGGCTGTGTGCTGCCCCTGTCTGAGAGTGACCGGCTGAGTGCGGATTTGGGAACCCGGCACCGGGCCGGTGTGGGCATGAGCGAAAACTCCGATGCGGTGGTGGTGATTGTTTCCGAGGAAACCGGTGCCATCTCCGTAGCCATCGGCGGTATGCTCAAGCGCCACCTGGCACCCCAGACCCTGGAGCGTTTGCTGCGGAACGAACTGTGTCATGACCAGCCGGAGCAGGAGCAGGGCCTGGTGGTAACCCTGCGGCAGAAGCTCCATAAGTGGGATAAAGGAGGCCATAAGGATGAGAAATAAGGTACTTACCGCACTGTTTTCCCTGGCGGTTGCCTTCGGCCTGTGGCTGTATGTGATTACGGTGGTAAGCCCCGGCTCTGAGGCTACCTTCTACAATATCCCTGTGGTTTTCCAGGGGGAAGGGGAGCTGACCAACCGGGGACTGATGATTGCCTCCGAGGATACCCCCACCGTAAACCTGAAAATCGCCGGCAACCGTTCGGATTTGAACAACCTCAACTCCTCCAACATTACGGTGATTGCGGATGTGTCCAAAATCTGGGAGGCTGGAACAGCCACTTTGGACTATACCGTCTCCTATCCCGGCAACATCCGGGAGGACTCCATGACCATCATCAGCAAAAACCCCGGCAAGATTGAGCTGGATGTGGAGGAGCGGATTAACAAGACTGTCAATGTGGTGGTGGACTATATCGGCTCTGTGCCGGATGGCTTCATCTGCGACAAGGACAACATTGAGATGGATATTCCCACCATCCGGGTCACCGGACCCAAGCCGGTGGTGGACCAGATTGAAAGCGCCAGAATCCAGGTGGATTTGTCCGGCAAGACCCAGACCATTTCCGACCGGTTCACCTACACCCTGTGCGACAAGGACGGCAACCCGGTGGATGCCCAGCTGATTGAGACCAACGCCGAAGCGGTGAACATTGTGCTGACCATCCAGCGAGTGAAGGAAATCCAGCTGGTTGTGGAGGTAAAGGACGGCGGCGGCGCTACGGCCCAGACCAGTACCATCACCGTGGAACCCTCCAGCATTATGGTGTCCGGCAGCGAGAGCCTGTTGGAGAAGCTGGACAGCCAGTATGTGATTGGCACCATTGATTTGGGTATGATTCAGGAGGATACAGAGCGGGTTTTTGCTCTGGAGCTTCCCGAGGGTATTAACAACGAAACCGGAATTACAGAGGTAACGGTGAAGGTGGAGTTCCCCCAGCTGGGAACCAAAACCCTCCAGGTCAACCGGTTCCAGGCCAGGAACGTTCCGGATGGATTGAATGTGGAGTTTATCACCCAGAATCTGGAAATCAAAATCCGTGGTCCCAAGGCCCAGGTGGAGGCCATTACCGCCAATGATGTGACCGTGGTGGTGGACTTTACCGGTGCCGAACCCGGCACCATCAAGCTGAAGGCGGAAGTGGTTTTTGATGAAGCCTATGGAGATGTGGGCGTGTTGGGCACCCCGACGGTGACAGCAACCCTGACGAAAGAATAAAATCTGGAAAAGGGGATTATTGCAGTGATTAAAAGTATGACGGGATACGGCCGTGCCGTGGAAACGGTGAACGGCAGAGAATTTACCGTGGAAATCCGCTCCGTGAATAATCGTTACCTGGACTGCTCCGTGCGCCTGCCCAGAAACCTGGCGTTCTGCGAAGATGCGGTGAAGCAGGCGGTGAAAGCCTCCATTTCCAGAGGCAAGACGGAGGTGTATGTCACCCTCCGGACGGAAAGCGGCGAGGAAGTCAAAATCAGCTTGAACAAGCCTGTGGTGGAAGGATACCTGGAAGCCATGGGACAGATGGTAAAGGAATACGGGGTGAAGGATGACATTTCCGTGTCGGTACTCTCCCGGATGCCGGATGTGTTTGCAGTGGAAAAGCCCCAGGTGGACGAGGAACAGCTGCAAAAGGATTTGCTGGGGGTTGTCTCCCAGGCTCTGGCGGGCTTTGACGCCATGCGTACCACCGAAGGCCAGGCTATGGCGGAGGACCTGCGGAGCCGCGGTCAGACCATCTTGCACCTGGTGGAGCAGGTGGAAGCCGGCAACGGCCAGACCGTGGCAGACTACCGGGCCCGGCTGGAGGCAAAGCTCCGGGAGGTGCTGGAGAATACCGCCATTGACGAGGGAAGAATCCTGACGGAAGCGGCGATTTTTGCAGACAAGGTGGCGGTGGATGAGGAAACCGTCCGTCTGCGCAGCCACCTGAGCCAGATGAACACCATGCTGGACGGGGGCGGCGCCGTAGGCCGGAAGCTGGACTTCCTTCTCCAGGAGATGAACCGGGAGGCCAATACCATCGGCTCCAAGTGCACGGATGTGCGGCTGGCCCGGGTGGTTGTGGACATCAAGGCCGAGCTGGAAAAAATCCGGGAACAGACCCAGAACATCGAGTAAGCCTATGGAAATGAAGCTCATCAATATCGGATTTGGCAGCCTGATTGCCGCCGGACGGGTGCTTTCCGTGCTGGAGCCGGATTCCGCCCCCATCAAGCGGGTGGTGCAGGAGGCCCGGGAGCGGGGAATGCTCATCGACGCTTCCTACGGCAGAAAGACCAAATCGGTGATTTTAATGGATACGGACCATGTGATCCTCAGCGCTCTGACCCCGGAAATTCTGGCAGGCCGTTGGAGCGAAAAGACACAGAATATGATACAGGAGGACGAAAATGGATAAAGGCTGTATTTTTGTGATTTCCGGAACCTCCGGTGTGGGAAAGAGCACGGTTCTGGCAAAGGTGATGGAAAAGCGGAAGGATTTGATTTTCTCTGTCTCCGCCACCACCCGAGCCCCCCGCCCCGGTGAAAAGGAAGGTGTGGACTACTACTTCGTCACCCAGGAGCAGTTCCGGAAGATGATTGACCAGGACGAATTCCTGGAATACGATGCCCACATGAACAATTCCTACGGAACCCCCAAAGCTCAGGTGGAGGAGAAGCGGAAAAAGGGTCATGTGATTCTGGACATCGACCCCAACGGTGCCTATCAGGTCCGGACATCCTGCCCGGAAGCGGTGCTGATTTTCATTGCCCCTCCCTCCATGGAGGAGCTGGAGCGGCGGCTCCGGGGCCGGGGAGACACCTCCCCTGAGCAGATGGAGCTGCGGCTTCACCGGGCCCGGTGGGAGCTGGCTCAGCAGGAAAAGTATGACTATGTGGTAGTCAATAACCAGGTGGATACCTGTGTGGATGAAATACTGAAGATTATTGCGGAAAAAGCAAACTAAGATTTTGGAGGAATTGAGATTATGTTGTACCCCCCTGTTGCAGATATGCTGAAGAATGTGGATAACCGTTACCTGCTGGTGAACGTGGTTGCCCAACGGGCCAGAGAGATTGCTGCCCATGCAGAGGAGATGCAGGAGGAACTGCCGGAGAAGCCCGTGACCATGGCCATCTGGGAAGTGGCTGACGGCCAGCTGGCAGCTACCCTGAAAGACGAATACAAGAAATAAGTTTCGGGTAGAATACCCAATCAAGGAGGGGCTTTATGATTGCAAGAATTGCTGTTTCTGCGGCTACTTTTGCCATTGACAAGCCCTATTCCTATTTTGTCCCTCCCTCCATGCACCTGCAGCCCGGTGTCCGGGTGATGGTGCCTTTCAGCCGGAGTAACCGCCGGGTGGAAGGGGTAGTGCTGGAGGTGGGGGAAGGCCGGGAGGAAAACCTCAAGCCGGTGGAGCAGGTGCTGGATGAGGAACCGGTGCTGTCAGAGACCATGCTCCAGCTGGCGGCGTTCCTCCGGGGACGGTGCTTTTGTACCTACTTTGATGTGGTGCGGGCAATGCTTCCCGGTGGATTGTGGTTTGAGGCAAAAGACAGCTATACCCTGACCCCAGACAGAAGCTGGGAGGACAAGCCTCCCCGCCAGCCGGAGGCCCTGAAAATCCTGGAAGCCCTCCGGGAGAACGGAGGCACCGCCTCCGGTGCCAAACTGTCCGGACTTATGGAGGAGGAGCCCTTTGACAAGGCAGTTGCCTACCTCCTGCGGAAAAAGTGGATTACCGCCCAGCGGAGCCTGTCCCGGAAAACCCGGGACAAAACAGAGAAAATTGCGGTTCTGGGGGTGGAGGTGTCGGCGGCCCTGGCCTTTGCCGCCTCCCGCTCCAAAGCCGCCGCCATGCAGCGAAGCGTCATAGAGCTTCTGTGCAGCGTGGGCAGCGCCAGCGTCAAGGACATCTGCTATTATACCGGCTGCGGCACCCAGACGGTGAACCGTCTGGCGGATTTGGGCCTGATTCAGTTCCAGGAGCGACAGGTTCTTCGGTGCCGGGAGATTGTCCCGACCGAAATCGATGGCCCGGTGGTATTAAATCCCGAGCAGGCGGAAGTTTTTGAAGGACTGTGCAGCCAGCTGACCCAGGAATCCCCGGGAGGAGCCCTTCTCCACGGCGTTACCGGCTCCGGCAAAACCTCCGTGTATAACCGCCTGATTGAAACCTGCCTTTCCCAGGGCAAGCAGGCCATTCTCCTGGTGCCGGAAATCGCCCTGACCCCCCAGCTGCTGGGGCTGATGGCAGCCCACTTCGGACAAAAGGTGGCGGTGCTTCACAGCAGCCTGTCGGTGGGAGAGCGGTACGACCAATGGAAACGCACCGTCCAGGGAAAAGCCCAGGTGGTGGTGGGAACCCGCTCAGCGGTGTTTGCCCCCTGTCCCCGGCTGGGTCTCATTATCCTGGACGAGGAACAGGAACACTCCTACCAGTCGGAAACCAATCCCCGGTACGCCGCCAAAGAGGTGGCATTGTGGCGGGGACTGAAAGAGGGGGCGCTGGTGCTCTTCGGCTCCGCAACCCCCAGCATTGAAACCATGTACCAGGCCAAAACCGGCAAGCTTACCCTCTACACCCTGAAAAACCGTTACAACGGCAAGGCTCTGCCCCGGGTGGAGATTGTGGATATGCGCCAGGAGCTGAAACTGGGGAACCCCCTGAGCCTGAGCCTTCCTTTGCAGGAGGGCATCCGCAAACGGGCGGAGGCGGGGGAGCAGACCATACTGTTTCTGAACCGCCGGGGCAACAGCCGGGCTTTGGTGTGCGTTGACTGCCGGAAGGCGCCTGAGTGCCCCCGGTGCAGTGCAAGACTTACCTATCACAGCGCCAACGGACGGCTGATGTGCCACTACTGCGGCTACTCCCAGCCGGCACCCAGTCGGTGCCCCACCTGCGGCGGTCCCATGAAGACCCTGGGAACCGGCACCCAGAAGGTGCAGCAGGAGCTGGAGGCCCTGAATCCGGAATACCCCGTGATTCGCATGGATGCGGATACGGTCAGTGCGGTGAACACCCACGAGAAGATTCTGGAGCGTTTTGAAAAAGAAAATATCCCGGTTCTGGTCGGCACTCAGATGGTAGCCAAGGGCTTGAATCTGCCCAAGGTAACCTTAGTAGGGGTGCTGGACGGGGACCTGAGCTTATATAACAACAGCTTTCGGGCTGGGGAGACCACCTTCAATATGCTGACCCAGGTGGTGGGCAGAGCCGGGCGGGGAGACCTGCCGGGGGAGGCCATCATCCAGACCCTGGTGCCGGAGCATAAGATTATCACCCTGGCAGCCCGGCAGGATTATGAGGGTTTTTATCAGCTGGAGCTGGAGCTACGCCGGGTGCAGCACTGTCCCCCCTTCGGGGATGTGGTGCAGCTGACCTTTTCCGGAGAGCAGGAGCCCCAGGTGATTGCCGGAGCGGTGAAGTTCCGGGACAGCCTCATAAGCTGCCTCTCCGGGCCTGAGTACCGGCAGGAGGCTTGCCGGGTGCTGGGGCCAGCCCCCTGCCCGGTGGTGAAGGTGAATTACCACTACCGTCACCGCCTGACGGTGAATTGCCGGATGACCCAGCCCCTGCGGCTGTTGCTGGCCCATCTGCTGCGGCAGTTCTTCCAGGACAGGCAGAACAAGGGCGTCAGCGCATTTGTGGATGTGAACGGATACGAATAGAAAGAAGGACGGAACAATGGGACTGCGTAAAATTTTGACAGATAAAGAGCCGGCGCTTCATAAGGTCTGCAAGCCGGTGGTGAATTTTGACCAGCGGCTGCACAAGCTGCTGGACGATATGCACGAAACCCTGGCAGAAGCCGGCGGCGTAGGCCTGGCGGCTCCCCAGGTGGGAATCCTCCGCCGGGTGGTGCTGGTGGACAACGGGGAAGAGGTTCTGGAACTGGTGAACCCCACCCTGGTGGAAACCGACGGAATCCAGGAGGGACCGGAGGGGTGCCTGAGCATTCCCGGCAAGTACGGCCTGGTAAAGCGGCCCTTCTATGCCAAGGTCCGGGCCCAGGACCGGAACGGCAACTGGTACGAGGCTGAGGGGGAGGAATTGACCGCCCGGTGCTTCTGCCACGAGCTGGACCACCTGGACGGCATTGTTTACACAGAGGTTATGGAGCGCTTCCTGTCGGAGGAGGAGCTGACGGAAGAAGCTGAATAAAGGGAAGGAGACTTGCCCATGCGTGTGGTATTTATGGGAACGCCGGATATTTCGGCAACCTGCTTAAAGAAGATACTGGAGGACGGTTTCTCCGTGGTGGGCGTCTATACCCAGCCGGACCGGCCCAAGAACCGGGGCATGAAGCTCACCGCCTCGCCTGTGAAGGAACTGGCCCTGGAGAAGGGTATCCCGGTGTACCAGCCGGAGAATTTCAAATCCCAGGAGGCTGTTGACCAGCTGAAAGCGTTGGAGCCGGATGTGGTGGCGGTGGTGGCCTTCGGCCAGATTCTCCCCCAGAGCGTGCTGGATGTGCCCACCCGGGGCTGTATCAACATCCATGCAAGCCTCCTGCCCAAGTACCGGGGCTCTGCCCCTTACCAGTGGGCGGTGCTGAACGGGGAAAAGGAAACCGGCGTCACCGCCATGTACCTGACCCGGAAGATGGATGCAGGCGATATGATTGACACCGCCGTGACTCCCATTGACCCGGAGGAGACTGCCGGGGAGCTGCTGGACCGTCTGGCAGTGCTGGGAGCGGAGCTTCTCAGCAAGACCCTGGGGAGATTCTCCCAGGGAGAGGTGGAAGGGACAAAGCAGGACGAGGCCCTGGTGACCTACGCCCCCATGCTGGACAAGTCCATGAGCCCCATCTCCTGGGAAAAGACCGCCCAGCAGGTTCACGACCAGGTGCGGGGCCTGAATCCCTGGCCCATTGCCACCATGGAGCTGGAAGGCAAACGCTTCAAGGTATATAAGACGGTGATCGTCCCCGGAAAGTCCGGGGCAAAGCCCGGCACCGTGCTGGGACTGACCAAGACCGGCCTGCAAATCGCTTGCGGAGAAGGTGCTGTGGAAATTCAGATGCTCCAGGCAGAAGGCGGCAAGCGGATGAGCGCACCGGATTACTTCCGGGGCCATCCTCTGGGAGGCTGAAAGTGAACGGACGGGAGACGGCCCTGCAGGTGCTGATGGCCTGCCGGAAGGATGGGGGCTGGTCCAACGGGGTGCTGAAAGCTTACACCGCCCGGAACCGGCTGGACAGCCGGGAGGCGGCTCTGGCAGCCCGGCTGTGCTACGGGGTGCTGCAAAACCGGGGAAAGCTGGACTTTTACCTGTATCAGCTTCTGCGGAGCAAGGGAAAAGCCCTTCACCCTGTGGTGCGGGACATCCTCCACCTGGGACTGTACCAGCTGCTGGAAATGGACAAGATTCCCGATTCCGCCGCCGTGAACGAGGCGGTGGCCTTGACCCGGCAGTACTGCCCCGGGCAGAAAAACGCCCCGGGCTTTGTGAACGGTGTGCTGCGAAACGCCGCCCGCAACCGGGAAACCCTGAAAGAGCCCCAGGACTGGGAGAGCCTCTACAGCCACCCGGCAGAGCTCATCTCCCTGTTCAAGGAGCGGCTGGGAGGCAAGCGGCTGGAGGCCATGCTTCGTGCTAACAATGAAATCGCCCCTCTGGCGGTGCAGGTGAACACCCTGAAAACCACCGCCGAAGATTTGACAAAGATTCTGGCGGAGCAGGGGGTGGAAGTCCACCCACACAGCTGGATGAAAAACTGCCTGATTCTCTCCGGCACCGGCAATTTGGAGCACCTGAGTGCTTTCCGGGAGGGACTGTTCTATGTCCAGGACCCGGCTTCCAAGTTGGCGGTGCAATGTGCCCAGCTTCCTGAGAAACAGGATTTTCAGGTACTGGACTGCTGCGCCGCACCCGGCGGCAAGAGCTTTGCCGCCGCCATCGCCATGGGGGGCAGGGGTAGCGTTACCTCCTGCGACGTTCACCCCCACAAAATAGATTTGATTCAAAAGGGCGCTCAGCGGCTGGGTCTAACCAACCTGAAAGCTATGGTGCAGGACGCCACGGCCTTTGTCCCCCAGTGGGAAAAGACCATGGATGCAGTGCTGGCAGATGTGCCCTGTTCCGGCTACGGAATCATCCGAAAAAAGCCGGATATTCGCTATAAAGACCCCAAAACCATGGAAAATCTTCCGGTTTTGCAGGGACAGATTCTTGCCAACCAGGCCCGGTACGTCAAGCCCGGCGGGGTGCTGATTTATTCCACCTGCACCATTTTGCGCCGGGAAAACGAAGGGGTGGTGGAAAGCTTTTTGCAGGAACACCGGGACTTTTCCCTGGAAAAACTGCCCCTTCCCCCGGTTTTCGGGGAGGAAAACAACGGGATGATTACCTTGATTCCCGGAGAACAGGAAACAGACGGCTTCTTTATCAGCCGCCTGCGGAGAGAGAAATGATGAACCATATCAAATCCATGACATTGCCGGAAATGGGAGAAGTGCTGAAAGGATGGCGCCAGCCGGCCTTCCGGGCCAAGCAGGTGTTTACCTGGCTGCACAAGGGTGTGGGGAGCTATCAGGAGATGACCAATCTCCCCCAGAGCCTGCGGCAGCAGCTGGAAGAAACCTATCCCCTCTACTGCCCCCAGGTGGTGCGGAAGCAGCAGTCCCAGAAGGACGGTACAATCAAATATCTGTGGCGTCTTTCCGACGGCAACTGCGTGGAAACGGTGCTTATGCGCTACCACTACGGCAACACGGTGTGCATCTCCACGGAAGTGGGGTGCGCCATGGGCTGCGCCTTCTGCGCCTCCACCTTAGGGGGTCTGGTGCGGCGGCTGGAGCCCCACGAAATGCTGGACCAGGTGCTCTTCACCCAAATTGATTCCGGTTTGCCGGTATCTCACATTGTGCTCATGGGCATCGGAGAGCCGCTGGACAATTTTGGCAATGTGCTGCGGTTCCTGGAACTGGTGAACAGCCCGGATGGAATGAATATCTCCATGCGGCATATCAGCCTTTCCACCTGCGGCCTGGTGCCGAAGATTGATAAATTGGCAGAGCATAAGCTCCAGCTGACCTTGTCGGTCTCTCTCCATGCACCTACCAACGAGATTCGCAACACCATCATGCCGGTGAACAAAGCCTACCCGGTGGAGGCGCTTCTGGCGGCTTGCCGCCGGTACTACGAGGCCACCGGACGGCGGATTTCCTTTGAATACGCCATGATTCAGGGGGTAAATGATACGGAAGCGGCGGCAAAGCAGCTGCTTTTGGATTTGAACGGCCTGCCAGCCCATGTGAACCTAATCCCGCTGAACCATGTGGAAGAAAGTCCTTTGAAGCCCAGCACCCGGCAGGCGGTGCAGCGTTTCCAGCAGATTCTGGAGGATGGGGGCGTACCTGCTACGGTGCGCAGAACCCTGGGGGGCGACATTGACGCTTCCTGCGGCCAGCTCCGCAGAAAATATACGAAGCAAAACACCTGAACGAAAACATTTACACAAAGGAGGGAAGGGGTATGCAGTATTGGGCGCTGACGGACCCGGGGTGTGTCCGGGCCCAGAACCAGGATGCTTACCAAATTGAAAAGCTGGACAAAGATACCCTTTTGTGCGTTGTGTGCGATGGCATGGGCGGCGCAAAATCCGGCAATGTAGCCAGCAGTCTGGCGGTGGAGGTTTTTGTCCAGGAGGTAAAGCGGGCTTATCGGGAGGATATGGATTCGGATATGGCGGACCAGATGCTCCAAAGTGCCGTAAAACTTACAAACTTTACGGTTTATGACCAGGCCCGTCAGTTTGAGGAGTTTGACGGCATGGGCACCACCCTGGTGGCGGCCCTTATCCAGGGCAACATCGCCACCATTGTGAATGTGGGGGACAGCCGGGCCTACACCATCGGTGCCGGCGGAATCCGCCAGCTGACGGTGGACCACTCTGTGGTGCAGATGATGGTGGACCGGGGAGAGTTGACCCCGGAGCGGGCAAAAAATTACCCGGGCCGAAACCTCATTACCCGTGCTATCGGCACGGAGTCCGTGGTAAACTGTGATGTGTTCCACAAGAAGCTGAACAAAGGGGACTGGCTGCTGCTCTGCACCGACGGCCTGAGCAATCTGCTGGATGACCAGGAGATTCTCTTTGAAGTGGTCCATGGGCAGGATAAGCAGAAATGCTGCCAACGCCTGCTGGATATTGCCAAGGGCCGGGGTGCACCGGACAATGTGACCACCGTACTGGTGCTGGCCTGAAAGGAGTCGTGAGATTATGGATAAGTACATAGGACGGCTGCTGGACAACCGGTACGAGATCCTGGAAGTGATTGGTACCGGCGGCATGGCTGTTGTTTATAAAGCCCGCTGTCACCGCCTGAATCGACTGGTGGCAATCAAGATTCTGAAAGACGATTTTCTGGAGGATGAGGACTTCCGCCGGCGTTTCCATTCCGAGAGCCAGGCCGTTGCCATGCTCAGCCACCCCAATATCGTGGCGGTGTACGATGTGTCCACCTCCCCGGAGGCGGATTACATCGTCATGGAGCTGATTGAGGGCATCAGCTTGAAGCAGTACATGGAGATGAAGGGCGTTCTCAACTGGAAGGAAACCCTCCACTTTGCCATCCAGATTGCCAAGGCTCTGGAGCACGCTCACAGCCGGGGCATTGTCCACCGGGACATCAAGCCCCACAATGTGATGGTGCTAAAAAACGGCTCCGTGAAGGTGACGGACTTCGGCATCGCCCGGATGATGTCCAAGGGCAACACCCTGACCAAGGAGGCCCTGGGCTCGGTGCACTACATCTCCCCGGAGCAGGCCAAGGGCGGCCGGGTGGACAGCCGCTCGGATATTTACTCTTTGGGCGTTGTGATGTATGAGATGATTACGGGACGGCCTCCCTACGACGGGGAATCCCCGGTATCCGTGGCCATTCAGCACATCAACGGCGGTGCCCCCATGCCCTCCACCCTGAACCCCAACATCCCCGGGGGACTGGAGCAGATTATCATGAAGGCCATGGCCCATGACCCGGCGGAGCGGTATCCTTCCGCCACGGCTATGCTGGCGGATATGGATGAGTTCCGGAAGGAACCCACCATGCTCTTTGATTACCATACTCCGCCCCTGGATGCGGTGACCAAGCTGACCCAGAAGCCTCTGGAGCTGACCCCCAACCGTACCGCCCCCAAAACCACGGCGGAGCGGGTAGCCGGCCCCAGCGGCAGCGCTGCAAACCGCAGCGCCACCGGCCGGAATCAGCCGGTGCGGAAAACCCAGGAGCAGCTGGACCGGGAGCGGCGGGAACGGCGGCGGCTCCAGCAGGAGGAAGCTGCCAGGAAAAACAAGAGTGCAACCATCGCCATTATTGTGTGTTCTGTGGTTGCCCTCATTGCCATCGGCGTGTTTGTGGTGATTCTCTTCTCGGAATTCGGTTCCGGAACCTCAACGCCGGAGTTGGAACCTGTCCCCAATCTGGTGGGCCAGAAATACGAGGATATTGGCAAGCTCTACCCGGATTGGGATATACGGCTGCAAACGGAGGTCTATGACGACACCTACGAAGCCGGCATCATCCTTGACCAAGAGCCGGGGAACGGAACCCAGGTGGAGAAAGGAACCCCTGTTTTTGTGACGGTCAGTCTGGGGAAGGAAACAGAGCCTACTTACATGGAAAACCTGGTGAACATATCTGTGGACCGGGCCAAGGAGATTCTAAATGAGTCCGGCCTTGCCCTGGATGTGCAGGTGCAGGAGGAAAACAGCGATCTGATCGTGGAAAAGAACGTCATCCGCACCGAGCCGGAGGCAGGAGAACCCCTGACCATGGGACAGACGGTGATTCTGTATGTGAGCAAGGGCCGGGAGATTAAAGAAGTCGATATGCCCAATCTGGTGGGCTATACTGTAGATACGGCTATGAGCGTTTTGGATCGGTACGGATTCCCGGCGCCGGAGATTGAGATGGTTTACAGCAGTGCCTCAAAAGATGAGGTTGTGGAACAGTCTGTGGAGCGGGGAGAGAAGGTAAAACTGAATACCGTCATTGTCCTGAAGGTGTCCAGGGGACCGGAGCCCACGGAACCCACCCAACCCACCGAAACGGAGCCTACAGAGCCTATACCTGTGAAAAAGGACGTGACCTTCACACTTCCGGAGCTGACGGAGGATACCCAGGTGGATATCTGCCAGGGCGGAGAAATTGTCCATTCCAGAACCGTATCCGCCGGAACCAAGAGCATTGTGGTGAATCTGGTGGGTACCGGCACCCAGTATTATGATGTTGTGATTGACGGAGTGGTTTACAGCTCCGTAGAGGTGGTATTCAGCGAATGAGTGAACGAAGAACCGGGCGTATTGTCCGCTCCCTCAGCGGTTTTTATGATGTGCAGACCCCGACAGGTGTGGTCACCTGCCGGGGCCGGGGGAGTCTGCGCCGGGGGAGGGAGTGCCCTCTGACCGGGGACATGGTGGAAATCACCGTAGAAGGCGGCAAAGGCATGGTGGAGCGGATTCTCCCCCGGAAAAACAGCTTCATCCGTCCGGCGGTTGCCAATGTGGACGCCCTGGTGGTGTTTGCTGCCAATGTAAATCCCGTGACGGAGCCCTTCCTCATTGACCGGGTGGCAGCCATTGCCGGTGACCAGGGGGTGGAGGTCTATATTTGCATCAATAAATGCGACCTGGACCCGGCGGTGGATTTGGAGCGTATCTACACCCGGGCAGGCTTTCCGGTAATCCGGGCCAGCGCCCAGACCGGGGAGGGAGTGGCCCAGCTGCGGAGCCTCCTTTCCGGCAAGCTCACCGCCTTTACCGGCAATACGGGCGTGGGAAAGAGCAGTATGCTCAACGCCCTGTGCCCGGGGCTGGAATTGGCCACCGGCCAGGTATCCCAGAAGCTGGGCAGAGGCCGGCATACCACCCGCCATGTGGAGCTTTTTGCCCTGGATGAAAACACCTATGTGGCGGATACCCCGGGCTTTGCCTCCTTCGATACGGAGCAGATGGAGATTATTCTCAAGGAGAACCTCCAGTATGCCTTCCGGGACTTTGCTCCCTACCTGGGGGATTGTCAGTTCCACGACTGCTCCCACAGAGCGGAGCCGGGATGTGCTGTCCGCCAGGCGGTGGAGGCAGGGGAGATTGAAGCCTCCCGCTATAAAAGCTATTTGCAGCTGTATGACCAGTACAGCCGCATCAAAGAATGGGAAAGGAAGTGAGACCGATGGCAAATAAGAAAACAATCTGGATTACCCGTACCGGTGTCCTTTTGGCATTGCTTCTGGCGCTGCAATGGGTGACCCTGGGAACAAAGGCTTTTGCCGGGCAGTACATCACCGGTTCTTTGGTGAACTGTGTGCTGGCGGTGTCCGCTTTGACGGCATGCTTAAGCAGCGGCCTGGTAATTGCCCTCCTGTCCCCCATTTTTGCCTATCTTCTGGGCATTGCCCCCCAGCTGGTGGTGGTTCCCGCCATTATGGCAGGCAACTGTGCCCTGGTTCTGGTGCTTTGGGCTGTGGGTCGGGGAAATGCCCCCCTGTGGCGGAAAGCCGTGGCGGTGGTGCTGGCGGCTGTGTGTAAGTTTGTGGTGCTGTACCTGCTGGTGGTGGAGGTTATCTGCGGCGTGGGTGCCGGCTTCCTGCTGGGGAAGCAGGTTTTCGGTGCTCCGGTGCTGCTCCAGCCTATGATTCAGGCCCTGCCCCTGACCTTCTCCTGGCCCCAGCTGATTACTGCCCTCATTGGCGGTACTCTGGGAGTGCTGGTGAACAGAATCCTTGGTAAGGCCAAGGCTTAAGGAGAAGTGCCGTGTTTGTAGAGAAAACCGATTCCGGAGCCTTTGACCAGATTTACGCACTGATGGAAAAGAGCTTTCCTCTGGAGGAGTACAGACCTTACCCGGAGCAAAAGGCATTGCTGAGCCGTCCGGCCTACGGACTTTATGCCGCCAGGGACGACCGGGAGGGAAACCTTTTGGGCTTTGCCGCCGTGTGGGAATGGGAGGATTTTGCCTTCGTTGAGCACATTGCCGTGAATCCCGACTACCGCAATGGGGGTCTGGGAGGAAAACTTCTTGACCAGGTGGTGGCCCTTCTGGGAAAGCCGGTGTGCCTGGAGGTGGAGCCTCCGGATGGAGGCATGGCCTCCCGCCGGATTGGCTTCTATCAGCGCCATGGCTTTTTCCTGAACCCCTATCCCTACACCCAGCCCGCCATATCAGAGGGCAAAAGCCCCATCCCCCTGCTGATTATGACTTACGGGCAGGAGATTCAGGAGACAGAATTTGTCACCATCCGCAATCGCCTGTATCGGCAGGTTTATCAGACGGAAGCATAACAAAACCGGAGGAAGTACGAATTTCGTACTTCCTCCGGTTTTTGTTTGGATTGCTTACAGGTGCAGGACCCGGTCCTTGATCTCTTGGGTGCGGCCCTGGTTCCAGAACTGGGTGCCGATATAGCCGCAGGTACGCCGGGCCACATTCATCTTGTTCTGGTCGGTGTTGCCGCACTGGGGGCAGACCCACACCAGCTTGCCGTCGTCCTCCTGAATCTGGATTTCGCCGTCATAGCCGCAGACCTGGCAGTAGTCGCTCTTGGTGTTCAGCTCTGCATACATGATGTTGTCGTAGATGAACTTCATGAGCTGCAGTACCGCATCGATGTTCTGCTGCATATTGGGCACTTCCACATAGCTGATGGCACCGCCGGGGCTGAGCTGCTGGAACTCCGCCTCGAAGGACAGCTTGGTGAAAGCGTCAATCTCCTCGGACACATGGACATGATAGGAATTGGTGATGTAATTCTTATCGGTGATGCCGGGAATCATGCCGAAGCGGTTTTGCAGACACTTGGCAAACTTGTAGGTGGTGGACTCCAGGGGAGTGCCGTAGAGGGAGAAGTCGATGTTGTGTTCAGCCTTCCAGCCCTTGCAGGCATCGTTCATGTGCTGCATGACCTTCAGGGCAAAGGGCTTGGCCTCCGGGTCGGTGTGAGAGCGGCCGGTCATGTACTTGACGCACTCATAAAGACCGGCGTAGCCCAGGCTGATGGTGGAGTAACCGCCGTAGAGCAGCTTGTCAATGGACTCGCCCTTCTTGAGCCGGGCCAGAGCGCCGTACTGCCACAAAATGGGGGCAGCGTCAGAGAGGGTACCCTTCAGGCGGTTGTGGCGGCACATAAGAGCCTGATGGCACAGCTCCAGCCGCTCGTCAAAAATCTCCCAGAACTTCTTCTCGTCCTTGCCGGAGGACAGGGCCACATCCACCAGATTGATGGTGACCACACCCTGATTGAACCGGCCGTAATACTTGGGCTTGCCGTTTTCATCCACATAGGGGGTCAGGAAGGAGCGGCAGCCCATGCAGGTGTAGCAGTGGCCTTCGCCGTTCTTGTCAACCTTCAGCTCCAGCATCTTCTTCTCGCTGATGTAGTCCGGCACCATCCGCTTGGCGGTGCACTGGGCAGCCAGCCGGGTCAGATACCAGTAGGGGGAGTCCTCGGTGATGTTGTCCTCCTCCAGCACATAGATGAGCTTGGGGAAGGCGGGGGTGATCCACACGCCCTTTTCATTCTTCACGCCCTCGTACCGCTGGCGGAGCATCTCCTCAATGATGAGAGCCAAATCCTGCTTCTCCTGGGGATTCCGGGCTTCGTTGAGATACATGAACACGGTGATGAAAGGGGCCTGACCGTTGGTGGTCATGAGGGTAACCACCTGGTACTGGATGGTCTGTACGCCCCGGCTTACCTCGTCCCGGAGCCGATCCTCTACCAGCTTGGCGATGGTAGCTTCCTCCGGCTGAACACCCAGGGTTTCCAGCTCCTTTTCCACTACCTTGCGGATTTTCTCCCGGCTGACCTGGACAAAGGGAGCCAGGTGGGTAAGGCTAATGGACTGACCGCCGTACTGGTTGGAAGCCACCTGGGCGATAATCTGGGTGGCGATGTTGCAGGCGGTGGAGAAGGAATGGGGCTTTTCAATGAGGGTACCGGAGATGACGGTGCCGTTTTGCAGCATATCCTCCAGGTTTACCAGATCGCAGTTGTGCATATGCTGGGCATAGTAGTCTGCATCATGGAAGTGGATGATACCGGCCTTGTGAGCGTCCACAATCTCCCGGGGCAGGAGAATCCGGCTGGTAATGTCCTTGGAAACCTCACCGGCCATGTAGTCCCGCTGGACGGCATTGATGGTGGGGTTCTTGTTGGCGTTTTCCTGCTTCACTTCCTCGTTGTTGCACTCAATGAGGCTGAGAATCCGGTCGTCGGTGGTGTTGGCCTGACGGAGTAAGCTTCTGGTGTAGCGGTAGGTGATGTACTCCTTGGCTACCTCATAGGCACCGTGGGACATAATCTCCTTTTCCACCAGATCCTGGATTTCCTCCACGGCGGGGCTTCTGCCCATCTCGTCGCAGCAAATCTGTACCCGGCTGGCAATCCGCTGAATCTGCAAAGGGGTCATGCGGACGCTCTCCTCTGCGGCGGCATTGGCCTTGGTGATAGCGGTGATGATTTTCTGAATGTCGAAAACCGCCTCCGCACCGTTTCGCTTGATAATCTTCATAGGGGCTCCTCCTGTGTCTTTCTAAGGGAACACACAATATATTGTGGTTGAATTTCAGAATACACCTATATTTAGATGCGCAAGTCATATTATACATATTCCTGGGCTTTTTTCAAGAGGCAAAAGGGAACTTCCAAAATTCCCCATTGTGCAATTTTACCCCGGAAATTCCGGCAAAGACTATGGGGGAAAATGCTGCGGAAACATGGAATCCCCCGGGGATTGGCCGGTTTCTCCGGGAAATCTCCCTTTTGCCCAAAGGATTATGGAAACACCCAAAGGGGGAAGCACCCTTATGGGGAAGAAAGGGCACCAAGAGATTGTAGACTCTGCTGAATTTTTCAAAGAGGTCTTGACAAACTTCGCACAGACGGGGCTTTGCGGCATAAACTGTCCTGTAAGCGAAATGCTTCGTCCAAATCCAAACGGGGAGGTAACGAAAATCATGGCGGATAACTGTAATGCAGTGTCCCAATGCGGACAGGACAGTTCCACGCTGTCCATCCATACACGAAAAATCACCGACAGCTGCCGGGATAAGGATTGTATTGAAGGGCTGCGGGTCTACCTGACCAAGGGCTCTCAGGCAATTCTGGATACGGCGGCCTGCACCAAGGTGCGGTGCGCCGAGCTGATTTATACCTATATTGATGTGGAGCCGGTGGCCTTCGACCGGAATCACTACTGTGTCAACGTAACCTATTACTACCGGGTGCTGGCAGACGCCACCGTGGGAGGCTGCCGTCCCACCACCTTGTACGGCCTGGCGGTATTTTCCAAGCAGGCGGTGCTGTGCGGCGAGGAAAGCACCGCCCACATCTTCACCAGCGATACGGTGCTGGATGGGCAGGATGGGTGCAGCGTATACAGCACCAATCTGCCCACGGCAGTGGTAGAGGTGCTGGACCCCATGGTGCTGTGCTCTCAGGTAAAGGATGTGCGGGAGTGCGGCTGCCACCACG
This sequence comes from Candidatus Faecousia excrementigallinarum, assembly GCA_018713285.1. Taxonomy (GTDB): domain Bacteria; phylum Bacillota; class Clostridia; order Oscillospirales; family Oscillospiraceae; genus Faecousia; species Faecousia excrementigallinarum. The sequence goes on from DVFK01000107.1 coordinate 22,658, forward strand.
ACACCTGCCAGGAGCAGATTCCCCAGTGTGTCTGCAAGCTCTTTGATGAGCAGCTGGTGCTGGATGGGGAGAGCCGCCGGCTGTACGTCGCCCTGGGCCAGTTCTCGGTGATCCGGCTGGAGCGGGATGTGCAGCTGGTGGTGCCGGTGGTATCTTACAGTATGCCCACCAAGGTCTGCTGCGAGAATCCCGGCTGCGCCGAGGACCCCTGCGAGATGTTCTCCCGGATTCCCTTCCCCACGGAGCGGTTCAATCCTACAACCTGCGACCGGAAGGACGGGGACTGCGGCTGCTCCTGCGGCTACACCACCACCAAAAACTGCGGCTGCGGCCAGTAACAAAGAAGGGCTGCCCATCGGGCAGCCCATTTTTGCTTACTTGTGACCAACTTTCTTCTTGGTACCGTCGGGATAGACAATGTAGGTATTTTCCAGCTGTCCCGTCAGGTTGGCCTTTACGGAGTCAATGTAAATCCGGCGGAGTTTGTCCCGCTCCTGAAGCTCCTCCGGAGTCAGGGGGCCCTGCTTGGCTTTGTGGGCCAGCTCGTTGATTCTTGCGATTACTTCATCCATTTTCATAGGAATCACCTCATACATAGCGGTCAATGACCACGGAAATCCGGCCTTTTTTCGTCTGACCGTTGACGGCTTTCAGGCATATTTTGCCCATTCCCCGCAGGGATATTTTGGTACCTTCCGATACCTGTTTGTCGGGTTTTTCCCAGGGCTGACCGTCCACAGCCACCCGCCCGGCGGCGATGTGCTGGGCTGCCTGGGAGCGGCCTATGGAAAAGCCGGCGCTTACCACCCCGTCCAGCCGGAGGGAGGCCAGAGTGTCACGGATCTCCCGTGTCTTAGCCTGGGGCAAGGACAGGTTATCCAGGGAAACCCGCCGCAAGGACAGATGGACTCTTCCCGCCTGGGTGAGATTTTGCAGGATAAAGGGGGCCATCTGGGCTGTGACAAACACAAAGAAGCACCCATCTCCCACGGCAATGTCTCCAATGGCCTGGCGCTGAACCCCGGCGCCTATGAGGCTGCCCAGAATGTCCCGGTGGGTCAGACAATCTCCTGCGTAGAAGCTGCCCTCCACACATACCACGGGAGAATCCTCCGAAGTAAGAAAATCTTCCTCCAGATAGTCAGGAAGATACAAAAGGCTTTTCCGCTCCGCCTCCGGGTATCCCCCGAAGAACACCAGCTCCGCCTGCTGTCCAAAAAGATATCTTGCCATCTCCTGCTCCCGGGGAGAGAGAAAGCCGGTGGCGGCGGGAATGTTCCTGTGCATACCGTTTTGAATCTTATCCCAGATTTTTGCCAGCAGCAGCCGGTCCTCCGGGTCCTGGGAGATTTTTTCGATGTTGCTTCTGTCCATTGTGCACCTGCCCTATGAGAAATGCTCTGATAGGCCCATTATAGCATAGGTTTTTTCCATTGCAAGAAAGTTTTTCTTGTACAGGAACGCCGTTTCCGGTATAATAGCACCAGAAAGCAGGTGAAACCATGAAAATTGGGATTATTGGCGCCGGCGCTTCCGGTATGGCGGCGGCTCTGGCGGCGGCGGAAAACCCGGAGGTGGAGGTGCTGGTTCTGGAGCGCCAGAGCCGGGTGGGACGGAAGCTTCTGGCCACCGGAAACGGCCGGTGCAACCTGACAAACCTTCACGCCCTGGAAGGGGGCTACCACGGAGAGTCGCCGGACTTTTCCAAAGAGGCCCTGACCCGGTTTTCCCCGGAGGAGACCCTTGCCTGGTTCCGATCCCTGGGACTTTATACGGTGGCGGAGCCCTCCGGACGGGTGTACCCCTATTCCGACCAGGCCAACTCCGTGGTGGATGTGCTGCGGCTGGCTATGGACAAGCCCAATATCACCCTGGTCACGGGATTTACGGTGGAGAAAATCCGCCGGGAGCCGGAGGGCTTTACCCTGAGCAGCCGGGAAGACAGCTATTTTTGTGATAAAGTGATTGTGGCCTGCGGCGGTCTTGCGGGGAGTAAGCTGGGAGGCACCATGTCCGGCTACCAGCTTCTGGGCAAGCTGGGGCATCGCAGTACCCGCCTCCGCCCGGCTCTGGTGCAAATCAAATGCGGCTGGGGAGGCATTGTGGGACTGAAAGGCGTGAGAGCCAACTGCCATGTGAAGATTCTCCGGGACGAGGCTCTATTTGCCCAAAGCACCGGGGAGCTGCAATTTACAGAAATGGGCCTGTCCGGGCCGGTGATTTTTGAAATCTCCCGGGACGTGTGCTTCGGAAAGGGCGATTGGGAAGCGAGGCTTGACTTCCTGCCGGAAATGTCCCAGGAGGAGCTGGAAGAAATGCTTCTGGAGCGGCAGCAGCGGAACTTTCCCATGGAGGAGCTGCTGACGGGAATCCTTCACAACCGCTTGGGCCGGGTGCTGACCAAGGCCGCCGGTATCGGCGGGCGGCAGGCAGGAGAGTTGACCCGGGAGGAGATTGCCCAGGTGTGCCGCACGGTGAAGGATTTTGACATACCCCTGACAGAGCCCTTGGGGATGGACAGCGCCCAGGTCACCGCCGGCGGGGTGCTGACGGAAAACTTTGACCCCCAGACTTTGGAAAGCTGCCTGGTGCCGGGGCTCTATGCCTGCGGCGAAGTGCTGGATGTGGACGGGGACTGCGGCGGATACAACTTACAATGGGCGTGGAGCTCCGGAAGAACCGCCGGGCTTCATGCAGGAAAGGAAAGCGTATGATTCGGATTCGGGAAATTTCCATGCCACCGGAGCATTCTGTTGCCCAGCTGGGGTATGAAGCTGCCCGGCTTTTGAAGGTGCCCAACTCCAAAATCCGGAAGGTGAAGCTGGTTCGCCGGTCGGTGGACGCCCGGAAAAAGCCCCAGGTGCGGATTGTGTATACCATCGATGTGGCTGTGGACGGCAGCGAAAAGAAAATTTTGAAGCGAAGCGGCTGTAAGCGGGCGTCCATTGCCCCGGTTACTTATTATAAGGTAGCAAAGGTAGCTACCCAGCCGGAGCATCCCCCGGTGGTGGTGGGCTTCGGCCCCGCCGGAATGTTTGCCGCCCTGGTGCTGGCCCTGGCAGGTTTGAAGCCTCTGGTGCTGGAGCGGGGGGAGGACGCTGCCACCCGCCATGAAAAGGTACAGACCTTCTTCCGGGAGGGGAAGCTGGACGAAAATAGCAATGTGCAGTTCGGAGAGGGAGGCGCCGGCACCTTCTCCGACGGAAAGCTGAACACCGGGGTGAACAACGAAAGAATCGGCTGGATTCTGGAGCAGATGGTAGCCGCCGGAGCAGGGGAGGACATCCTCTTTGACGCCAAGCCCCATGTGGGGACGGATGTGCTTCTGACTGTGGTGCAGAATATCCGCCATCGGATTTGTGCCCTGGGGGGACAGGTGCGCTTCCGGGCACAGGTGACGGATATTTTCAGCCGGGAGGGAAAGCTCACCGGCTTGCAGGTGAACGGTCAGGAGGAGATTCCCTGTGACCGGGTGATTTTTGCCATCGGCCACAGCGCAAGAGATACCTTCCGCCAGTTGAAGGCCCTGGGAATCCCCCTGGAGCAAAAGCCCTTTTCCATGGGCGTGCGGATTGAGCACCTGCAAAAAACCGTAAACGAAGCCCAGTACGGGGCGGATTTGCCCATCCTGCCCCCGGCGGACTATAAGCTGGCGGAGCATCTGGAAAAGGAAACGGTGTATACCTTCTGTATGTGCCCCGGAGGATATGTGGTGGCGGCGGCCTCGGAAAAAGGCGGCGTGGTCACCAACGGCATGAGCTACGCCGACCGGGCTGGAGAAAACGCCAATGCCGCCCTTCTGGTGACTCTGAACCCGGAGGATTTCCCGGGAGATGACCCTCTGTCCGGCATGGAGTGGCAGGAGGAGATTGAAAAGCGAGCGTTCACTGTTGGCGGCGGCAATTACCATGCCCCAGCCCAGTTGGTGGGAGACTTCCTGAAAGGCAAGCCCAGCACCGGTCCCGGCATGGTGCAGCCTACCTACCGTCCCGGGGTGACCTGGTGCGACTTGCATCAGGTGCTGCCGGAAAAAATCACCCACGCCCTGGCAGAAGCCCTGCCCCGGCTGGAGGGAAAGCTCCGGGGCTTTTCCCACCCGGAGGCGGTCCTCACCGCCCCGGAAACCCGCAGCTCCTGCCCGGTGCGGATTGTCCGGAACCAGGAACGACAGTCCACCGGCCTTTATGGACTCTACCCGGCAGGAGAAGGCGCCGGCTACGCCGGCGGCATCATGTCCGCCGCCATAGACGGCATGCTCTCAGCTGAAGCGCTGATGGCGTGTTTCTCATAACCATTGGAGTCTGCCTGGGACATTCCAGACAAAGCACAGAAAAAGAAACTTTCTCTACAGGTGGGTAAGGCACCTTACGTTTCAGTGACCCCAGGCGTTCCTGCCGAATGGCTAAAGCATTGCGTTTATACCGCACAGTACCAAAAATTCAAAAAATTACCAGGTACTGAATCCCTTTGTTTTTACGGAAAATATCTGTTATATTGTTGCGCAACAGAATCCCTGTGCGCTGCCATTGTGATCCCTGGAGGAATATGACCCCAATTGGTGTTTTCTGTATCTTTGTGGAGAGGAATACACCGGATAGGGCCAAAAGTCGTATTTTTAAAATCTTGTAAATTTGTATACAAAAATACAATTCTCGACAAAATTCGATTGCCAGAATTTGGCTTCTGTGTAAAAATCCGCCTGTTTTGCATAAAAAACAGGCTTGCGGCATTAACTGGGTTGTGGTAGAATAAGGACGGTGAGAATTAAATGTTATACCCGGAAATCCCGGGTATTCACGGTCTTAACAATGTCGGATACTGTTTGTGGGGTCCCCCCAACAGTGGAACAGTTGCTCCGACATCTGAATGAGATAGATTTTGGAAGGGCGCAATAGCCTGCTTTTTACGGATTTGCTGTTGTACACGGCAAAAAGTACCGTGCATGGAAGCACGGCATAAGGGCCTGAATAACAGGCTGTTTTCCAGGAGGGATGGTTGGTTTATGCCAAACAAAGTGCGTAAAAGAGTTCTGTCTGTCATACTGACTTTGACGATACTGCTTTCCCTGTGTCCGCCGTATGCCCCGGCGTCTGCGGAACCGGTATATGACGGTTTATGTGTCCATCACCCGGCACACACCGGGGAGTGCGGCTACCGGGAGGCGGCGGAGGGACAGCTCTGTACCCATATACATGACGGGAGCTGCGGCTATACAGAAGCCGTGGAGGAGAACCCCTGTGATATGGAATGCACAGATAGGGACGGGGATGGAATTGCAGACCATGCCCAGGAATGTGCTTTTTTGCCTGCCGCAGAGGGTAGTCCCTGCACCCATACCCACGATGAAACCTGCGGCTACGCAGAAGGCGTAGAGGCAAGCCCCTGCACCTATGCAGTCAATGGGTGTCCTTACTGCGTGGTCTCCTGGGAATGGGTGGACGACCAGCAGCTGCTGAACCGGCTGGAAGATGGCTGGGGAATGGGATTGCCCGGCGCCGGTGAGGACATCCCCCTCACCCGGGAGGCGGTGGCGGAGCTGCTGCCCGGCGCAATTACGGCGATGACCCACAGCGGGGAGGAAGTGACCCTGGAAATCGCCTGGGATATGACGGCCCTTCCGGAAGAATCCATACCTGACGGCGACTACAGCCTGACTGCTGCCTTGCCGGAAGCCTATGCCCTTACAGACGAGGCAGAGGCTCTGGCTGCTACGCTCCAGGTAGGGGGAGTGGAGACCTATACGGAATTGGAATTGCCTTCCGGTGATCCGCCCCTTTCGGAGCATATTATCAACGGCCTTTCCCCCAACGGTACGACCATCGATTTGTTTGACTACTGGATTACCAGTCAGACGGCTGCGGATGTCGTCGATATGGAGGAAGAATTTATCAACCAGGGAATCAACGCCAATCATGCGCTGCTGTTCGGTAAAGGCATGAATGTCGCCTCAGAGCTGGGCAGCTGGAATATTTGGACCGGAGAAGAAGGACCACCCTGGGCGGGCATCGTGGCGGATACTTTGGGGGAAGATGGTTTTCCTGTATTGAACTTGGCTGGCAAAATAGATAATGCATCGAAATTAGCCGGTCGGAACGGGACAGAATCCCTGGCGTATTTATTTGATACGAACCGCCATGACGGCAAAGCAGCTTATACGGATGTGCGCGGCCTGCTGCAGGTGGATGAGGACGGCTACTATTATTATTACAGCACCAAAAACTATGCGGTGTTCTATGCAGATGCCAATTCTTTCGTCTTATACGACCTTCCGGGTGTGACGCCCGGAGGCAGTTCTCCGGTAGGCCAGTTTTTCCCTTTCAATGCGGCAGATGAAAAAGTAGGGAATGTGGAGGTTAATAATAAAACGTATTCTTTGGTAAATACCCAATCGTCTCTCAACAAATCCATCAACCATTATTTTGGAATGCACATGTCTACCCGCTTTATTCAACAGAATGGCGGTTATACCGACCGCTCGCATACGACACCGGTGACCTATGAGTTTTCCGGCGATGACGATATCTGGATTTTTATTGATGGGATTCTGGTGGCGGATTTAGGCGGTATCCACAATACATCCTCTGTTAAGATTGATTTTGCATCCGGTGAAATTGAAATTAACGATAAGTCTCAACCCCAAAAGCTGGGAGAGTTGTTGGAATATGGGACTGCTACGCTCCCGGACAATACCTATCATACCCTGGATTTCTTCTACCTGGAGCGGGGCAATACCGACTCCAACATGAACCTCAAGTATAACCTGGTTACAATCCCCGAGAGCAATCTGATTAAGGTTGACCAGCTGGGCGAGCCTGTGCCGGGAGCCGAATTTAAGCTCTATGCAGCAAATGACCCGGCGAACCCGATTGCGGTTGGAACCACTGACCATAATGGCGAATTTGTCTTTCTGAATGATAAGGATATGCCAATCACAATTGAGGATTTGTATAGAGACTACAGCAATGTGGGAAAAGGGGAAGAGAGTGACCTGATTCTGGCAGAGACCCGTACGCCTGATGGCTATCGTTCCAGCGGAAAAACTGGCCTGTACTTTTATGAATCAAAGAAAGGCGAGGTGTTGCTGCTGTCCAACTCTGTGTGGGACAAGGGGTCCTACGCCATGCCGAAAGTAACATCGACGGCCCCCAAGGTGATCCGTTCCGCGGACGATCCCGACCGTACAGTTACGTTGTCGGGCTATGGTGCAGTGGAAAACCCCCTTATGTTTGCGGTAGTGTTCCAGAAGCAAGGTGAAAATTGGTATCCTGTCTCCGGTGACCCGGTGCAGGGTTGGAAGGTGTGGGAGAACAGTAATTGGGAAAATGTTTTGGCGGCAGCTCTGGCCAGCCCCTACCTCTTTCAAATTGCCAGCAATGGTGCGTATCAGGTAGAGGTCAGCAATCTTCCTGGAGATATTCGGGATTACTACCACATTTGCATGAGTGAAACACAGGCAAAATATACGATTGGATATTACTACACAAGCGCTAGAACGCTGGCACAGGCCAATAAAGAAAATACATGGCGGATTGATTCCGATCCGCTGAAGCCAGAGGATTCGGCATATGCCTTGGAGCGGGTGTTCTCCATGGATTTGTATGTATCCAACATCAAAAACCGACTGTTGGTGCAGAAGGTGGACGAGGCGCGAAACCCGGTTAACGAGGCAGAATTCTATCTGTATGAAGCTTCGGCTATGGCAATTGTGGGAGGAAAGCTTCAGGTTAAGGAGGGTGCAACCTACTACGACAAAGTGAAAACCGCCGATATCAGGAACGAAATTCTGAACCTGGATGGCGGCGGCATTTTCCCCACAGACGGTAAGGTTCTGAAGGAGGGAGAGTACTATTTGGTTGAAGAGACTCCACCCTATGGCTATGTGGCCAACAGCACGCCGGTTCACATCGTGGTGGATAACACCGGTGTCTATGCCGACGCAGGAACGCAAAACGATGGCATCACGGTGCTGCGGGGCGTGGGCTCTGTTATGCGGAGTGTGGTTCAATTTGCAACAGATGACGGTGTGGACATCACACTCCATGATATTATGGCGACACGGGTAACCAGCGGTTCCTACACAGATGGTTCGTTTGCTTGGAGCAGTGCCGACTGGGAGACTGGCGATGTCCTGCATTTACAGTATGCCAACGAGAACAAAATGCTGGATTACGGCTTGTATGATACCGATGTAAAGGGAACGCTGGACAACCTGACCCTGGCAACGGAAACAGGCTGGTCCAAACTTCTGATTCGCCAGTGCTATGACCACAAAGGAACTGAGGTGCCAGATCCCCTGAAAACCGATTTGGGAGATAGAGACCTTACCAATCTGTTCTCCGGCACCGTGACGGTGCGGGTGACCAACGTTAGAAAGATTGTGGATGTGATTGTTGAGAAAAAGGTCACCGGCAATCTGGGAGACCACACTAAGCAATTTGCGTTTGAGGTTCAGTCTTCCTTGCCAATGGAGAAAGATGCCAATTATAACCTGTCGGATGACGGAAAAATCGCAACCTTCTCCCTGGCCCACAATGAAAGCGTAACCCTCAGGGTTCCTGTTGGTGCTCTGCTGACCATATCGGAAACCTTTGGGGACTATGAATCCACCATCACCGTGGATGACAAGCCTCTTAAGGAAAGATATACGGTTACGGATGCGGATACCCAGACCATTACCGTGACCAACCACAAGAATGTGGTGATTGATACCGGCATTGTATTGGATGCACTGCCCTATGTGGTGCTGCTGGGAATCGTGGCCGTGGGAGCAATCCTGCTGCTCCGCCGCCGCAGACGCCGGGAGTAGGGAGGTGGCATATGAAAAAACAGGAAATGAACCCGGCAGCCGGTGAGAACCGGCAGCCGGAAGCCTCCCCTTATTATCGCCATGTGCAGTCCACCATTGTCCCCTGGCTCCAAAAGGTCCGTTTCCGCAAATGCCTCTTTGGCGGCGTCAACGAGGCGGATGTGTGGAAGAAGCTGGAGGAGCTGAACGCTATGTACGAAACCGCCCTGGCGGCGGAACGGGCACGATACGATGCCCTGCTGGAGGCGCAGAAGAAAGCGGGTGATGACCATCGCCCCTAAGGAGATGACACCTGAGTCCGTAATTCCGCCGCCGCCGGAACCGGCTGCTGGACAGAAAGGATGCTTTGTCCCTGCTTTTCCGCGTCTGCCTGCTGGTGCTCCTTGCCTGGCTCCTGGCCACCCAGGTGCTCCTGCTTACCCAGGTGCATGGCAACAGTATGTTCCCCGCATTGAAGGACGGAGACCTGGCCATCGGCTTTCGGCTCCAGCAGTCCTACCAAAAGGGGGATGTGGTGCTCTATGAGCGGGACGGCAATTTGTGGGTAGGCCGGGTGGCGGCAAGACCCGGAGACTTTGTAACCATCCAGGAGGATGGAACCCTCCTGGTCAACGGCACCGTCCAGTCCGGCGAGATTCTCTACCCCACTTACCCCAAAAATACCCTGACATACCCTTATCAGGTGCCGGAGGACGCCCTGTTCATCCTGGGAGACTACCGCACCCAATCGGAGGACAGCCGGGACTTCGGCCCAGTCCCCCTGGAGAATGTGAAGGCCAAGGTCATCACCATTCTCCGCCGCAGAGGCTTGTAAACAAACGGAGAAACCCGTTTATCCGTACAAATGAAAACAATACGAATTAGGAGGATTTACCATGAAAAAATTGTTGTCTTTGACCCTGGCACTGATTATGGTGCTGTCTTTGAGCGTGGCGGTGTTTGCGGCTGACCCTGATCCCTACTATCCTGACGATATGTCTCAGGTAACAATTAATGTAACTTACAAAGCTGCAAATACAGAAACTACTTCTCCTGCAGAGGATTTTACTTTCAATTACACCAAGACTGAGGTTACAAATGCTGCCACTGGAGTAGATGTTGATGATATGCCTGATCTCACCATTGGCAATGCGCATTTTGACGAGGGTGTTGCACAGACATCTCCGGCAACGGCCAACGGTTCCGTAACAATCTCTCTTCCCGCTGTGGCAAGCTTCCCGAGCGTTGGTATTTACACTTATATCATCCGTCCGCAAGCAGGGAATACTGCTGGCGTGACTTACTATGCTGAGGATATCCGGCTGGTCATTACGGTTATTGAGGCAACAGGGGGAAAGCGCCGTATTGCCGCAGTCCACACGGAGACTGATGGGGGCAAGAAAGCAAACAACATCGATTATCTCTACTCCGCCGGTAAACTGAATGTGACGAAAGTTGTTGACGGCAACCTGGGTGACCGGGATAAGGAGTTTAACGTGACGGTGACCTTCACCGCTCCCGCAAACGAGAAAGTGAAAAGCGTAATCTCCTATACCGACGGAACAACAAAGACCATTGAAATCTCTGCTTGGAAGGAAGAGAATGGAAGTAAGCAGGCAGAAGTTACCATCGCCCTGAAGCATAACGAAACCGTAACCTTCACCAACATCCCTTACGATGTAACCTATGAGGTAGTGGAAGCGGATTATACTTCTACGGAAAATGGAAAATATGACGCCGCTAAGTACAATTTCACCGATGCCGCCAAGAAGGTTGACAGCGCAAGCGACACCGTTACCATCACCAACACCAAAAACTCCCCTGTGGACACCGGCATCGCGCTGGACAGCCTGCCTTATGTGCTGCTGATTGCTGTGGCTGTGGTGGGCGTGGTGATCTTCACCTCCAGAAAGCGCAGCCGTCGGGAGTACTAAGAATGGGGACGATCCCGGGGCAATGCTGCCCCGGGGATGACCCCAGGGGAAAGGAGCAGAAATCGTGGGTTATGTGTTGCGGGGCCTGAACGCCCTGTTCAGCCTGATTGTGCTTCTTTGCTTCTTTGTGGTGGCGGCCTATGCCGGCTATGCCCTGTGGGACAACAGTCAGGTGTATGCTGCCGCGGAGAATGTCCGGGATGAGATGCGCCAGCTCAAGCCTCCGGAAGATCCGGAAGGCGAGGAGGGGCCGACATTTGAAGAGCTGAAGGCCATAAACCCGGATGTGTATGCCTGGGTGACCCTGGACAATACCAATATCGACCACCCGGTGGTCCAGGGACAGGATAACCTGACCTACGTCAATCGGGATGTCTACGGAAACTTTGCCCTGGCCGGCAGTATTTTCCTGGATTCCCGGAATGACAGCAGCTTTTCCGACCCCTATTCCCTGCTGTATGGCCACCATATGGAAAACAGCGGAATGTTTGGGGATTTGGCTCTTTACAAGGAAGAGGATTTCTTTCAGGAGAATTCCACCGGGTATCTCATTACTCCGGAGGGGGTTTATGACCTGGAGATTTTTGCCAGCCTGGTGGTGAGCGCCTCCGACCAGTACATTTTTGACCCGGAAATCTGGCACACGGAGAAAGCCGCTGCCCTTGCCCACGTGAAAGAAAATGCCCTGTACCTCAGAGAGAATATTTTTCAGGACTTGGATGAAAATTCCAGGATTTTGGCTCTGAGTACCTGCTCCGGAGAGTTTTCCGATGCCAGAACGGTGGTTCTGGCAAAGATGATTCCCAGAGAAACCCGGAAGGGAGGATAAGATGAAAAAGCGAATATGCAGCCGCATTCTTGCCGCTTTGCTGCTTCTTTGTCTGCTCCCTTTAGGGCAGACAGTCCTGGCAGAGCCGGAGGCTTCTTTCTCAGTGGATGTACAAGTCCAGGGGAATGTCCCGGCAAAGCCGGAAACCTATACCTTGGTGCTGACCGGAGACGAGGGCGCTCCCATGCCTGAAGGAAGTCGGGACGGGCAGTACACCATGCAGGTGGAGGGGCCCGGGGTGGCGGATTTTCCTGCCATTGTCTATCAGAGTGTGGGCATTTACCACTATGTCATCACCCAGCAGCCGGGAACGAACAGCAGCTGCACTTATGACGATACCCGGTATGAGATAACGGTAACCGTCACCAATCAGAAATCGGAACCTGGTCTGGAAGTGACCATCGCCATCCGCAATAGCCAAACCCAGGAGAAGGTGGAGCAGGTGGTGTTCCGGAATGACTACGCCTACCCCCCGGAGATTCCCCAGACGGGAGAATCCGGGAACCTGCCCCTGATGCTGGGGCTGTGGGTATGCAGCCTGCTGGCTGTGGCCTTTTTGTGGAAGCAAAGAAAAACCGTATAAAAAATCGCCTCACAGAAGGAAGACCTTTCTGTGAGGCGATTTTCCGTCAGAAGCAAAGAAAGCGGTAAACCAAAAGACCCAGTACAATTTGCAGGGCCAGCAGCACCGGCACTCCGATGGTGAATTTGGGGTGCTTTGTTTTGTGCCGGACGGTATACATTCCCAGAAGGGAGCCCAGGCTTCCTCCCAGGGCGGCGACCCACATGAGGGTGGCCTCGGGAATCCGCCAAAGTTTTTTTCTGGCTTTGTACTTGTCAATAAGCATAAGCAGGAACCCCAGCGCATTGACTGATAGTAGATAAATGAGGACTGGCTTCATAAAATACCTTTCTTGGAGGGATGGATTTGAAAAAATTATTTGTCTGTGCCGCCCTGGGGTTGCTGCTTTGCGGCTGTGCCTCCCAGGAGGCGTCGGAAACCGTGGAGGATGTGTACCAGCCGGTTTTGGAGAAGCAGGCCCAGCAGGTGCTGCTGCAGGTGCCCGACCAGGCAGGCACTCCGGTGCTGACCAACGAGCAGGGGGACACCCTGTATATGTGGGAGGACTACACCCTGACGGTAGCCACCCGGAAATCCGGGGATGTGACCGGGGTGATTCAGGAAACCACCGGCTTTACTCCGGACCAGCTGCAGGTGGTGGAAACGGCCCGGATGGAGGGGACCCAGTATGACTGTATCTGGACAGCAGCCGGGGAAGGGGGCAGCCAGGTGGGGCGGCTTCGGATGATTGACGACGGCCACCACCTGTATGTGATGACCATTATGGCCCCGGAGGCGGAGGCAGCGGCTTTGCAGAGCGACACCTGGGTGGAGGTGTTCAACTCCTTCCGGGTGATTGAGCCGGGCAGCCTGGTCAGTAGCGGCTCATAGCCGACTGACAGAGGTCTTTGCAGGCGTCTATCACCGACTGGGGATAGAGGATTTGGGCCTTGTCTCCGAATCCGATAATCCAGCTTAAAAACATGGGAGAAACCGCCACCTGCACCGTGAAGGTGAAGTGCTCCTCGTCCTGGGGAATCAGCATGGTGTCCTTGCCGAAGCGGTCAATCACCACATTGATGAGGCTCCGGTGAAACAGGAGCTTTACCGTCACCGCATCCCCGGAGTACATCTGAAAGAGCTGCCTGGCGTGTTCCACCAGAGCTTTCCCCGTCAGCTCCGGGCAGGGATTGCGGCTCTTGTCTGTCAGACGGATATCTGTCATCCGGTCCACCCGGTAGGAGGTAACGCCGTGACGCTGGGAATGGGCCAGCAGGTAATAGTTTTCGTTGTCCTGGCACAGTCCGTAAGGGCTTGCCAGGTATTCTTTGTCCCGATACCGGCGCTTGCCCCCCAGATCCCAGTCAAAGTACCGGAAGGAAATCTGCCGGTTTTGTCCGATGGCCTCCTGAATGGCATCCACATTGTAGTAGATGGACTCGTTCATGCTCTTGACCCGCCCGGACACCAGGACATTCCGCTTCATCAGCCGGGCATCCTCCTCGTTGCACTGGCTGCACAGCTTTTCAATCAACTCCCGGGACTTGCGCTCTGTGAGGAAGCGGCTGGACTGAACGGCGTCAATCAGCAGTTTCAGCTCCGGCAACTGAAACCGCTGGGAGGCGATGTAGTAGCCGCCGTTCCGCCCGGGAATGGAGACAATGTCCGCCCCATACTCCTGCAAAGCAGCCACATCGGAGTAGACGGTTTTCCGGTCGCAGTGAATCCCATGGCGGTTTTCCAGCATGGCGATAAGCTCGGCAGCTCTCACGGGTTTACTCTCGTGGGAATTTTTTTGCAGATAATCCAGGATATACAGAATTTTCAGCTTTTGATTGTCGTACTTTCCCATGTTCCTCACCTCCTCCCGATTATAACACATCTGTCACAATGGTGGAAAGAGAAAATTCATAAATTTGATTTTTTCCCCATTGTGTGATATGCTATGGGCACTTGGAGGTACAAAAAATATGCTGTTTATCGGATGTCACCTGTCAACCACCGGAGGCTTTGCCGCCACGGTGGATACGGCAGCGGAGTTAGGTGCCAACACCTTTGCTTACTTTACCAGAAACCCCAGAGGCAGCCGAGCCCGGGCAGAGGACTTGCCCGACTGCCGGAAGGCTATGGAGAAAATGAATGACCTGTCTTTCGGAAAGCTGGTAGCCCATGGGGCCTATACCATGAACCTTTGCACCGGGAAAGAGGAGGACAGGGCCTTTGCCCGGAGCCTTCTGGTGGAGGATTTGCGCCGGATGGCGGCTCTTCCCGGCAACTTCTATAATTTCCATCCCGGCAGCCACGTGGGGCAGGGGACGGATACGGGCATCGCTCAGATTTGCGAGGCCTTGACTGCCGCCATGGCGCCAAACTATCCTGTGACCGTCCTGCTGGAAACCATGGCAGGTAAGGGCACCGAGGTAGGTGGGAGCTTTCAGGAGCTGAAAGCCATCCTGGATGGCGTAGGCCGTCAGGATCTGGGAGTCTGCCTGGATACCTGCCATGTGTACGACGGCGGGTATGATATTGTGGAGAATTTGGATGGAGTCTTGGCGGAGTTTGACCGGGTGATTGGCCTCGATCGCCTGAAAGCCCTCCATCTGAATGACTCCAAAAATCCCTTTGCCTCCCATAAGGACAGGCATGAAAAAATCGGAGAAGGCTCTCTGGGGCTGGAGACCTTCCGAAAGATTGTAAACCATCCCAAGCTTCGGGGACTTCCCATGATTTTGGAAACCCCTAATGAGCTTCCCGGCTATGCCCGGGAAATTGCCCTGCTGCGGCAGCTGGAAAAGGGAGAACAGGAGGTGTAGTATGCAGGATCTGGTACAAAGCCTGCAAGGGGCGGAGTCCACGTTTTACTATGTGTTTTTGTCGGTGTTTCGCTATGTGGCTCCGGCTCTGGCGTTTTTGATTTTGTTCCGGGCGGTAAAGCCTCTGCTGTTTTTCCGCCGGGCCCCGGAAATCTGGGCCTGGCTTACCATGGCAGACGGTACTAAGCTGCCCATCACCCATTGGGAAAACGTCATCGGCAGAAGCAAAAGCTGTGATGTGGTGCTGGATGTGCCCACCATCTCCCGGAACCACTGCGTCCTGACCCGGTACGATGACGGCAGCTGGACCATCCGGGATACCGAGTCCTCCGGCGGGCTGTTCATCAACGGCAAACGCAAATCCATCTGGGCCTTGCAGCCGGAGGATGTGATTGAAATTGGCGGGGTGAAGATGACCCTGCAGCCCATCACCCAGCGGCAGGAGGAGCGGCTGGCCCAGCTCCGGGGCAGAGCCGGCAGCTTTGGCAGCAGCCTCATCAACGTGCTGCTGCTGACCATCTTCCAGGTGCTGTGCTGCCTGGGCTTCCTTCTCAGCCGTCAGAAGGATGTGCAGTCGGTGCTGGTGGGCATCGGCGGCATTATGGTGGTCCAGTGGCTGCTGCTGCTGTTCTACTTCTGTATCCGCAGAACCTCTTTCGAGGTGGAGACCATCGCCTTTTTCATCTCCACCATGGGCATGGCAGCCATTGCCGCCGTGGTGCCGGGGGAGGCCAGCAAGCAGTTCCTTTCCATCATCATGGGCATCTGCGCCTTCCTGGGCATTGGCTGGGCCCTGCGGGACCTGGAGCGGGCGAAGAAGCTCCGGTGGCTGGCAGCGGTGGCGGGTATTGGCTTCCTGCTCATTACCCTGGTGTTTGGTACGGAAATCAACGGTGCCAAAAACTGGCTGAAGTTTGGCTCCTTTTCCATCCAGCCCTCGGAGCTGAGTAAGGTCTGCTTCGTGTTTGTAGGCGCTTCCACCATGGACAGAATCCTGACCAAGCGGAACCTCATTGGCTTCATCGCCTATTCCGTGGCCATCTGCGGCTGCCTGGCCCTTATGAATGACTTTGGTACTGCCCTGATTTTCTTCTGCGCCTTTTTGGTGATTGCCTATATGCGCTCGGGAAGCGTGGGTACCATTGCCCTGGCCTGTACCTCTTTGGGCTTTGCCGGAGTGGTGGCGCTGAAAATCGCCCCCCATGCCATGCAGCGGTTCTCCTCCTGGCGGCATATCTGGGAATCCCCGCTGTCTTCTGGCTACCAGCAGACCCGGGCCCTTATGTGCATGGCCGCCGGCGGTCTGTTTGGTCTGGGTGCCGGACAGGGCTACATGAAAAATGTATTCGCCGCCGATTCGGATATGGTGGTTGCCACCATTACCGAGGAGTGGGGCCTTCTCATGGTGGTAATGATCATCTTAAGTATTGTGGCGCTGGGTGTGTTTGTGGTGCGCTCTGCGGCAGTGGGCCGGAGCAGCTTCTACACCATTGGCGCTTGTACCGCAGCCAGCATTTTGCTGCTGCAAACCATTTTGAACGCTTTGGGCACCGTGGATGTGCTGCCCCTGACCGGTGTGACCTTCCCCTTCCTGTCCAACGGCGGTTCCAGCATGATTGGTGCCTGGGGCCTCCTGGCCTTTATCAAGGCGGGGGATACCCGGCAGAATGCCAGCTTTGCGGTGCGCCTGCAAAAGAAAGGAGGCAGGGAGGATGAATAGAGTTGCAACCCGTGCCCTGGCGGTGCTGCTGTTGGTAGCGGTGCTGGTAGGGGGATTGGGATTCTTCCTGTGGGAATACACCACCCAGGCTTCCGCCTGGATTGTGTTCCCCGGTTCTCCCCATGTGTATACCGGAAATAATATCGACTGCGGCGTGGTAACGGACGCCAAGGGCACCCTGCTTCTGGATATGCGCCAGAACAGAACCTATTCAGAGGATGCTCTGCTGCGAATGGGAACCGTCCATTGGCTGGGGGATCGGCACGGCTTTGTGGAAGCCCCCGCCCTTTCCCACTATGCCGCGGAAATGGCTGGCTATTCCCTGGTAAACGGGGTGTACGCCTATGGAGAAACCGCGGGCGTTGCGAAACTTACCCTGCTGGCAGAGGCCCAGAAAACGGCGCTGGAGGCCATGGGGGACCACAAAGGAACGGTGGCGGTATACAACTACAAAACCGGCCAGATTCTGTGCGCCGTGTCCACCCCCACCTATGACCCGGATAATGTGCCGGACCTGGAGGCGGATACCACCGGAAAATACGAGGGAATGTATCTTAACCGCTTTACCCAGTCGGTGTATATTCCCGGCTCTATTTTCAAGGTGGTGACCCTGGCGGCTGCTTTGCAGGAGATTCCCGATTTGCAGGAGCAGACCTTTACCTGTACCGGGTCTTACGAAATGGGCGTGGACAAAATCACCTGCGAAAGTGCCCACGGCACCCAGAATGTGAAGGAGGCCTTCGCCAATTCCTGCAACTGCGTCTTTGCCCAGATTTCCCAGCAGCTGGGAGGAGAAACCCTTTCTAAGTATGTGGAGGAAATGGGCATCACCAAGAGCCAGACCTTTGACGGCATTACCACCGCAGAGGGGAATTTCCAGGTGGACAACACCCCGGTGAACGTAGCCTGGAGTGCCATCGGTCAGTATATGGACCAGATTAACCCCTGTGCGTTCCTTACCTACATGGGAGCCATTGCCGCAGGCGGGGCAGGTGTGGAGCCTTACCTGGTGGAGAACATTACCGTGGGCAATACCACCACCTACCAGGCCAGTACCCACCGGTCAGAGCGGATAATGGACGCCCAAACCGCCAAAACCATGCAGGAATTTCTCCGGAATAACGTGGAAACCCGTTACGGCCCGGGAAATTTCGGCAGCCTCCGGGTGTGTGCAAAGACCGGTACGGCCCAGGTAGGCGGTGACCGGAAGTCCAACGCCATGCTGGCGGGCTTTACCACGGATGAAGACTATCCCTTTGCCTTTATCGTATGCGTGGAGGAGGGAGGCTACGGCGCCTCTACCTGTATCCCCATTGCCACCCAGGTGCTGGAGGCCTGTAAACAGGCCATTGACAAAAATTGAACATTGTGTGAATTCCACAAAACTCCCTTTGATTGCAAAAGTGTTTTTGGTGCTTTTGGGATGTTGACAAATGTGCGCCCCTGGGATACAATGTGAACATCTTAACAAGGAGGTACAAGACAATGATGGTTTCCTACAATGCTTCTTCCAATCGGTCTTACTGCTGCATGAACGCTTCTGCAGCGGGTACCTCCGTGTGCGCCGGCATGATTATGGACATTGCTGCTCTGGCAATGTCCATTTTTTGCATTCTGTCCCTAAGCATTCTGGCTCTGCAGATTACCCTATAGCACCGCTTTTTATGGTATAGAAGAAGCGGTTGTGTATTTGCACAGCCGCTTCCTTTTATAAATGGAAAATGAAAGGGAGATTTTTATGAAGAAGGTATTTGCATTTGTAATGGCCGCATGTATGGCAGCTACTATGTTTGTGGGCTGCGCCCCCAAGAAGGGGAATGAGGAAGCCTCCACCGTCATCAAGGTCGGCACCAGCGGTCCTCTCACCGGCGGCAACGCTATGTACGGCAACGCCGTTGCCAATGGCCTGAAGCTGGCTTTTGAGGAAATCAATGCCAAGGGCGGCCTGAAGTTCGAGGTCAATGCCCAGGACGACGAAGGCGACACCGAGAAGGCTGTCAACGCATACAAGAACCTGAAGGACTGGGGTATGCAGATCATGGCTGGTCCCACCACCTCCGGCGCTGCCGCTGCTACCGCCGCTGAGTGTGCCGCTGACCGGGTGTTTATGATGACCCCCTCCGCTTCCGATGTGTCCGTCATTGCCGCCGGTGACAACGTCTTCCAGATTTGCTTCACCGACCCCAACCAGGGCGTAGGCTCTGCCCAGTACATTGCCGAGCACAATCTGGGTACTGCCATCGGTGTTATCTATGATTCCTCCAACCCCTACTCCGCCGGTATCTATGAAAAGTTCCAGGAGAAGGCCGAGGAGTTGGGCCTGAATGTGGTGGCTGTGGAAGCCTTCACCGAGGACAACAAGGCAGACCTCACCACCCAGGTGACCAAGTGCCAGTCCGCCGGCTGCGATCTGGTGTTCCTGCCCATCTACGCTGCGGAAGCTACCCAGGTTCTTACCTACGCTGACAAGATTGGCTATACCCCCAAGTTCTTCGGCTGCGACGGCCTGGACGGCATCCTGGCTGTGGAAGGCTTTGACCCGGCTCTGGCCGAGGGCGTCATGCTCCTGACCCCCTTTGATGCCACCGCAACCGACGAAAAGACCCAGAACTTCGTGAAGAACTACACCGATAAGTTCGGCATTGCCCCCAACCAGTTCGCTGCGGATGCTTACGACGTGGCCTATGTCATTGCCGCCGCCTGCGAAGCCGGTAAGGTCACCCCGGAGATGAGCGCCGAGGAAGTGTGCACCATTCTGATGGAGCAGGTCCTGTCCATGAGCTTTGACGGCATCACCGGCGAGGGAATGCAGTGGAGCGAAGACGGTGCCGTTTCCAAGGAGCCCAAGGCTGTGAAGATTGAAAACGGTGTTTATGTTGGTATCGAATAATACATAGACTTGAATGGAAGCCGGGCGGGGATTCCCCCCGCCTGGCTTTTAACCTTTCACCGGTCTATGAGAGAGCCCACCGGGGCTTTGTCATAGGCTGTTGAAGAAAGTGAGGAAGAAACATGGATTTTTTACAGTATACCATCAACGGTATCAGCATCGGCGCCGTATACGCCATCATCGCCCTGGGCTATACCATGGTTTACGGCATTGCCAAGATGCTGAATTTTGCCCACGGTGATATTATCATGGTAGGTGCCTACATCTCCTTCTC
This sequence comes from Candidatus Faecousia excrementigallinarum, assembly GCA_018713285.1. GTDB lineage: Bacteria > Bacillota > Clostridia > Oscillospirales > Oscillospiraceae > Faecousia > Faecousia excrementigallinarum. Next base: position 42,465 of record DVFK01000107.1, read on the forward strand.
TGTAACCACTTACCTGAATGTGTCCCCCTACCTGAGTATTCTGGTGGCTATGGTGGGCTGCGTGGTGCTGGGTGTGCTGATTGAGGCACTGGCCTACCGTCCCTTGCGGGGCGCTCCCAGCCTGGCGGTGCTCATTACCGCCATTGGCGCCAGCTACTTCCTGCAAAATGCCGCCCAGCTGATCTGGGGCAGCGACCCGAAGAACTTTACCAGTATTGTGAAGTTCTCTCCCATCAAGCTGTTTGACGGCCAGGTGACCATCACCGGTGAGGTGCTGGTAACGGTTGTTACCTGCCTTGTGATTATGATTGCCCTGGTGCTGTTCACGGAGAAAACCAAAATCGGCAAGTCCATGCGGGCGGTTTCCGAGGACCGGGATGCGGCCCAGCTCATGGGCATCCATGTGAACCGGACCATTTCCGTAACCTTTGCCATCGGCTCTGCTCTGGCAGCCATTGCAGGGATTCTGCTGTGCTCCACCGTGCCCACCCTCCAGCCCACCACCGGCTCCATGCCCGGCATCCGGGCCTTTACGGCGGCGGTGTTCGGCGGCATCGGCTCCATTCCGGGGGCTATGCTGGGCGGTCTGGTGCTGGGACTGGTAGAGACCTTTACCAAGGGCTATATTTCCACCCAGTTTTCCGATGCAGTGGTGTTCCTGGTGCTGATTGTGGTGCTGCTGGTAAAGCCTGCAGGCCTGTTGGGCAAGAACATCCAGGAGAAAGTGTAAGGTGATGGGTATGCGGTTACAAAATATCTGGCAGAAAAACAAAACCAACCTGCTTACATACGGAACGGTGATTGTGGCTTTCATCGTATTGCAGCTTCTGGCCAGCCAGGATATGCTGTCCAACTCCACAAGAGGGTATCTGGTTCCCATCTGTGCCTACATTGTGATGGCGGTGTCTTTGAATCTGGTGGTGGGCGTTTCCGGTGAGCTGAGTCTGGGCCATGCGGGCTTTATGGGTGTGGGCGCCTTTGTAGGCGTAGTCATTTCCGGAAGCCTCAGAGGCGTGGTGGAAAGCGACGCTTTGCGCCTGGTGCTGTCCATGGTGGGCGGCGGCCTGATGGCAGGTGTGGCCGGTGTGATTATCGGCGTACCTGTGCTTCGCCTCCGGGGCGACTACCTGGCAATCGTCACCCTGGCCTTCGGTGAAATCCTCAAGAACATCATCGGCAACATCTATATCGGCAAAGACGCAACCGGTCTCCACTTTGCCATGAGCGCCGGCGGCGTATCCCTGGATGAGGGGGGCACCATGCTCCTGAAAGGCCCCATGGGTGCTACCGGTATCGAAAAGATCTCCTCCTTTACTGCCGGATTTCTGCTGATTCTCTTTACCCTTTTTGTGGTGCTGAATCTCATCAACTCCAAGGAAGGCCGGGCCATCAAGGCCATCCGGGACAACCGGATTGCGGCAGAGTGCGTGGGCATCCACGTGACCGCCTTCAAGCTGAAAGCCTTTGTGGTGGCCTCTGTCCTGGCGGGTATGGCAGGCGCTCTGTTTGCCCAGAACTACTCTGCCATTACGGCGGATAAATTTGACTTTACCAACTCCATCAACATCCTGGTGTTTGTGGTGCTGGGCGGCATGGGCAACATCCTGGGCTCTGTGATTTCCGCTACGGTGCTGTACCTGCTGCCGGAGCTGCTCCGGGGCTTGCAGGACTTCCGCATGATTTTGTATGCGGTGGTGCTGATTGTGGTAATGCTGTGCACCTGGTCTCCCCAGGTGAAGGGAAAGATGCAGGTTGCCCGGATGTGGCTGGGCAAGCAGAAAGACAAAATTTTCAGAAAGGGGGCGGCCGACCATGCGTGAGGAATATTCCAGAAAAATGGTGGAGGTCACCACCACAAACCTTTTGCGGGAACAGGATACGGATAAGCAGCCGGTGCTGGATGTGCGGAATCTGGGCATCGACTTCGGCGGCCTGACGGCAGTGGACGGCTTCACCATGTCCATCGGCCCCACGGAGATTTCCGGCCTCATCGGCCCCAACGGCGCCGGTAAGACCACCATTTTTAACCTTCTGACCAGCGTATACCAGCCCACCCGGGGCTCCATTCTTCTCAACGGTGTGGATACCAAGGGCATGACCACCGCCAAGGTCAACCGGCTGGGCATCGCCAGAACCTTCCAGAATATCCGGCTGTTCTCCGAGATGACAGCCCTGGACAATGTGAAGGTGGGTATGCACAACTCCATCAAATGTTCCTTCCTGTCCTCTCTTCTCCGGCTTCCTCCTTACTATAAGGCGGAGCGGGGGGCCAACGAGCGGGCTATGGAGCTACTGGACTTTATGGGTCTTACGGATGTGGCCAACGTGAAGGCAGGAGCCCTGCCCTACGGTGTCCAGCGGCGGCTGGAAATCGTCCGGGCCCTGGCCACCAACCCCTCCATTGTGCTGCTGGATGAGCCGGCGGCAGGTATGAACCCCAGCGAAACGGCGGAGCTGATGCACCAGATCCGCAGAATCCGGGACACTTTCCAGATTGCCATTTTCCTCATCGAGCATGACATGAACCTGGTGATGAATGTGTGCGAGGCCATTATGGTGGTCAACTACGGCCGGGTCATTGCCAAGGGTACGCCGGATCAGATCAAGCAGGATCCTGCGGTGATTGAGGCTTACCTGGGACGAAAGGATGGTTAAGTTATGCTGAAAATTCAGGATATTCATGTGTATTACGGAGCCATCCACGCAGTCAAAGGGGTGAGCTTTCAGGTGAATCAGGGGGAGATTGTGGCCCTGATTGGAGCCAACGGTGCCGGAAAGAGCACAATCCTTAAAACCATTTCCGGCCTGATGCACCCCCGCAGCGGCTCCATCACCTTCATGGACCAGGACATTACCCATACCGATGCCTATAAGCTGGTACGCCACGGCCTGGCCCATGTGCCGGAGGGACGGCGGATTTTCCTGCAAATGAGCGTCCAGGAGAATCTGGAAATGGGTGCCTTTACCCAGAAAGAGGTCTCCAAAGAGGAGCTGGAGCGGGTCTACACCCTGTTTCCCCGGCTGAAGGAACGGCGTAAGCAGGTGGCAGGTACCCTTTCCGGCGGCGAGCAGCAGATGCTGGCCATGAGCCGGGCCCTTATGAGTAAGCCGAGGCTTATGATGCTGGATGAGCCCTCCATGGGCCTTGCCCCCATTCTGGTGGACCAGATTTTTGACATTATCCGGGAGCTCCACAAGGCCGGCACCACCATTTTGCTGGTGGAGCAGAACGCCAGCAAAGCCCTGGAAATTGCGGACCGGGCCTATGTGCTGGAAACCGGCACCCTGACCCTCTCCGGTACCGGTGCAGAGCTTTCCAGCAGCGACGAAGTACGAAAAGCCTACCTGGGCGGTTAAAAATGAACACCTCCTGCATAGAATCTGGCAGGAGGTGTTTTTTTATGTGCCGCTATCACCAGCTTTGGGGAAGTGCGCTGATTGCCTTTGGGGGAGGAATCCTGTTGGGAGCCTGGCTGGAAGGTGGTTTTCTGTGCACGTGTCTTGGCATCGGCCTGATGCTTTTGGGATTTTATCTTTTCCGGCCCGGCTGTCGGTCATAACCTTGTCCCAGGTTGAATAGGCTGTAACAGCAATGGGGGAGAAGGAGTGATTTCCAATGGAATTACAATTTGACAAGCAGCCCATTTCCTGCCTGAATCAGGTGAAATGGGAGCAGAAAAATCAGGAGCTTACCCAGGAGATCCGCTTGACGGAGGATTTGCCGGATGTGGGCAGCGTCCTGGGTGCCTGGGGACAGACCATTGTCCGGGGCAAGCAGTGGCGGAAGGGAAATATGGAGGTAACCGGCGGGGTCATGGTGTTTGTGCTCTATGCCCCGGAGGACGGTTCCACCCCCCGGGGGGTCCAGACCTGGTTGCCTTTCACCGTCAACTGGGAGCTTCCCGAGACCAAACATGACGGCACCATCTGCGTGTGCTGCCAGCTCACCGGAGTGGACGCCCGTTCCGCCTCTGCCCGGAAGCTCATTGTCCGGGCGGGGCTGGGAATCCAGGGAGAGGCTCTGGTGCCGGAGGAGCGGGAGCTGACCACCCTGGGAGAAATCCCGGAGGATGTGCAGGTGCTGCGAAGAAAATATCCCGTGCGTTTGCCCACAGAGGCGGGAGAAAAGGCCTTTACTCTGGAGGATACCATGAATCCCCCCACTGCCGGGGGCGGGATTTCCCGGATTCTCCGGTATGGCCTGGTGCCGGAAATTCTGGACGAGAAGGTCATGGAGGACAAGGTGGTGTTCCGGGGCATTGCCCAGGTTCATGTGCTGTACCTGGGAACAGACGACTGCCTCTACCCCTGGGACTTTGAGATTCCCTTCTCCCAGTATACCCAGCTGGACCAGGAGCACGCCCTGGAGGCCCAGGCCCGGATTGTCCCGGCCATCACCAGCCTGGAGCTGGAGCCGGAGGAGGATGGGCAGGTGCAGCTGAAAGCCGGGCTTGCCTGCCAATATGTGATTTTTGACTCCCGGCTTCTGGAAGTGGCAGAGGACGGCTACAGCAACACCCGGAAGGTAAGCCCCTGCCGGGAACCTCTGGAACTGCCGGTGCTGCTGGACTGGGATACCCAGCCGGTGGCGGTGGAGGAGAGCCTCACCGCCCAGGGAACCCGGATGGCAGACGGGGAAGTGTACTGGGAGCAGCCCCAGATTCTCTGCCAGGAGCAGGAGATTTCCCTGTGCCTGCGGGGAACGGTGCAAATGCTGTACTATGACCTGGAGGGGAACCTCCAATGCCAGAGCCAGCCCTGGGAGTGGTGCCGGAAGCTGGAAGTCCACCCCAATGCCCAGCTCCAGGCCCAGGTTCTTCCGGTGGGGAAGGTGTCCGGGAGCATTTCCGGTGCCGGCGGAACCCTCCGGGGAGAGCTGAGCCTCACCGCCACCACCCGGAACAGCCGGGGCATGAGCCAGGTGACCGGGCTGGAGCTGGGAGACCCTGTCCGGCCTGACCCCAACCGTCCCAGCCTGATTATCAGGAAGCCGGGGGAGGAGGACCTGTGGTCCCTGGCCAAAAGCTGCGGCTCCACCATGGACGCCATTGCCCAGGCCAACGGCCTGGAAGGGGAGCCGGACCCGGATGCGCTGCTGCTGATTCCGGTGATGTAAAAAGGTGCCGCTGCGTGGGAGATACGCAGCGGCATTTTTGGCGGATGTCGCATTGGGAGAAATTATCCGCCGCTTATACCTTATGATAGAGGAGGGGGGATATGCAAGGGGAAGCTGTCGAGCGCCCGGGGATTTTTTCCTTGCATATTCTTTTGAACGTGCTATACTATATAGTGCAAACGGTCAAAAGGGCGATTTTATATAGCCCCTTTCCCGGAAGTCCGGGGCTTTTTGACGGTTGTATTGAATTTACAGAAGGTGTTTGATTATGACGAAAATTGATATTTACAGTGGTTTCCTGGGCGCAGGCAAAACCACCCTCATTAAAAAGCTGCTGCAGGAGGCATACCAGGGTCAGAAGCTGGTGCTGATTGAAAACGAGTTCGGCGAGATCGGCATTGACGGCGGCTTTTTACAGGACGCAGGCATCAACATCCGGGAGATGAACTCCGGCTGCATCTGCTGCAGCCTGGTAGGCGACTTCGGCAAGGCCCTGACCCAGGTGATTGCCGACTATCATCCCGACCGGATTGTGATTGAGCCCTCCGGCGTGGGCAAGCTCTCCGACGTCATCGGTGCGGTGAACAAAGTGACCGGCGGGGATGTGACCCTGGGCTACACCGTGGCGGTGGTGGACGCTGGCAAGGTGAAGTCCTACAGCAAGAACTTCGGCGAGTTCTATAACAACCAGGTGCAGACCGCTTCCACCATCATCCTGTCCCGGACGGACGCCATCCCCCAGGACAAGCTGGACAAGGCGGTGGAGTTGCTGCGGGAGCTGAACCCCCAGGCTACCATCGTCACCACCCCCTGGAACGCCCTTACCGGTGCCCAGCTGGTGGAGGCCATGGAGGGCAAGGCATCCCTGGCGGCAGAGCTGGCCCAGATGGAGCAGGAGCACCACCATCACCACGACCATGATCACGAGGAAGGCTGCGGCTGCGGCCACCACCACGACCATGACCACGAGGAGGGTTGCGGCTGCGGACATCACCACCACGACCATGACCACGAGGAAGGCTGTGGCTGCGAACATCACCACCACCATGACCACGAGGAAGGCTGCGGCTGCGGACACCATCACCACCATGACCACGAGGAAGGGTGCAGCTGTGGGCATCACCATGACCACCACGCCGACGAGGTGTTCACCTCCTGGGGCGTGGAAACTGCCCGGAAGTTTACCAAAGAGCAGATTACGAAGGCTCTGGAAGCCCTGGACAGCGGCAAATACGGCACGGTGCTCCGGGCCAAGGGCATTGTGGAAGCCCAGGACGGCACCTGGATTCACTTTGACCATGTGCCCCAGGAGGCAGATGTGCGTACCGGCAGCGCCGCCATCACCGGCAAAGTGTGTGTCATCGGTGCCCAGCTGAATGAGGCAGAAATTGCCGCATTGTTTGGAGTGTAAGCTATGACCCAGATTCCTGTCTATACCTTCACCGGCTTCCTGGACTCCGGAAAGACCAAATTCATCCAGGAGACCCTGGAAGACCCCCGGTTCAACGGGGGCGAGCGGACGCTGCTCCTGGTGTTTGAGGAAGGGGAGGAGGAGTATGACTTCTCCACCTATCCCCATAAGAATGTGTACCTGGAGGTGCTGGACCAGCAGACCGTGGACCCCAAGACCCTGCAAGCCCTGGCGAAGAAGTACAAGGCTCAGCGGATTGTGGCGGAGCTGAACGGTATGCAGCTGGTGGGGGACCTTTACAGCCGATTCCCGGAGGAATGGGTGGTTGCCCAGGAAGTGATGTTTGCCGACTCCACCACCATTATGACCTACAATGCCAATATGCGCAATCTGGTGATGGACAAGCTGGTAGGTGCCCAGATGGTGGTGTTCAACCGGGTAACCCCCGGGGCGGATACTTTGCCCTTGCACAAGCTGGCAAGAGCCGCCAATCGGCGGATTGACATTTTGTATGACTACACCGACGGCACCACCGCCTTTGACGAGCTGCAAGACCCCCTGCCCTTTGACATCAACGCCCCTGTCATTGAAATCAAGGACGAGGACTATGCTTTGTGGTACCGGGATGTGACGGAGGAGCCTAAGAAGTATGCAGGCAAAACCGTCCGGTTCAAAGGCCAGGTGGCCATGCTTCGCCGGGACCGGAATACCATGTTTGCCCCCGGCCGGTTCGTCATGACCTGCTGCGAGGCAGATATTGAGTTCTTCGGGGTTCCCTGTCGGTACCCCAACTCCAAAGAGCTGAAGCCCCGCTCCTGGGTGATGGTGGAGGCCACCGTTGCTGCGGAGAAACACGCCGTGTACCAGAACGAGCTGGGCCCGGTGCTCACCGCCATCCGGGTGGAGCCGGCAGAACCGGCAGATCCGGAAGTAGCGACTTTTTGAATTTTGGGAGGTGCGGTTTTTGCCGTGCCTCCTTCCTAAAATGTGGAAAGGCAGGTGGAAGCTGTGTATCAGCCCCTTGCAGATTTGCTTCGTCCGACCACTTTGGACGAGGTGTATGGGCAGGAGCATATTCTGGGGAAGCAGGGCGTCTTGCGCCGGCTCATTGACTCCGGAAACATCCCCAATATGATTTTCTATGGCCCCAGCGGCACGGGAAAGACCACCGTTGCCAACATTATCGCCAAGCAGACCAACCGCACCTTGTACCAGCTCAATGCCACCACCGCCTCCACCGGAGACATTAAAAACATTGTGGCCCAGCTGGATACCTTCATGGCCCCCAACGGAGTGCTTTTGTATCTGGACGAGATTCAGTCCTTTAACAAAAAGCAGCAGCAAACCCTGCTGGAATACATCGAAAACGGAAAGATTACCCTCATTGCCTCCACCACGGAGAATCCCTATTTCTATGTGTTCAATGCTATCCTCAGCCGTTCCACCGTGTTTGAGTTCAAGCAGATTTCCCGGGAGGCGGCGCTGCAAGCCATCCGCCGGGCGGTGGCCTTTTTGGAGAAGCGGACAGCCCTCACCGCCCAGCCGGAGGAAGGGGCGCTGGAATACATCGCCGGAGCCTGCGGCGGGGATTTGCGGAAGGCCATGAATGCGGTAGAGGTGCTGTTCTCCGTGGGGATTCCCCAGGGGGACAAGCTCCCCATAACCCTCTCCGATGCCCAGGCGGTGACCCAGAAAAGCGCCATGCGGGCAGACCGGGACGGGGACAACTTTTACGATTTGCTCTCCGCTCTGCAAAAGTCCATCCGGGGCTCCGACCCGGATGCGGCGGTTCATTACCTGGGACGGCTTCTGGAGGCGGGGCAGATGCAGTCTGCCTGCCGGCGGCTCATGGTGATTGCGGCGGAGGATGTGGGACTGGCATACCCCATGGTGATTCCCATTGTGAAGTCCTGCGTGGATATGGCTCTCATGCTGGGAATGCCGGAGGCCCGGATTCCCCTGGGGGATGCGGCGGTGCTCATGGCCACCTCTCCCAAGTCCAACTCCGGTCACATCGCTCTGGATGAGGCCATGGCGGACATCCGCAAGGGCCGGGGCGGAGATTTCCCCCGGCATTTGCAGAATGTCCACGCCGATACCTATACCATGGAGCGGGAGCAGGGCTACCTGTATCCTCACGACTTCCCCAACCATTGGGTCAAGCAGCAGTACCTGCCGGACGATCTGGTGGGGACGGTGTACTACCATTACGGCAGCAACAAGCTGGAGCAGGCCGCCAAACAGTACTGGCAGGCCATTAAGGGGGAATGACCATGGATGTGCAGGTAGGGGATACCCTGGTGATGAAGAAGCCCCACCCCTGTGGGGAGAAAAAGTGGCTGGTGCTGCGCACCGGGGCGGATTTCCGCCTCCGCTGCCTGGGGTGCGGCCACGAGGTGATGATTGACCGCTTCAAGGCGGAGAAAAATATCCGGCAAATTCTGCGCCCGGAGAAATAATCGACAGCAATGTCCGGCAGCCGATGGATTCGGCTGCCGGATTTTTTACAACCGGGAAGGCGTTGGGAGAAACCCCTCTGCCTCTGGGAATTCCTGGTGCCCCAGAGCCCCTTTTCTTTGACTGGATTTGAAAGGGACAGGGTGTATACTGTGGGCATGGAAGGGGGGACAGGAGTTGACGGTGTATCTGGATGTGGTTCTGCTTTTGAATTTTTTGGTGGATTTTCTCCTGCTTTTGGGGACAAACCGACTGATGGGCCACCCTTTGGAGCCGGGAAAGTGCGCCTTGGGGGCGCTCCTGGGAAGCGTGTACGCAGGAGCCTGTATGTTTCCCCGGCTTCGGTTTCTGGGGAGTTGGCTGTGGCGGCTGGTAAGCCTTTGGGCCATGGGGTGTATTGCCTACGGCCTGAACCAGAGCGCCCTTCGCAGAAGCCTGGTGTTCGCTTTCCTGAGCTTTGCTCTGGGGGGACTGATGCTGTGCCTGGGAGGCGGCGGCTTCTTTACGGTGGGAGCGGCAGCGGCAGGGCTGTGCCTTTTGTGCATGGTGTGCTTCGGAGGCAAGCTGGGAAGCCAAACCCTTGTGCCGGTGGAACTGACCTATGGGGACAGAATGCTGCACCTCACGGCCCTGCTGGACACGGGAAACACCCTGAAAGACCCCCTCACCGGAAGACCTGTGCTGGTGGTGAACGCCCAGGCGGCGGAAAAACTCACAGGCCTTACCCGGGAGCAGCTGCGGCGGCCGGTGGAATCCATGGGGACGATTCCCGGACTCCGGCTGATTCCCTATGAGGCGGTGGGACAATCCGGGGGGATGCTCCTGGGACTGCGGCTGGGGCAGGTGCGGATTGGGAAGTGGACAGGAAGCGGATTGGTGGCATTCGCCCCGGAGGGACTCAGCGGCCGGGACGGATACCAGGCGTTGACAGGAGGTATGGTATGATGAGATGGCTTGTGTGGTTGCTGCGGAAAATGGGACTTCTTTCTTCCGGCAGGGTGTATTATATCGGTGGCGCCGATGTGTTGCCCCCACCCCTGAAAGGGGAGCAGGAGCAAAAAGCTCTGGAAGCCCTGGAGGCCGGGGAGGAGAGCGCCAAGCAGCTGCTCATTGAGCGGAATCTGCGGCTGGTGGTATTCATTGCCCGGCGGTTTGAAAATACCGGGGTGAACCTGGAGGACTTGATTTCCATTGGCACTATTGGTCTTATCAAGGCCATCAGCACCTACCGCCGGGACAAGAATATCAAGCTGGCCACCTATGCCTCCCGGTGCATCGAAAACGAGATTCTCATGCACATCCGGAAAATCGCCAACCAAAAGACGGAGGTCTCCCTGGATGAGCCCATCAACATGGACTATGACGGCAACGAACTGCTCCTTTCGGACATCCTGGGAACGGACGAGGACATGATTCTGCGGCCTTTGGAGGATGATGTGGATTTGCGGCTGCTGCGCCAGGCGGTGCAGGAGCTTCCGGAGCGGGAGCGGCAGATTGTGGGGATGCGCTTCGGCCTGTGGGGCCAGCAGGAGCTGACCCAGAAGGAGGTGGCCCAGAAAATGGGTATCTCCCAGTCCTATATCTCCCGGCTGGAAAAGCGGATTATGCTCCGTCTGCGGAAAGAGCTGATGAAACAGACCAGCTGCGTATGAAAGTTTCCCATTTCCCCCTTGCAAAATGAAAAAACCTGTGATACAATCGATAAAAATAGTATCGATATAGAAAGTACGAAAGGTGTTTTACCATGGAGCGAAAAGAAGTTTCCAAGTCCGTTCTCAAACGGCTTCCCAGCTATCTGGCGTACCTCAAGACCATCCCGGAGGATGCCTCTCCCTATATTTCTGCCACCGCCATGGCCAACGCCCTGGGGATGGGCGAGGTGCAGGTCCGGAAGGATCTGGCCCTGGTGTCCGACGGCGGCCGTCCCAAAATCGGGTATCTCCGGGAGGGGCTCATGGAGGATATCAGCCAGTTTCTGGGCTATGACAATACAACAGATGCCATTTTGGTGGGTGCCGGCAAGCTGGGGCAGGCTCTGCTGGGTTACAGTGGCTTTGAGGCCTACGGCCTGAACATCCTGGCAGCCTTTGATACAAGCCCCAAGGCGGAGAAAACGGTGGACGGCAAGCCCATCATCCCCATGGAGCGGATGGAGAGCTTCTGCCGCACCAACAAGGTGCTCATGGGCATCATCACCGTGCCGTCGGAACACGCCCAGGAGGTTTGCGACCGGATGATTGCCTGCGGAATCAAGGCCATCTGGAACTTTGCCCCGGTGCACCTGGATGTGCCCGGGAACATCCTGGTGCAGAACGAGAACATGGCGACCTCTCTTGCAGTGCTGTCCATGCACCTGCAAGCCCAAATTAAGGAAAAGAAGTAAGGGAAGCCCTGCACCAATCGTCTGCGGCTGGGTAGCGGATCTTTTTCGCCATCCATGCAGAATGAAAAACAGGAAATACACAAAGTATTCCGCTGTTTTCCATTCTTTTGTCTGACGAAAAATCTCTCGCTACCGGCTCTTGCCGATTGGTGCAGGACTTCCCGAATATTTAGACCGAAGCGGCGAAATGCTGCTTCGGTCTTGCATTTAGTCCATATAGGTGACCAGTTCTTCCAAGGACTTTCTTTTCTTCACCCGGGGTGCATCCTTTTCTCCGGGATAGCCCAGGGCGATCACCAGCCGCACCGCATCGGGCAAATTGCAGATGTTGCGGATTTTGCCGTCGTCCAGCCAGCCCAAAATACAGGAGCCTATCCCCTGGGCGGTGGCTTCTGCGGTGAGATAGGCGGCGGCAATCCCGATGTCCATGGAGCGGTAGTCGTTCTTTTTCAGCTTGGCTCCCAGGGCGGCGGACTTGGAGTAGGCATCCTGGGAAATGACAATCAGCACCGGCACATCCTTGGCAAAGCCGTTGATTCCCATGCCGGTGACGGCACCGGCTACCTTCCGGGCGGTTTCCCCCCGGCAGACGGTGAGGTGGTAGGGCTGAGAGTTGCAGGCGGAGGGTGCCAGCCGCACCGCTTCCAGCACCGCCTGGAGCTTTTCCTCTTCCACAGGACGGTCCGGGTTATAGCTGCGGCAGGACTGCCGAATTTTAGCGATTTCTAAAAAGTTCATAAGTGCCTCCCATGGCCAACACGAATAGATCAAGAATAAAGATTTGACCCTTGACTGATGTGCCTTCCGCAACCTCCAGCCAAGGGTCAAATCTGTTCACTCTTGATATCTAACATCCGTGTGTAACCTCGCTTTCTACAGATTTCCTACGCCACATTTCCTTGCTGAATCCCATTTCCTCCACACAAATCATCTAAAATTTTCATACAGTATGCTCATAAGTGAGCGGCCGATATGTGGGAAACTATCCAAACCGGAAATACGGTTTCGGTTTTCCTGCAGCGACCTTGCTGCAAGTAGAGGAGCTTTACCTCTGCATCGGTATCACCCTTTCTGACTATAATGTACCACAGGGGCAGGAGAATTGCAATAGGGAATACTGTAAGAAAAAGATACCATAAACTTGTATAAAACATAGAAATACAGAAGAATCAGAAACATATCTTGACTTTTCTGCGAATAATCTGCTACAATGACAGTGATGCGGCCCGGTGCGTAAGCACCGGGCCTTTTCCTTTAATTCAACACCATGGAGGCGGCGCCGTAGATACCGGCGTCATTGCCCAGGCTTGCCAGGGTAAACTGGGTGTCGGCACAGCCGAAGAACACATTCTCCCGGAAATACTTCTGCACCACATCCAGAATAATCTGACCGGCCTTGGACACGCCGCCGCCGATGACGAAAATCTCCGGATTGATGATGGCAGCAATGTTGGCAAGAGCAGTGCCCAGAATCTGACCAAACTGGTCTACCACCTGCAAAGCCAGGGCGTCCTGGGCCTTGGCACAGTCAAAAACGTCCTTGGCGGTGAGGTTTTCACACTGACGCATGGCACTGGTCTCGTCGGAACGGCACAAAAGCTCCTTGGCCAGCCGGACAATGCCGGTGGCAGAGGCATACTGCTCCAGGCAGCCGTACTTGCCGCAGCCGCAGGGGATGGTCTCGTTGTCCTTTACCTTCATGTGCCCGATTTCACCGGCTGCGCCGGAGAAGCCGGTGACAATCCGGTTGTCAATCACCACACCGCCGCCCACACCGGTGCCCAGGGTGAGCATCAGGGCGCTGGAACGGCCTACGGCGCTGCCCATCCACTGCTCTCCCAACGTTGCCACATTCACATCGTTTCCGGCCTTTACCGGAAGTCCGGTGAGCTGGTTCAGCACTTGGGCCACGGGATATTTGGACCAGCCCAGATTGGCAGCACCTACTGCAATTCCGTCCCCGGTGACGGGGCTGGGAACGCCTACGCCGATGCCCAGCACATCCTGGGTGGGGATGCCCATTTCCGCAATCTTCCCCAGAACGGCCTTGGCCACATCCTCCAGAATGTGGCTGCCCTTGTCCCGGGTGTCGGTTTTGATTTCCCACTTGGTAAGCAGTTCTCCGGTGGTTTCAAACACACCCAGCTTGCAGGCGGTGCCGCCCACATCCACGCCAATGACATATTTCTTCATAAAGATACCTCTTTTCCCTTATTTTTCCAAAGAATGTATGTACTGCTGCAAATCCACAACGGTGCCGGTTTCCCGGGCCTGTTCCGCTGCAAACACAATCAGGTGGTTGTCCACGGAGACGGCAACATCCGAGACAGAGCACCCCGGGCCCCCGCCGGTGAGGTACTGATAAAGGGATTCGATAATCCCCTCGTCTCCGCCGCCGTGACCACCGGAGATGCCGTCTTTCCCGGTGATGGGAATTTCCTGGGTGGTGCGGCTTTCAAAATCATACAGGCGGATGGGTTCTCCCGTGCCATCCAACGCCGCCCGCAGCTCTCCCTTGGTGCCCATAATGTGGATGAACCGTCCGCCCCGATTGAAGGCGCACATGGTAAAGGTGACGGTCACCCCATCTTCAAACAGCAGATTCACCGTCTGGTGGTCCACCACATCGTTGTCGCACCGGAATACGCATTTTCCGTATTGGGTGGTGCGCAGGGCTTGCGCAATCATTTCATCGGTGGGGTCTGCCTGCCGGGCGCAGGTGGTGCGGAACCAGTCGTTTTTCTTGTCCTCCAGGTACAGCTTCACAGCGTTGTAGGGGCACGTATCTCCCTGAGGGCAGCCGTCCATGCAACGTTCAGGTGCACCTTCCGGGGCGTTTTCCTGGCGGAAATACTGTAAGGAGCCAAAGGACTGAACCTTCCGGCACTTTTTTCCAATGAGCCATTGGAGAATGTCCAGGTCGTGACAGGATTTTTGCAGGAGCATACAGGAGGAGCGGCCTGCATTTCCCCAGTTGCCCCGGACGAAGCTGTGGCTCTGGTGCACATTGCCCACACATTCCTCGTGGTTGATAGAGACAATCTGCCCCAGCCGCCCTTCCGCAATCAGGGCTTTCAACGTGGTAAAGAAGGGGGTGTAGCGCAGCACGTGGCACACCACCACCTTCACACCCATTTTTTCTGCGTGGCGGGCGATTTTCAGGCAGGACTGGGGGTCCGGTGCCACAGGCTTTTCCAAAAGAATCTGATAGCCCAAAGAAATGGCAGCCATTGCCGGCTCCAGGTGCTGCTGGTCCATGGTGCAAATGAGGGCCACATCGGCGCATTTGCCCAGGGCCAGCAAATCCTTCCAGTGGGAAAAGCACATTTCTTCCGGGATGTTGTGCCGCAGACGAATCTGCTCCCGGCGGCTTTCAATGGGCTCAGCCACTCCCACTACCTGAAACTGCTGGGGCATCTGGGCCATGATATTGGTATAGGTTTCTCCCCGGTTTCCTGCGCCGATGAGAATCACGGAAAGTTTTTTGCTCATGACGGTTTCCTTTCTTTCTCTTGTAACCTTATTATACATATTTCCCCGTACAAATCAATAGAGGGGGAAAGTCCTGGCGCTTTTTTCTTGCATCCTGCCGCCGGGAGTGGTAGGATAAAGAAAAGGAGGAATGAAAATGAAAATCCATGTAGGAGCGGGTGGCATCCGCCATTGGTACGTTTATGCCGGAATTGGCCTGGCAGCCCTTGTGGGACTGGCCCTTTTGCTGCTGCTGGGGCTTCTCATATACTTGACGGTGACGGAGTACAAGCCCCAGGCGGAGGAACCGGCCTGGCAGTTGGAACAGGGAAATCCCACCGCCTACCAAGGGGAGGCTTTGAAGGTGCTCTCCTGGAATACAGGCTATGCCGGCCTGGGTGCGGAGGCGGATTTCATCCTGGACGGAGGTACCCAGGGCACCCCGGAAAGTGAATCCCTGGTAAGCAAAAACGAGGAAGGCATTGCCAAAGTGCTGGAGAACGTGCAGGCGGATATCTACCTTTTGCAGGAGGTGGACCAGGATTCCGGGCGTACCTACCACCACAACCAGTGGGAGCGCTACGGCCAGACTTTGGGGGACTACCAGTCCTGCTTCGCCCTGAATTATAAATGCGGATTCGTCCCCTTCCCGGTGACGGACCCCATCGGGGCAGTCAGCTCCGGCCTTGCCACGTACAGCCGCTACACCCTGTCAGATTCGGTGCGCCAGAGCCTGCCGGTGCCCTTCTCCTGGCCGGTACGGGCAGCCAACCTGAAGCGGTGCCTGCTGGTCTCCCGGATTCCTGTGGAGGGAACGGACAAGGAACTGGTGATTGTAAACCTCCACCTGGAAGCCTATGACGATGGAGAAGGCAAGGCTGCCCAGACCCAGCAGCTGACAAACCTTCTGATAGAGGAATATGAAAAGGGGAACTTCATGATTGCCGGCGGGGACTTCAACCAATTCTTTGCCGGAAGCAACCAGGAGATCAAACCCACCAGCCAGTGGGCACCGGGCTACCTGGATGCTCTGCCGGAGGGCTGGGACTATCTGTATGACGACACCACCCCCACCTGCCGCCTGCTGAATCAGCCCTATGACCCGGCCAGCGATTTGACCCAGTACTATGTGATTGACGGATTTATCGTGTCCCCCAATCTGGAGGTGCTGTCGGTGGAAACCCTGGACGAGGGCTTCACCTACAGCGACCACAATCCGGTGCTTTTGCAGGTAAAACCCAAATAAAAAAACCAGCAGAACAGAAAAACCTGTTCTGCTGGTTTTTTTACCCTTCGCCCTGGAAATGCCCCAGGTATTTTTGGAAGATTTCTATGTGTCCTTCCTCCTCCTGAATGATTCGCTCCAGCACAGCCTGAATATACCGGTCCTGAATCTGACGAATCCGCTGGCGGTAATTTGCAATGGCAGCTTTTTCTCCTCGAATATTCTCTTCCAGAAATTTGGTGACTTCCTGGGTGGGGGAGACGTAGCACCCTTCCCAGAAGCTGCATCCGCCTACGGGACAGGTACGCAGCAGGGGATTTCCCCCCAGCAGTACAATCAGCTTTCCCAGCCGCTCCATGTGGTGCATTTCGGAGATGGAAATACGTATTAAGTCCTTTGCCAGCTGCCTGTGGGTTTGCCCTGTGATGAGGTGTTGATATAAGTACTGGGTAGAAGCGGTCAGCTCACCGTCTTTTCCTGCATAGTCTGCCAGCAGGAGCCGGGCGTATTCCGGGTTTTTCCGCTCAATGCGGATGGGGGGCAGAGGGGGTTCCGGGGGACGACAGCGGTATTCCATAATGCGCCTCCTAAAAGGGATGGATACCCAGGAGTATATGCTCTCCCCGGAAAGAATAGAACTGCCCGGTATCCCCAAAGGGATACCGGGCAGATAATCAGGCAACCATGGTAAAGTCCTGGGTGGTAACAAAACCGCCGTTGAAGTAAATGGACAGCTTATAGGCTCCGGCTGCGGAGGGCAGCTGGGGTACATCCAGACAGGCGTAGTACATATCCCACATATCATTCCAAGTGGTGTTCTGGGTGTCTACGGTGAGGATTTTACCTTCTGCATCGGTCACCACATAGGTAACCGCTACCGGGTCATCGGAAAGCCCGTACACCTTTTTCAGATTCAGTACGAAGGAAGCCTTCTCACCCACTGCAAACTCCGTGGTGTAGTCGGACTTCTTCACGTTATTTTGATTCCAGTTTTCGGTAGAGGGGGTCTTGCACATCTGGATGCTCATATTCTGGGCGGTTACGGTGAAGTTGTCATAGGTGCAGGAGAAAACCTCTGCCGCCGGGGTGTTTACCTTCAGGGTTCCTCCCAGTACATTGCCGGCTTCCGTGGTGACCTGGAAGGTGTAGGCAACGTTGGGCACCAGTCCGGTGATGGAGATGGTGTTTTCTGTGGCGGTCAACTGCTGGGGCTGGTCGAACCCTTCTATCTGGTAATTGACAATCCACTTCTCCGGCTGCTGGGTGGCCTTCCAGGTAAGGGTAACGGTACCGGGAACGGAGGTGTCCGCTGCCAGATTGGACAATGTGATGGGATTGGGCTCCAAGGTAACCCGTTCGCTGACGCTCATCCCTTCGGCTACCACCTCAACGACATAGCCCTGGGCCGGGTCAATGTTTTCAAAGGTGACAGTGGGCTCGGCAACGGTCTGGGTGGCTACATAGGTGCCGTCTGCCAGATAGCAGTGAGCCGTCCAGCTGGCAACCTGGGTGTCAGCAGGAGCCTCCCAGGTGGCGGTCATCTTGCCGTCCACGCAGCTGATAATCTGAAGATTCTTGGGATAAATCAGCTTCTGAGGCACAAAGGTCAAGATGGTGGTGCCGGTAATGGTCTCGTTGTTCTGGGGAAGAATCTGGAAGGTGTACTCCTTGCCCAGGGTCAGGCCGGTAATGGTGGCGGTGTTTCCGGTGCAGGAAATGGTTTTTTCCTCCTCACCGTTGGCATAGTAGGTGATATTCCAGCTGCCGGTCTGGGCGGAGTTGCCGCCCTCTGTGGTGAAGGTGAGGATGGCGCTGCCTTCCTCCGTGCCGGTGACGGCCTGGAATTTTACCACGTTAATCAGGGTGGGAGTGGTGTAGGTCTGGGAGGCGTTGCCCTGGACCGTCCGAAAGCCTTTGGCCTGTACCTGCACGGTGTAGTAGGTGTTGGGGGTCAGATTGGAGAAAAGGGCTTTCCCGTCCTGAATTTCGGCGGTGTAGCGGTTGCCATAGTCATCGGTACAGGTGACGTAGAGGTTTGCCGGGTCGGCCTGGGTATCCACCGTGACCGTCAGGGCTGTGTGGTCACCGCTGACGGTAATACCATCCACCGTCTGCACATAATAGTACTTGTAGAAGCAGAAGCCGCCTGCTGCCAGGGCAGCAACCAGAAGCAGGGTGATGGTCCAAACCAGGATGACCTTCTTTCTGTGCTTCTTTTTCTGAAGGGTTTCTTCATCCTCCAGGGGGACTTCTTCTGCCTCATCTTCCTCCGAATCCTCTGCTTCTTCCTCCCCATCTTCGGAATCTTCCGGAGCCTCTTCCTGGGATTCCTCCTGAGAATCTGCCTGGTCGGGGGCTTCTTCCTCTGTTTCGATGGGCAGGGGAGCGGGAATGGGTACGTCGATGGCCTCCGGTGCCACCACCGGGTCCGGAACCGGATGGGCGGCGATGTCATCTACCTGAGACATCATCTCCGATACCTCAGTGGAAACCTCCTCATAGGAGATATCCTTGGCATCCTCTGCGGTGGGCATATCCTCCTGGGGAAGGGCGTCTTCCAGGAAGCTGAGATTGCCCAGCTCGTCCTGATAGTATTCCGTCCCTTCCTCGGGCTGGGATTCTGCCTTTTCCTCCGCCTGGGATTCCGGCGCTTCCTTGGTTTCTCCGGCTTCGGCCTCTCCGTCCGCCTCCACAGGCGTTTCCGTCTCCGGCTCCTGGGCGGGGGTCTCCTCCAGAGCAGCCGGCTGGGTGTCCACAGGGGCGATGATGGGGGTGTCGTTGGCACCGTTGCGCTGCATATAGGTCACGAGAGCCTGTCCCATCTGAGAGGGATTCTGCCACCGGTCCTTGGGGTCGGGGGCGCAGGCCTTGAGGATAATCTCCGCCATCTCGTAGTCCGCAAACTCCGGGGGCGGGAAAGCCTCTCCGGGAGCGGTCTGCCCCTGGAAGGGCAGCTGACCGTTGTTGTATGCCTGGTACAAAATCAGGCCCAGGGCATACACATCCATGGTCTCGTTCAGACTGGACATGGCGTCGGTAATTTCCGGAGGGGTGTAGGCACTGCGGTATGTATCCGGCAGGGAGGCGTACTTCAAAGAGGAAAGACGCACAAAGCCCAGATCACCGATTTTAAATTCGTTTTTCTCGGTGATATGCACATTCTCCGGCTTCAAATCCACATACAGGTAGCCGGCTTGCCGGCACACGCTGAGGGCGGCGCACATATCCAGACCCAGATTCACGGCCTGGAGCTGGGTCAGGGGCTCCCGGCGGAACTGACGCGCCAGAGAGCGGCGGTACTCCCCCAGCAAATACACATCGTAGCCCACCTGATCGTCCATGGGACGAATCTGCCAGTTTTCATAGGGCAGGAAGCCTTCCAGCTGGGACAGCTTGGTAAGCACCTGGGCCTCCTGCACCACGCCGTCAGCCAAATCCCCGAAATACTTTCCAGCCTGTTCCGGGGTGGAGTAGGCACCGGTAAGCAGCAACGCTTCCAGCTTGGCAGGGGACTGGGGGATGGAAATGATTTTAACAATATATCGTTTGTTGGAACGCTCGTCAATGGCAGGGCAGCACCGCACGCCGTTGTGCTCACTGATGGGCTCACCCATGGCAAAGCTGTCCAGCAGAGGGGAAATCAATTTCGGCTCTGACAAGCATATCGCCTCCTTTTTCGTATCAATACATATCATAAAATAAAATCCCCAAAAAAGCAACAGGTTTGTAGTTGTTTTATTGCGCAGTTGGTGGTATAATACCGGAAGATGAAATAAACAGGTGCTGACAGCAGCACCCGACAGGAGGTTTCCCATGAGCAAAATCATCTGTGATGTCTGCGGCACATCCTATCCCGAGACGGCTTCCCAGTGTCCCATTTGCGGAAGTGCCCGGTCCGGCGATGTCCAGGTTGTTGCCGATTCTCAGCCTGGCGGCGATGAGGCTGCGCCCCGGGGCTATCAATATGTAAAAGGCGGCCGTTTCTCCAACAAGAATGTCCACAAGCACAACAGCGGCAAGAAGCCTGAGCCCCCTGTGGAGAAGCAGGAGGCTCCCCGCACGCCCAAGCAGAAGTCCAATAAGCCCCTGATTATTGTCACAGTGGTTTTGCTTCTGTGCGTTCTGGCTACTGCGGGTTATATCGCCATCCGCTTCTTTGTGCCTGCGGATCTGCTTCCCTTTGGAGGAAGCAACACCCAGCCGGCAGCGACCACTGTGCCCTGCATGAGTCTGCAGGTATCCCAGCCGGTGGTGGAGCTGACCGAGAAGGGGGCTACTTACCAGATTGCCGTGACGGCTCAGCCCCAGAACACCACCGATACCCTTACATACCAGAGCAGCGACCCGGCTGTTGCCACGGTTGATAGCAAGGGCCTGATTACCGCAGTGGCTCCGGGACAGACGGTGATTACCGTTTTCTGCGGCGATGTCCAGACCCAGTGCGCTGTCCGCTGCACCTTCCAGGAGGAGACGGAGCCTTCTTCCGAGGCTACCGAGCCTTCCTCTGAGGCCACCGAGCCCTCCTCCGAAGCTACGGAGCCCTCTTCCGAGGCAACGGAACCCAGCTCCGAGGCCACCGAGCCCCAGGGCACCTACATGATTCGCACCCAGTTCGGCGTGAACCAGTACAACGATGTGACCATCGCTGTGGGCGACACTCTGGACTTCCAGCTGACGGATTCTTCCGGAAACAAGGTGGATGCCACCTTCACCGTGAAGGAAGGCAGCTGCTGCACCTTTACCGGCAACCGCCTGACGGCTGTCAGCAGCGGCATTGTAACCGTCTCCACCACCTACGGCGGTCAGGAATATACCTTCATCGTCCGGGTGAGCTGAATGTAAATTTCACAAAGCGGCGGCAGTCCCAAGGGGCTGCCGCCGTGTGCTTTCAGGAATTTTCCGACACATTCCGGAACCGGTGGAACAGCAGGGTAATGCACCAAAGACCTGCCACACCGATGACGGAGTAGACAATCCGGCTCGGCAGCATATCGGAGCCTCCAAAGAGCCAGGCCACCAGATCAAACTGGAAAAGACCAACAAGGCCCCAGTTGATACAGCCGATAATGGAAAGCACAAGTGCAAGAATATCCATAAATGAACCTCCTGTAAAATGAATTGCTGTAGGTATTGTTGCCGGAAGTTATAAAATTATTCAAAAAGTTTGGAATTGCAAAACCGGAAGAAATCCGTTATAATGTGGCTGAAACTATCAAAATACGGAGGCATACGCCGATGACGACACTTTATGAGGGGGCATTTGCCAAGGTCAATCTGACCCTGGATGTGCTGGACAAGCGGCCTGACGGCTACCACAATCTGAAAAGCATCATGCAAACCATCTCCATCCGGGACGATGTGGAAATCGATGTGGGCACGGGAGAGCCCTGGAAGCTGGAATGCACCATGGAGGGCATTCCCACAGACGAACGTAACCTTGCCTGGAAGGCGGCAAAGGTATTCTGCGATACCCTGGGCAAGGACCCGGATGGGCTCCACATCCGCATCACTAAGCGGATTCCCACCCAGGCAGGTCTGGGTGGCGGCAGCGCCGACGCAGCCGCCGTCCTGCGGGCCCTGAACCGGCACTATGACAGCCCTTTGTCTTTGCCGGCCCTGGCGGAACTGGGCGCAGCCGTTGGCAGCGATGTGCCTTTCTGTACCCTCTGCGGCACCGCCATGGTGGAGGGGAAGGGAGAGAAAATCCGGAAGCTGCCGGATATGCCGGACTGCTGCTTTGTGATTTGCAAGCCGGACTTCTCCGCCTCCACCCCGGAGCTGTACCGGAAGCTGGACGAGACCGCCATTGCCCGGCGGCCAGACCATCAGGCTATGGAAAACGGTCTGCTGGCAGGGGACCTGGGAAAAATCGGGGAGAACCTGTGGAACGTGTTTGACCCGGTGGTGACGGCGGAGCACCTGGAGCTGAATTATATCAAATCCATCTTCAACACCTACGGCTCCATCGGTCAGCAGATGACCGGCAGCGGCTCTGCGGTGTTCGGCATTGTGCCGGACTTTGAGTTCGCCGCAGTCATCTGCAATATGCTCAAAGAAAACTACCCCCAGGTATTTATTGCAAAACCTGTATAATTTCTGGAAAATCCGTCCATACTGGAGTTAATTCAGTATGGACGGTGTTTTTTTATGGGGAAACTTCTTAAACTTGCTCTGGTTCTGTTTGCCCTGGTGGGAATCGGGACGACCGTGACCCTCTGCCGGGACAAAGAGCTTTTGCAGGAGCACCTGGTGCGGCTGCATGTGGTGGCCAACTCCGACTCTGAGACAGACCAGGCCCAGAAGCTCCAGGTGCGGGATGCGGTGCTCTCCTACCTGGAGCCGGCCATGGAGGCCATCACCGACCCCCAGGAGGCAGTGGCATACTTACAGTCCCACCTGGGGGATTTGGAGCAGGTGGCAAATGAGGCGCTGGAAAAAGCCGGGTCTGCCCTTCAGGCGGTGGTGTCTTTGGATATGGAGGAATTCACCACCCGGGTGTACGACACCTTTACCCTCCCGGCAGGCATCTACCAATCCCTGCGGATTGAGATTGGAGAAGGGGAGGGGCATAACTGGTGGTGCGTGGTGTTCCCCTCCTTGTGCGTTCCGGCTACCAGCGACGGTTTTGAAGTCCAGGCAGTGGATGGGGGACTGTCTCCGGCGCTGGCAAACAGCCTGACCCAGGGACATTACAGCATCCGTTTCCGGCTCCTGGACTGGCTGGGACAGCTGGAAAATTTCTTCCGGGGCTGAATCTTACCCTGTTATTTGGACAGAAAATATGCTATGATACAACCATCTGAGAAAAGATGGATGTGATGGTATGCTGACATTGGTGCTGGGCACGGACTGGGTAGCCAATACCCAGCAGGTTTTGCAGATGGTGGGGGAGGATGTAGCCCGGGAGAGAACGGGAACCATCCTTTTGGTGCCGGAGCTTATCAGCCATGAGATGGAGCGCAGGCTCTGCATGGCCGCCGGAGACACCGCCAGCCGATATGCGGAGGTGCTGTCCTTTACCCGGCTGGCAAGGCGTTCGGCGGAGTACCTGGGCACCCATATTCCCCCCACCCTGGACAAAGGGGGCAGAATCGTAGCCATGGCCTCGGCGGTGCGGCAGCTTCACAGCAAGCTGAAAGCCTACGCAGCGGTGGAGACCAAGCCGGAATTCTTGCAGGGACTTCTGGACGGGGTGGATGTGTTCAAACGCTGCTGCATCACCCCGGCGGACTTGATGGCGGCCTCTGCCCAGACCCAGGGAAGCCTTGCCCAGAAGCTGGAGGAGCTGTCCCTGATTCTGGAGGCCTATAACGCCATCTGTCAGCGGGGAAAGATGGACCCCCGGGACCTTATGACCTGGGTGCTGGAAGAGCTGGAAGCCAGCGACTTTGCGGAGTCTCACCGGCTGTATGTGGACGGCTTCCCGGACTTTACCCGGCAGCACCTGGCCATTCTGGAATATTTCATCCGGCAGGATGCCCCGGTGGTGGTGAGCCTACCCTGCGACACACCGGGAAGCACCGCCATGGCCTTTGAAAAGGCAGGGGCCACCGCCAAGGAACTGCTCCGCCTGGCCCAAAAGGCGGGGGTCACTGTGCAGACGGTGATAGTACCCCGGGAGGAAACCCCCACGGCTGAAGTAAGCCGCCTGCTGTTCCAGGGCAGAATCCAGCCGGGGCAGGGAAAAGACTGCCTTACGGTGGTCTCCGCCCAGAGCATTCACGGAGAATGTGTCCTGGCGGCGGAGCGGATTCTGGAGCTGGCGGCCTCAGGCTGCCGCTACCGGGACATCAGCCTGGTGTGCGCCGATATGGGCAGCTACCGGGGGGAGCTGGAAATGGTGCTGAAACGCTGCCATATCCCGGTGTACGTGGCGGGCACGGAGGAAGTGCTGGAAAAGTCCGTGATTACCACGGTGCTCTCTGCCATGGATGCAGCCCTGGGGGGGCTGGAACAGCAGGACGTGCTGCGTTACATAAAATCCGCCTTGTCTCCTCTGACCCTGGAGGAATGTGACCAGCTGGAGGAATACGTGCGGCTGTGGAACATCTCCGGCAGCCGGTGGCTAACCCCCTGGACAGGACACCCCAAGGGCTTGACGGATGTGTGGACGACGGAGGACCAGGCCCTATTGGAGCGGCTCAACGGCTGGCGGCAGCAGATTGCCCAGCCTTTGGAGAGCCTTCGGAAGGACTTCCAGAAAGGGGTTTCCGTTGCTCAGCAGGTGCAGGCTCTTTATGCTTTCGTGGAGGGAATCGGCCTGGCGGACAGGCTCAACCGGCTGGCCAAGACCCTGGATGCCCAGGGGGACAACCGGGAAGCCCAGATTCTCTCCCAGCTGTGGGAGATTCTGCTGGGAGCCATGGAGCAGCTGTACGATGTGCTGGGGGAAACGGCCTGGGATGCCGAAACCTTTACCCGGCTCTTCCGGCTGCTCATCAGCCAGTACGATGTGGGCACCATCCCTCCGGTGCTGGATGGAGTGACGGCAGGCCCGGTGTCTGCCATGCGGTGCCAGCAAAGCCGCCATTTGATTCTCCTGGGGGCGGCAGAAGGCAGCCTGCCGGGCTATACCGGCAGCACCGGCATTTTGTCCGACCGGGAGTGTGACGCCCTGCGGAGCCTGGGAATGCCTCTCACCGGCGGTGCTATGGAGGGCATCCAGGCGGAGTTCGGAGAGATTTACGGGGTGTTCTGCGGCTGCCGGGAGACCATGTGGGTCTCCTGCTCCGGCGGACAGCCCTCCTTCGTCTGCCGCCGTCTGGCGGAGCTGGCAGGGGGTATGGAACCCGCTGGGGAAGGTCTGGGGGCAGCCCTGACAGACCCCCGGGAGGCTGCCGCCTACCTGGCAGGCCGCAATGGCAAGACCCAGGCGAAAGACCTGGGACTGACGGAGGATTACGACCGGGTCCTCGAGCAGCTGTCCTACGATTTGGGAAAGGTGGAGCGGGAGCAGATTCAGGGCCTTTACGGAAAGTGCCTGAACCTTTCTGCCTCCCAGATTGACTTGCAGGCCCAGTGCCGCCTGGCTTATTTTCTCAAATACGGCCTGAAAATCCGGGAGCGGAAGCCGGCCCAGGTGGACCCGGCGGAGTTTGGTACCTATGTCCATTGGGTGCTGGAGCAGACGGTGAACACCGTAATGGAGCGGGGGGGCTTCCGTAAAATTTCCCTGGCGGACACCCTGGAAATTGCCCGGGAGGCTGCCAAGCGCTACGGAACAACCCACTTCTCCCAGCTGGACTCGGAGCGGCTGCGGTATCTTTTCCAGCGGAACGACCAGGAGCTTTTCTGGATTGTCCGGGAGCTGTGGGAGGAACTGCAGGCTTCGGAGTTTGCTCCGGCAGGCACGGAGGTGGCCTTCGGCGGCGACGGAGATTTGCCCCCGGTACCGGTGCCCGGCAGGGCCATGGATGCACAGCTGCGGGGCTTTGTGGACCGGGTGGATGTGTGGCAGGAAGGCCCCAACCGCTACTTCCGGGTGGTGGACTACAAAACCGGCAAAAAGGACTTTGACTACTGCGACATCTATAACGGCCTGGGACTGCAAATGCTTTTGTACCTGTTTTCTCTGGAGGAGCAGGGGGCATCCCTTCTGGGGGACAACCCCCACGGGGTGGGGGTGCAGTATTTCCCTGCCCGGGCACCCCTCATGACCAGTGACGGTATGCTCACAGATGAGGAAGCCCGGCAGCAGCGGGAGAAGCTCTGGAAGCGGAAGGGACTGCTTTTGGAGGATTTACGGATTTTGCAGGCCATGGAGCCGGAAACCCCTCCCAAGCGGCTGAGCTATAAATGCAAAAAAGAAGGGGAGCTTTCCGGGGATCTGGCCTCCCGGGAGGATTTGAAAACTCTCCGGGCGTATGTATTCTCCCTTGTGGGGCAGATGGTGGATACCATCGCCGCCGGAGAGGTAGCCCCCAACCCCTACACCCGGGGAGAATCCCACAATGTGTGCAGATTCTGTCCTTACGGTGCCCTGTGCCACCCGGCCCAGGTGGAGGGCAGAAGAAATTATAAAGCCATTTCCTCCAAGGAATTCTGGGAGGCGGTGGCACAGGAGGTGGAAAAACATGGCTGAGACCCTGACCCCCCAACAGAAAATGGCGGTGACGGACCGGGGCGGAAAGCTGCTGGTGTCGGCAGCCGCCGGTTCCGGCAAAACCAAGGTGCTGGTGGACCGGCTCCTGAGCTACCTCACCCAGCCGGAGGACCTGGCCAACATCGATGACTTCCTGATGATTACCTACACCAAGGCGGCGGCCTCGGAGCTCCGGGGAAAAATCGCCCAGAAGCTGACAGAGCGTCTGGCTGCCGACCCGGGAAACCGGCACTTGCAGCAGCAGATGCAGCGTCTGTACTTAGCCAAAATCTCCACTGTCCACGCCTTTTGCGGCGATATTCTCCGGGAATATGCCTATTTACTGGACCTTTCCGGGGATTTCCGGGTGGCGGAGGAGAACGAATGCCGCCTTTTGCAGCAGCAGGTGCTGGAGGGGCTCCTGGACAAGGCCTATGAGGAGGGGAAGGAGGCCTTCCGGGCTTTCGTGGACACCCAGGGCTTCGGCCGCAGCGACAGAAGCGTTCCGGAGATTGTGCTGAAGGTGTATAACAGCGCCAGGTGCCACTTAAATCCCTCCGCCTGGCTGGAACAGTGCCGCCGGGAAATCCCGGTGGGGGAGGATGCGGCAAAAACCCCCTGGGGGCAATACCTGATGGGGGAGTTTTTAAGAACCGTAGGCCTCCACCGGGCCGCCATGGAGCGGTGCATTCAGTTGGCTACAGGCCTGGATGGCAGCGAGAAGCCCCTGGCCCTTCTGGAATCCACAGTCCGGCAGCTGCGGCAGCTGGAAAGCTGCACCACCTGGGACGAGCTGTATCACCATCCCGGGGTGGACTTTGGCAGATTGATCTTCCCCAAGTCCTTCACAGACGTTACCCTGAAAGAGACCATCAAGACTGTACGGGATGCCTGCAAGGCAGCCCTGGTGAAGAAAGATAAGATTTTCTCCGATTCCAGCGCCCAGGTGTTGGAGGATCTGGAAAAAACCCGGCTTTCTGTGGAGGGGCTGGTGGGGCTGGTGGAGGAATTTTCCCAGGCCTATGACCGGCTGAAACGAAGCCGCCGGGTGATGGACTTCGGAGACCTGGAGCATAAAATGCTGGATTTGCTTCTGGGCAAGCACCGCAGCGGCCCCACCGCTCTGGCCCGGGAGATCGGAGAGCGTTTCCGGGAGATTATGGTGGACGAGTACCAGGACTCCAACCAGGTGCAGGATGCTATTTTTTCCGCCCTTACCGCCCAGAAGCAGAACTGCTTTATGGTAGGAGATGTGAAGCAGTCCATTTACCAGTTCCGGCTGGCAGACCCGGGTATTTTCCTGGAAAAATACAACAAGTTTGTTCCGGCGGAGGAGGCCCAGCCGGGCCAGGGTCGGAAGGTGCTTCTGACCCGGAATTTCCGCTCTGCCGGGCAGGTGATTGCCGGGGTCAACGCCGTGTTCGGCTGCTGTATGTCCCCGGAGGTGGGGGGACTTACCTACGGGGAAGGGGAGATGCTCTACGAGGGCATTCCCCATATTCCCCAGTCCGAGCCGGAGGTGGAGCTCTACGGCATCCAGGTGCAGGCAGACACCTACCGGGAGGAGGCGGCCTTTACCGCCCGGCGTATCCGGGAGCTTCTGACGGAAGAACATTTTGTCCGGGAGAAGGACACCCTGCGGCGAATCCGACCGGAGGATATTGTGATTCTTCTCCGGTCCCCCGGCTCCGTGGGCGGGGAGTTTCAGTACGCTTTGGAGCAGCTGGGCATTCCCTGTGTTACGGGAAACGGAGAGGATTTACTCCAGTCCCGGGAGGTTTCCACCCTCCGGGCGCTGCTCCAAACCATCGATAACCCCTTGCAGGACATTCCTTTGGTTGCAGTGCTGGCAAGCCCCCTCTTTGGCTTCACAGCGGACGACCTGGCCCAGATCCGGAAGGCAGACAGAAATTCTCCCTTTATCCGGGTGATGGAAAAAAGTGAGCGGCAGGACTGCCGGGAGTTTCTGGAGCTTCTGGGGAAGCTCCGGGCCCAGGCCAGAATGAACGATGTGAGTAAGCTCCTGCAGGATATTTTCGCCCTGACCCGGATGGACAGCCTGTACGGTGCCATGGAGGAGGGGCAGCCGGAGAACCTGCAAGCCTTCTGCCGCCTGGCAGAGGACTATGAGCGAAACGGCCATAAGGATTTGGGACAGTTTCTGGATTACTTACAGGCTCTGGAGGAAAAGGGGGTCACCGCCCCGGCCCAGGAGGGCAGCTCCGGCGCCGTCACCATTATGAGCATCCACAAATCCAAAGGCCTGGAATTTCCGGTGGTATTCCTGTGCGGCCTCTCCCGTAGCTTCAACCAGGAGAGCGCCCGGGATCAGGTGCTGTGCCACAAGGAGCTGGGGCTGGGGCTGTCCTGGGTAAATACAGACCAGCGGGTGCGGTATCCCACCATTGCCAAGCGAGCCATCTCCGCCAAAATCGTGGACAGCACCATTTCCGAGGAAATGCGGGTGCTGTACGTGGCCATGACCCGGGCCAAGGACCGGTTGATTATGACCTACGCCCAGACGAATCTCCCAAAGGAACTGACTGGCCTTGTGCGCCGGATGGATGTGACAGACCCCTTGCTTTTGACCTGGGATGTGGACTGCCCCGGCACCTGGGTGCTGTATACGGCCCTGCACCGGACGGAGGCAGGAGAGCTGTTTGCTTTAGGCGGCAAGCCCAACTGCTCCCAGGTCCAGGAAATTCCCTGGAAAATCCGGGTGGTGGAAGGGGAGACCCTGTCCACCCAAACGGAAACCCAAAGTGCCGAAATCCAGGAAATAGCGCCGGAAATCCTGGAAAAAATGGAAAAATTCCTCCATTTTTCCTACCCCTATACCGCCGCTACCCAGACTCCTTCCAAGCAGACAGCTACCCAGCTGAAAGGCAGACCCAAAGACCAGGAGGTGGCGGAGGCGGCGGAACAGCACCAACCGGAGCGGGTGTGGCGCAAGCCCAGCTTCGCAGGAGGCAGCCCCCAGGGGAAGGACTACGGCAACGCCGTCCATACTCTCATGGAGCATATCCGCTTCCGCCGGGATATGAGCCTTGATTATGTAAACTCCGAAATCGCCCGGATGGAGGAAGAGGGGTTCCTCACCCGGGAGGAGTGTATGGGAATCCGCCCGGAAAAGATTCATGCCTTTTTCGCAACGGAGGTGGGCAAAGCCCTGTGCACAGCCCCCAAGGTTCTCCGGGAGTTCAAATTCTCCATTCTGGTGGATGCACAAAGCCAGGAGCCTTCCATGGCGGGGGAGAAGATTCTCCTGCAAGGTGTGGTGGACTGCGCCATGGTGGAAGATTCCATCACGGTGGTGGATTTCAAGACCGACCATGTAACGAAGGATACCCTGGAAGCAGCTGCCCATCGGTACGCCCCTCAAATCCGGGCCTACGGAAAGGCCATGGAAAAAATCTTCCAAAAGCCTGTGAAGAAAAAGCTACTGTACTTTTTCCACCTGGGTGCTTTTGTGGAAGTAACGGAATAAAAATTTTGCCGCCGGGCTTTTTCCGGCGGCAAAATTTTATTTCTGGTTCTGAGACTTGGTGCACTGTTCCTTGGTGTTCTCGGCACCCTGCTGACGCTTGTTCTGGGACTGATTCTGCTGCTTGTTCTGGTTGTTCATAATTAAAATCCTCCGATTTTATACTGCGGACTTGTCCGCAGGGATAGCTTACCCCGTTTTTCAGGATTTATCCCTGGCCCGGAAAAAGAAACTGGCAATGAGGCCTGCTACCATAGCGGCGGTAATGCCTCCGGCACAGGCGGCCAGTCCTCCGGTGAGAATCCCCAGGAATCCCTGTTCCTCCACGGCTTTTCTCACGCCGTTTGCCAGAGCGTAGCCAAACCCTGTCAGGGGAACGGTAGCCCCGGCCCCGGCAAAGTTCACCAGGGGCTCATACAGCCCCAGTCCCCCCAGAATCACCCCGGTCACCACATAGGAAACCAGGATTCTGGCAGGGGTCAGCTTGGTTTTGTCAATAATCACCTGGGCGATGGCGCAGAGAAACCCGCCCACTAAGAATGCTTTTACATAGTCCATTTTCTTAGCCTCCCTCAATGGATACCCCGTGACAGACCCCGGGGATGGGCAGCCCCTGCTGGGTGGACACGGGGGAAAGAAGGGCTCCGGTGCCGCAGAACAGAATCCTTCGGAGCTCTCCCTTTTTCACCTTGTCCAAAAGATACCCGCACAATGTGACGGCGCTGCAGCCGCAGCCGGAGCCACCTGCGTGGACATCCTGCCGGGTGGCATCAAAAATCATGGTGCCGCAGTCGGCGATTTTTCCCCCCAGAGAAAGCCCCTCCTCCTGTCCCAGCATGAGAAGGGCGTCCTTTCCCAGCTGCCCCAAGTCTCCCGTGACAATCAAATCGAAGTCTTCCGGTGTGCGGGAAAAATCCTCCAGGTGGGCTTTTATGGTGGCAAAGGCCGCAGGCGCCATGGCAGCGCCCATGTTGTTGGGGTCCTGAATCCCCAGATCCCGGACGGTGCCGATGGTGCAGCCGGTGATTCTGGGCCCGGCCCCCTCTTCTTCCACCAGAGCGGCACCGGAGCCGGTGACCGTCCATTGGGCGGTGGGGGTGCGCTGCCCACCGTAGCCCAAGGGGAAGCGGTACTGCCGCTCTGAGGAGGCAAAGTGGGAGGAGGTCATGGCCACGGCGTTTCTGGCAAAGCCGCCGCCTACAGTCATGGCAGCCAGAAGAAGGCTCTCAGACATGGTGGAGCAGGCACCGTACAGTCCCAGATGGGGAATGCCGGTGTTCCGCAGGGAGAAGGAGGAGCCGATACATTGGTTCAGCAAGTCCCCGGAAAATACCAGGTTAAAATCCCGGGAAGAAATGCCGGCTTTCTTTGCCAGGGTTTCCAGGGCCAGCTGCTGCATCCGCTTTTCCGCCTGCTCCCAGGTTTTCTGCCCCCAGTAGGGGTCGGCTCCGGTCACATCAAAAAAACTGCCCAAAGGCCCCTGGGATTCCTTTTTCCCCGCAACGCTTGCCCAGGCGGTAATCACCGGGGGATTGGGGAGGCGAAAGCTTTGCCGCCCAACTTTGAATTTTGCCATGGATTTCACCTTCCTTTTTCCTTAGCCTGTGCAAAACCCCTGAGAATATGAAAAAAATCTGCCGCCGGTAAAAAACCGACGGCAGAAAATTTGTTATTTACCGGCCAGAGCCCGCTCCAGCCAGACACAGCCCACATCCAGGGCGTTGTAAAGACCGGGCTTTTCGCTCTTTTTTACCACCCGGTCCCGGCTGCGGGCGGAGGGGTCGGTAAGCTGTAACTGCACGCTGACCCGGGTAGCCACATCCAGGTCGTTGACCTTCTTGGTCTCCAGCACCTGGAGCATGACAATGTGGCTGTCGGCCATGGAGCCGTAATAAATCAGATTATCTTTCCGCATCAGCGGATGTCCTTTGTAAGTGAGAATACCCTTTTCCTCAGCCATAAAAACCTCCTGATAATGTTGGAGGCTTTTGCAGGGCAAAAGCCTCCTGTGAATTCCTTACGCCTTGTCGAACAGGTAGCACCGAACCAGCTCCTGCAACAGCTCGTCCCGGTCAATCTTGCAGATCATGCTCCGGGCGTTGTTGTAGTTGGTGATATAGGTGGGGTCCTCCGTGAGAAGATAGCCCACAATCTGGTTGATGGGATTGTAGCCTTTTTCGGTGAGGGCGTCGAACACACTGCGCAGGACGGAACGCATCTCATCCTTATCTTCACCGGGAACCTTAAACTTAATGGTACTTCTGGAATTGTCCGTCATGGGAACGACCTCCTTCCGAATATTGGATACATTATACCCGAAAAAAGGGAAAGTGTAAAGGGTTTTTACGGAAAATTAAAAATTTCTTACCGCAATACCGCTCCCAGCTGGTTCTCCAGGGCCTCCAGTACATTTTTGGTGACGGTTTCGGAATCGGTGTCGGTGAGGGTACGGTCATCCGCCCGCAGCTCCAGGGAGAAGGCCAGGCTCTTCTTCCCCTCCGGCACACCGGTACCCCGGTACACATCGAAGAGACGGATGTTCCGCAGGAGCTTTCCGGCGGCCTGGGTGATGACGGCCTCAGCCTCACCCACCGTCACTTCCTCCCGGCAGACGATTGCCAGGTCCCGGGTGACAGCGGGATACTTGGGCAGGGGAACATAGGTAGCCTCCGGCAGCTGCAAGGCAAGGAGCTTGTCAAATCGGATTTCGGCACAGTAAACTTCACAATCCATGCCGTAATTGGCGGTCACCAGGGGGTGAATCTGACCCAGGCAGCCCACATCCTCACCGCCAATGGTAATCCGGGCACACCGGCCGGGGTGGTAGGAGGGATTGGTGGTATCGGCGGTGTACTGGGCTGCCGGCAGTCTCAGAGCTCCCAGCACTGCATCCAGCTCACCCTTCAGGGAGAAGAAGTCCTCTCCGGCACCGTAGGTGCCCAGCATCAGATACTTGGGCTCCTGGGGTAGCACCTGGCCCTCCACCGGCAGATAGACCTTTGCCAGCTCGTAGAGCTTGGCAGCCTTGTTGTGGTTGGCGGAGTTCCGGGCCAGAATGTCCAGCATGGAGGGAAGGGCGGTGGTCCGCATCACAGAGGTGTCCTCGCCCAGGGGATTCTGAATCTTCAGGGTGTTCCGCAGGGGAGAGTCGGCACCCAGGCGAATCTGGTCAAAGATGCTGGGGGACACGAAGGAGTAGGTGATGATTTCGCTGAATCCCACGGAGCGGCAGGCAGCCCCGGCTTTGGCCTCCAGAAGCATTTCCGGGGAGTAGCCGCCCTGGGTGGCGTTCTTGAAGGCGGTAATGGGAATCTCGTTGTAGCCGTAGGAGCGGCCCACTTCCTCGGCAATGTCAGCCATCAGGTTCAGGTCAGGCCGCCAGGAGGGAACATGAATGGTATTGCCCTCCACGGGAATCTCCAGCAGGTTCAGATACTTCACCATATCCTCTCTGGGGATGTTGGTGCCAAGCAATGCATTGATCTTCTCCGGCTCCAGCTCCAGGGTCTTGGGGGCGGGGACATAGTTGAGAATGTCCACCATGCCGTCCATCACATCGCCGCAGGCGAGCATCTCCACCAGTTCGCAAGCCCGCTGAACAGCCGGAACGGTCATCATGGGGTCCAGATTCTTTTCAAACTTGCCGGAGGACTCGGTACGCATACCCAGTGCCAGAGCGGTCTGACGGATGGAGGTGCCGTCGAAGTTGGCAGACTCAAAGACCACGGTGGTGGTGTCCGGCAGAATTTCGGAATTCTCGCCGCCCATAATGCCAGCAAGACCGATGGGCTTGGTTTCATCCGCAATCACCAGCATACCGGGCTTCAGGTTCCGCACGTTGCCGTCCAGAGTGGTGAGGGTCTCGCCCTCCCGGCTCTCCCGGACCACAATCTTGCCGGAGCCTACATACCGATAGTCAAAGGCGTGCATGGGCTGGCCGTATTCCAGCATCACATAGTTGGTGATGTCCACAATGTTGTTGATGGGCCGTACCCCGTTGGCACGGAGCCGCTGGCGCATCCATTTGGGAGAGGGGCCGATTTTCACATTGGCAACCATCCGGGCGGTGTAGCGGTTGCAAAGGTTTTCTGCCTCCACTTCCACATCCAGCTTGTCGTACATGGAGCCGGCATCGCTGCCCTTTACCACCGGCTCGTGGTGGCGCATGGGTTTACCGAAGGCGGCGGCAGCTTCCCGGGCAAGACCGATGATGGAGTAGCAGTCGGGACGGTTGTTGGTGATTTCAAAATCCACCACCGTGTCGTCGTTGCCGATGACCTTGTTGATGTCGTCGCCGGGCTGGCAGTCCTCCTGGAGAATCCAGATGCCGTCCTCAATGGCGTAGGGGAAATCCCCCAGGGTCAGACCCAGCTCCTTCAAAGAGCAGAGCATTCCGTTGGACTTTTCCCCCCGGAGCTTGCCCTTGGTGATGTGAATGCCCCCGGGCAGCCAGGAGTTGTGGAGGGCCGCAGGCACCAGATCTCCCTCGTGGACATTCTGGGCACCGGTGACAATCTGCACCGGCTCATCCTGCCCCACATCCACCTGGCAGATCCACATATGGTCGGAATTTTCGTGGCGGACGATGGAAAACACCTTGCCTACGACAACATTCTTGATTTCCTTGTCCATGGGCTCATAGGTTTCCACCTTCTGGCCGAAAATGGTCATTTTCTCCACAAATTCCTTGTCGGAAACGGAGGAAAGGTCCACAAATTCTTCGTTAATCCATTTTCTGTTCAGCTTCATCCTGGTATCCTCCTTAGAACTGATTCAGGAATCTGACATCGTTGTCGAAAATCAGACGCAGGTCGTTGATCCGGGTGCGGCGCATAGCCATCCGCTCCAGGCCCATGCCGAAAGCGAAGCCGGAGTACTTCTCCGGGTCAATGCCGCAGCCTTCCAGCACCTTGGGGTGCACCATACCGGCACCCAGCAGCTCAATCCAGCCCTCGCCGTGGCAGGTGGAGCAGACCTGACCATCCACCTCGCCGGTGCCGTGGCACTTGTGGCACTGCATATCCATTTCGCAGCTAGGCTCGGTGAAGGGGAAGTGGTGAGGACGGAACCGCATCACTGCCTCTTCGCCGTAGAGCTTCTTCATCAGGGTCACAAGAGCGCCCTTCAGGTCGCCCATGGTGATGTGCTCGTCAATTACCAGACCTTCAATCTGATGGAACATGGGGGAGTGGGTGGCATCTGCCTCGTCCTTCCGGTAAACCCGACCGGGAGCCAGAATGCAGATGGGGGGCTTGGTGTTCTCCATCACCCGAATCTGCATGGGGCTGGTCTGGGTCCGCAGGAGAAGGGAATCGTCATCGGTGAAGTAGAAGGTGTCGGAACGATCCCGGGAGGGGTGTCCTTCCTCGATATTCAGCTTGGTGAAGTTGTAGTCTGCCAGCTCCACCTCCGGGCCGTCCACAATCTGATAGCCCATGCCCACAAACAGATCCTTGATCTGCTGCAAAACCTGATTCATGGGGTGGGCGTGGCCCAGCACCACAGACTTGCCGGGGATGGTCACGTCCAGCGCCTCAGAGGCCAGCTTGGCTTCCAGAGCGGCGGCGTGGGCAGCAGCTTTCTGCTTTTCCAGCATTTCCTCAATCTCCGCCCGGACGGCATTTGCCAGCTGTCCCATAACAGGGCGCTCCTCCGGGGAGAGCTTGCCCATCTGCTTGAGAACTGCGGTGAGCTCGCCCTTCTTGCCCAGGAACCGAACCCGCAGCTCCTCCAGCTGGGCAGGGGTCTGGGCCTGCTGCAGGGCTTCCATAGCCTGCTGCTTGATTTGTGCCAATTGTTCTTTCATTTTTGAATCTCCTTTACATTGAGATAAAACATATGGGGTAAAAAAAGAAACCCCCGTCCCACTGGGGACGAAGGCATTGACCTCCGCGGTACCACCCGCAATTCGCCGTTCGGCGCACTCTCGGTGCAACTACACCAAAGACCCGTAACGGAGTCACCCGGCACACCCTACTTATCTTTCAGGCGGCAGCTCCTGGGAGAAGGCCCGTCCGCACCCCCAAGACGGCTCACACCAACCCGTCTTCGCTGTATGGGAGTTTCTGCCTGGGGCAGCCCATTCATAGCCATTTCATATCACCCAAAAATAGTACCACAGTCCGCAATAAATTGCAAGTCCTTTTTGAAATCCGGGGAAAGAAGGCATCGTTTATCAGGAACTGGGGGGTGCTGTGTGAACGAAATGTAAAGATAAAGCCATTTTTTGTAAAGAGGAAAACAGGCCGCCGGGCAGGAAAAAGGAGAAAAATGCTTCGGGACGCACTTGGGAGGAAATGGAAAAATACCTGGAGTTTTTCTGAAATACCGGAAAAATACAAAGGGAAAAGTTCCGAATTTTTCAAAGCATCCAGACGATATTTTCCAGGGAAAAAGTGAAAAAGAAAATTTAATTACATTTTACTGCCGCAAGATAGAGAAATTTACATCCCATGGCTATACTTGTAGGCGTGTGAGCAACACCACAAACATTAGGAGGAATTCTTGTATGAACACCGTTTCAAAAAATGCTACCACACAATCCCAGAAACTGATGATTTTTGTGCTGACCATGTCTTTGTATGGTCTGTCCACCCTCTTTACCGAGTTGATTCCCAAATTCCAGGTGGGTTTGGTAGAGTTCTCTGTGGAGTACTTCCTGTTTATCCCCCTGACCCTGGGTATGCTGTTTGATCCGCTGTCCGCAGCCCTGGGCGCTGCCACCGGCGAGCTGGTATTCAGCGAAATCATGCTGGGTCAGTTCGGCGGCCTGGGGGAGCTGGAAAAGTTTTTGACCGTGACCATCGGCGTTTACATCGCCGGCCGTATGGTGAAGAATCCCAAGAACCATGTTATGGTAGGCGTAGCCGCTCTGGTGGGTACTGCAGCCCAGCTGTTTATGGGTATGGTGGTGGACATTGCCAAGGTGCAGTTCGCTGTGGAGGATTTTGAAGCCGTTGCCGGTCTGCCGGAGAGTGTTTTTGCCACCGAGGGCTTTGCTTTTGCCAATGACCTGCTGTTCTCCGGCATCCTGTTCTGCCTGCTGCCCACCTTGTACCTGGTGCCTCGGCTGTACGGCAAGATTGAGCCCCTCCTGGGTATGGCACCCCGTACGGCAGAAAGCCCCGTTGCCGGACTGAACGCAAAGGTTTGCGTTGTGTGTGTGCTGGGCTTTGCCTGTGCCGTTGCCGCTGAGATGCTGGCCTCCTCCGGCACCCCCCTGATTGAGTGGGAAGCCGGGTGGGCAGAGAGCGAAACCGCTCTGACCGTGGGCATGGTGGTAGCCGCCGCCGTCGCTGTGGTTGCCATTGTGGGTATCCTGGTGAAAAAGAATCGGGAAAAGAGAGTAGCTTGCTGATATGAATGCGGTTGAGATTCGGAACCTGACTTATACATATCCGGGTGCCCCTCAGCCAACCCTCAAACATATCTCGCTGGAAATTACCAAAGGAGACTTCCTTGCAGTGGTTGGCAACAACGGCTGCGGGAAGTCCACTTTGTGTAAGGTGATCAATGGGCTGATACCCCACTTCATCACCGGTGATTTTCAGGGAGAGGTGCGAGTGGATGGACTGAATACCCTGGATAGCGAGGTAGGGGATTTGGCCCGGAAGGTAGGCTATGTGTACCAGGACTTTGAAAATCAGATTGTCCGGCCTACCGTTTTGGACGATGCTTCCTATGCCTGCCTGAATTATGCTTACCCGGACTATCTGGAGCGGGGTAAGGCAGCCCTTCGTCAATGCGGCCTGGAGGGGCACGACGCAGAATACATCTGGCAGCTGTCCGGCGGACAGACCCACCTGCTGGCACTGGCGGGAGCGGTATCCCTCCAGCCGGATGTGCTGATTCTGGACGAGCCCATCGCCCAGCTGGACCCCATGCACGCAGACCGGATTTACGAAGTGCTGCGGGAGCTGAACC
The DNA here is from genome assembly GCA_018713285.1 of Candidatus Faecousia excrementigallinarum. Lineage (GTDB taxonomy): Bacteria > Bacillota > Clostridia > Oscillospirales > Oscillospiraceae > Faecousia > Faecousia excrementigallinarum. The sequence goes on from DVFK01000107.1 coordinate 80,016, forward strand.
AGAAGTACGGCAAGACCATTGTTGTGATTGAGCACCATACCGAGTATATTGCGGATTACTGCAAGCATGTGCTTTTGATGAAGGACGGAGAAGCCCAGTGGCTGCTGCCTACCCGGGAAGCGCTGCAGCATGTGGAGGAACTGGAGGCCTGCAATATTTTTCCGCCCCAGGTAACCCAGGCAGCCCACCGCCTCCAAAAGGAAGGGGTGCTGCCCCGGGATGAAGCCTTGCCCACCACCGTGGAAGAGGGACGAAAAACCTTTGGGAAGCTCACCTATATGCCCCAGACGGCGGAAGGGTGTAAAGGAAATGGCACGGAGGCAGCGGCGGTTTCCTTCCGGGATGTGTCCCTTGCCTATCGGTCGGTGAAAGGAGAGCCCAGGACTATTTATGATGGGCTGAACCTGGATATCCGGGAAGGGGAGCGGGTCGCCCTGATTGGCTCCAACGGAGCGGGGAAGTCCACCCTGATGAAGCTGATGGTGGGACTGCTGAAACCCCAGTCCGGCACCGTTTCCCTCTTCGGGAAGAATGTGTCCGATAAAAAACCGGAGGAGATTTCCCGGCAAATCTCTCTGGTATACCAGAACCCGGAGGAAATGTTCATCAAGGACTCCATCCGGGGGGATATTTCCTATGCCATGAAGGTGCGGGGGGTTCCCCAGTGGGAAGCACGCACCGATGCCCTGCTGGAGCGGTTCCGCCTTCAGGAGCTTCAGCACCGGGACGGCAGACTCATGTCCGGCGGTCAGATGCGCAGAGCCAGTTTGGCGGTGGGAGTGGCGCTGGAACCGGGGATTCTGCTGCTGGATGAACCCACCGCCAATCTGGATATCGCCACCCGCCGGGAAATTCTGGGGGTGCTGGAGGACATGAAGGATATTATCAAAACCGCCGTGATTGCCACCCACGATATGCAGCTGGTATGCCAGTGGGCGGAGCGGATTATTGTGCTCAGCGGCGGCAAAGTGGTGGCAGACGGCAGCCGGGACGAGATATTTTCCCAGACCCGCCTGACCCAGCTGGTGGGCATCCGCCCGCCGGAAATCTTCACCATGGCCCAGGCCCTGAACCCCCAGGCCCTGTGCTATACCATTGATGCATTCACCCAGGCATTTCAGGAGGCAAAATCATGGGTAAGATGAAGAAAAAACTCTCCGAAAACATATTGGAGAAGTTCTCCATGGACTTTCTTCGGAACCAGGTGCTGAAAAACGCCTATGGCAATGACGATACGGTGATTGCCGGTCTGGACCCCCGGGTGCTGATTGGATGGTACCTGTTTTTCGGCCTGGTGCCCTGGTTTGTCAACGACCTGTATTTCCTCCTGGGCAGCTTCATCCTGGTGATGATGACTACCATTTTGGCCCATGTGGCGGGACTGGTGCTGTTTCTGTTCGCTTTGGGGGTGTTTTCCCAGACGGGCTACCTGTTTTTGGTTACCCTGTTGTTTGGCGGAGATGCCTCTGCCATTGCACCCCTTCTGATTCTGACATTGAAAGTAGCCACCATCTCCCTGGCCTCTGTGACGGTGTTTTCCGGCCTGGACCCGGATAAGCTGTCCAACGGCCTGATGTGGTACGGCTGTCCGGAGCGGCTGAGCTTTTCCATCTCCTATGCCTACCGGATGCTTCCCATGCTGATGGAGGAATTTCAGAATGTCCTGCTGTCTTACCGCTTGCGGGGCAATCCGCCTGCCCGGGACACCTTTGGGGGCAAGGTGCGGTATCTCATCTATGAAATCAAAATCATTATGGAGTCTTTCTACCCTCTGATGCTCAATACCGCCAAGCGTTCCCGCACCACGGTAGAGGCTTTGGAGCTGCGGGGCTATCGGTATGCGGCCACCAATAAGGCGGTAAAGAAGATCAAACTGTCCCACCTGAAGGTGACCAGCAACGACCTGCTTTTCCTGGCGGTTTCCTTTTTGTGGGTGGTATTGTCCATTCTGTGCGCCACTTTGTTTTGAAAGAAGGTTTTTCTTTGCGACTTGATTTTCATACCCATGGCAAGCTTGCCAAGAAGCTGCCATTTTCCACCACCTATACAGACTGGCTTTTTGCAGAAGCCCGGAGAGCCGGGCTGGATGCCCTGTGCCTGACGGAGCATTTCAATACCTTGCAGTTTGACCGGCTTTATGGCTACCTGGCTTCTGTCAGCAGCCGGAATGGGGACTGCCTGGAGCTGGAAAACGGACTGCGGATTTTTCCCGGCATGGAAACGGATGTGGCAGAAGGGGGACACATTCTGTCCATCGGCCCTTTGGAGGCAATCCTGGAGCTGAACAGCCGACTGGAGCCTCATAAAGAGAAGGGAAATTTTCTGCCCTTTGAAAGCCTTATGAACCTCTTTGACCAGTACCCGGTTCTGGTGGGCTGCGGACATCCCTATCGGGCACCGGGTCATGTGCCGGAGCTGCCTCTGGAGCAGCTGCAGCGTCTTTCCTTCCTGGACCTGAACGGAAAAGACCTGGCCCAGGACCGGGAACGGACGGAAACCCTGACCCGGAAGCTGGGCAGAAAGCTGGAAATTCCGGTGGTGTCCGGAAGCGATACCCACCAGGCGGTGCAGTATGGCTGCGTCAGTACGGTGTTTGAAAAGGACTGTACCTCCCTGGATCAGCTGAAAGCCCAGATGGATGGGGGCAGATATGAGATACGGCTTTCTCCCACGGCGGCCTTCCAGGTACGCACCGCAGGCCTTTTGAAGCGGGCGCTGAAAGAGATTCATGCCCTGGGGGGAGACTATGTTTCCGTTCTCACCCGGGAGGGAACAGAATGAGCTGCCTGAACCCTTTGCTGATGGAACAGGTGGCGGAGGCGGTGAAGCAGACCGGAAAGCTGCTGACAGACCCCTGCTGCCTGGAAAGGGTGGAGGCCAAAAGCCCCACGGACTTTGTAACCAATGTGGACTTTTCGGTGCAGCACCGGCTGGAAAAGGCGCTTTTGCAGCTGACCCCCTGGGCCCAGTTCTGGGGGGAGGAGGGAGAGAAAATCCCGGTGGATACCGCTAAACCCTACTGGCTCCTGGACCCTGTGGACGGCACCACCAACCTGATTCACAGTTTCCGCCACAGCGCCATCTCCCTGGCACTGGTGGAGGAGGGACAGGTGACCTTTGGCCTGGTGTATCAGCCCTATACCCAGGAATGCTTTGCGGCGGTAAGAGGGAAAGGGGCGTACTGCAACGGAAAGGGGATTTCCGTGAGCAAGGCGGAGAAATTGTCCCAGAGCCTGCTCTCTGCCGGGACGGTCCCGGGTCGGAGAGACCTGGCGGATTTGGCGTTCTGCCAAATGCGCCGGCTGTATGACCGTTGCCAGGATGTGCGCCGAACCGGCTGCGCTTCTTTGGATTTGTGCTGGGTTGCCAGCGGACGGCTGGAAGGCTTTGTGGAGCTGTCCCTTCAACCCTGGGACTATGCCGCCGGCATGCTCCTGGTGGAGGAAGCCGGGGGAAAAGTGACTGGGCCGGAGGGAGAACCTTTGTCCTTGCAAGCAGGTGGGGGCGTGCTGGCCTCCAACGGCCTGCTCCACAGGGACCTGCTGGAAACCCTGAAATGAGGTGCAACTATGGTACTTTCCCTGAACGTGCCTGCGGCAGAGCTGACCCGGGCGGAGCAGAAGATTCTTGATTATATCAATACCAATCCCGACGGTTTTCTCTTTTCTTCCATCGGACAGCTGGCTCAGCGGCTGGAACTTTCCGATGCCACCGTTTCCCGTTTCGCCCGCCATGCAGGCTGTTCCGATTTCAAGGCCCTGAAAGGCATGGTCATGGAGCAGGCCTCCGGTCCGGCGGCTAAGATTGCCGGGACCTTGTCCCAGGATGGGGCCTTTTCTCCGGTGGCATGGCTGGAGCGCCAGAGATTGTATCTGGAAAAAACCGCACAGCAGCTCCGCCCGGAGAAATTCGACCGGGGGGTGGAGGCGATGATTTCCGCAAGGCGGATTTTCCTCCACGGCAAAAACGCCTCCTGCGCTCTGGCGCAGATGCTGGCGTTTCGTCTGCGGCGGCTGGGCCTGCCGGTTGTTCTGCTGCCGTCCGGCGGCTCTGAGCTGCTGGAAGGACTGGTGCAGGCGGGACAGGGAGACCTTGTGGTGATGTTCAGCTTTTCCAAGCTGTCCCGGGAGGGACGGATTATCCTGGAACACGGGAAGGAAGCGGGCTACCAAACCATGGCCTTTGTCAGCCGTACCATCATCCCTGCCCGGGAGCGGACGGATATCAGCCTGTTTGTGTACCGGGGCGAGGAAAAGGAGTACCATTCCCTGAGTGCGCCTGCTGCCATGGTGGATGCCCTGGTGGTTGCCGTCAGCGACCGGCTGGGACAGCGGGGCACAGAGTCTTTGGAAACACTCCACCAGATGAAGAAAAAATACTTTCCGGAAAAAGGCTGAATCCCAGCATTTTTCCATAGCAAAGCACCCCCACAGCTTCCAGGCTGTGGGGGTGCAGTATTATTATTTTCCCCCAAAATCCGGCCAGACAGCAGAAGTCAGTGAAAAGTGAATAATGAAGAGTGAATAAGTAAAAATCCCGAATGCAAAAGCATTCGGGATTTTTGGTGCGAGAGATGGGACTCGAACCCACACGGCGTTGACCACACGCACCTCAAACGTGCTTGTCTACCAT
>DVFK01000108.1 GCA_018713285.1 Candidatus Faecousia excrementigallinarum
CTTTGATTTTTGACTGAGGGATTCTACAGCGGGCACTCACCTAAAATACAGACCAATGTGGAAACCTGCAAGCCTCTTATCCCCCCGGTTTGGCTTCGCCAAACCACCCCCCTTTGGCAAGGGGGGCTTTGTCCTAAGCACCTACTGCACCGCAGTAACGATACCGGGCACTGGAGGGGCAGTAACGATTTGCAGAAGATTCCCGTGCGCATTGCCACCGGGGGCACCCCGGCGGGCTCCGGGTTTTTACGCTTTTTCGATGGCCTGAGCCAGGTCTGCAATCAGATCCTGGGTGTTTTCCAGGCCGCAGGACAGGCGGATCAAGTCGGCCCCTACCCCGGCGGCTTCCAGCTCCCCATCGGTCATCTGCCGGTGGGTGGTGCTGGCGGGATGGAGGCAGCAGGTGCGGGAGTCTGCCACGTGAGTCTCGATGGCACCCAGCTGCAAGTGCTTCATGAAGCTCTCCGCCGCTTTCCGGCCGCCTTTCAGACCAAAGGAGATCACGCCGCAGGAGCCGTTCGGCAGGTACTTCTGAGCCAGGTCATAGTACTTGTCCCCCTTGAGACCGCAGTACTTCACCCATGCCACCTTGGGATGGGTGCTGAGGAACTCCGCAATGGCCTGGGCGTTGGCGCAGTGCTGGCGCACCCGGAAGGGCAGGCTCTCCAGCCCCAGGTTCAGATAAAAGGCGTTCTGGGGAGACTGGACAGAGCCCAGGTCCCGCATGAGCTGGGCGGTGCACTTGGTGATGAAAGCACCGGCAAGACCAAACCGCTGGGTGTAGGTCACCCCGTGGTAGCTCTCATCAGGGGTGCACAGGCCGGGGAACTTGTCAGGATACTTGGTCCAGTCGAACTTGCCGCTGTCCACCACCACGCCGCCCAGAGCTGCACCGTGACCGTCCATGTACTTGGTGGTGGAGTGGGTCACAATGTCTGCACCCCATTCCATGGGGCGGCAGTTGACCGGGGTGGCAAAGGTGTTGTCCACGATGAGGGGCACCCCATGGGCGTGGGCAACCCGGGCAAACTTCTCAATATCCAAAACATTCAGAGCAGGATTGGCAATGGTCTCGCCGAACATGGCCTTGGTGTTCTCCCGGAATGCACGGCTCAGCTCCTCCTCGGAGGCGTCCGGGTCCACAAAGGTCACGTCAACGCCCATGCGCTTCATGGTGACAGCCAGCAGATTGTAGGTGCCGCCGTAGATGGCGGTGCTGGCTACCACATGGTCGCCGCAGCCGGCGATGTTGAAAATGGCATAGAAGCTGGCAGCCTGACCGGAGCCGGTGAGCATGGCGGCGGTGCCCCCTTCCAGGGCGGCAATCTTGGCAGCTACGGCGTCGCAGGTGGGGTTGGCCAGCCGGGAGTAGAAGTAACCGGAAGCCTCCAGATCAAACAGCTTTCCCATATCCTCGGAGGTAGCATATTTAAAGGTAGTACTCTGAACAATGGGAATCTGCCGGGGCTCTCCGTTTCCCGGGGCGTACCCGGCCTGAATGCACAAAGTCTCTAAATTCTGATTCATGGCAATCTCTCCTGTTATTGCAGATTCTTCCCCTATTTTATCCCTCCCCCGGGGCTTTGTCAATGAAAAACCCCGGAGGCCGAAGCCTCCGGGGGGTGGAATTATTCCTCATCTTCCTCCAGCTCAATGTCCCGGAAAACAGCCTCCTCCTTGGGGGACTTATTCCGGCGGCTCCAGAGAATCCAGCCGACGAGACCGGCATTGCCCAAAAGGCTCAGAACGAAAAATACTGGCCAGGCTCCGGCGCCTCCGCTCTTTGCAGGGGCTTCCGTCACCTCCGGCAGGGTGGTCTCCTGGGTAGAGGGTTCGGTCTGCTCCGGCTCTGTGGGCTGGGGCTCCTGGGCAAGCTGCTCCAGCAGCTCCTGCAAGGTCTTGGCGGCGGCGTCAATTTCCTTCTGGTCCCGGCTTTCCAGGAACTCTCCGCTCTCCTGGGCCGCTTTCAGAAGCTTCTGCCACAGCTGACCCTGGGTGCTGCTGCATTGCGCCTCCGCCTTCTCCAGCGCCGCCTGAAGCTGGGTGTAGTCCAGCTTCACCAGGCTGCTGATTGCCTGGCGGAGGGATTGCTCCGCCTTATCGATCCGGCTCTGGCTGTCGCTGTCCAGGGCAGACTCCGCCGCCTCCAGGGCAGTCTCCAAAGCCTCCCAACTCTGCTGGGTATACACCTTCTCCTCCAGCTTCCGGGCCTCCTGAATCCGGGCCTGAAGCTGGGTCCGGTTCAGTTCCTCCTCCGTAGGCTTTGTGGTAGGCTCCGTGGGCTTGGTAGGCTCCGTAGGCCGGGTGGTGGGCTCTGTAGGCTGGGTGGTGGGTTCTGTGGGCCGGGTAGTGGGCTCTGTAGGCTTGGTAGTCGGTTCCGTGGGCTGGGTGGTGGGCTCCGTGGGATTCGTGGGGTCCGAGGGGTCTACCGGCTCAGACGGGTCCGTGGGGTCCGAGGTATCTACCGGTTCAGAGGGGTCCGTGGGGTCTGAGGTATCTACCGGCTGGGAGGGGTCGGAAGGCTCCGAAGTCTCCCCGGTAGGGGCAGAGGTCCAGCCCTCACCTCCGGTGCCCGCTTCCACATCGGATGCCCATACTGACCGGGTGACATTGAGCACCATGGAAAGCACCAGCAGGATTGACAGGCCGTATGTACCTGCTTTTTTCAACATTTCCACCATCTCCTTCGCTTGTCGCTCCATTCTTATGTAATATTATATCGAATTTCTATCCCAGAGGCAAGGACAAATACTGCCCCACCCCAAAGATTTTCCTGGAAAACCTGGATAAGATGGGAAAGCCCCATGCAAAATCTTTGTAAAATTTCCGGTTTTCCCCTTTTTCCAGGGATAAAATTGTGATATAGTGGAAGCAAAAGGAGATGATTTTATGCTTACCTACGAACAGATTACCAAAAGCGAGGCCGTTCGTACCTATATTATCCGTGCCGACGAGTCCCTGGCCGCCCTGGGCTTTACGGAACATTCCTTCGCCCACGTGATGCACGTGGCAGAAACTGCCGGCTATATTCTGCAGACCCTGGGCTATGATGAGCGCACCGTGGAGCTGGCGAAAATCGCCGGGTATCTTCACGACATCGGCAACCTGGTGAACCGGAAGGACCACTCCCAGTCCGGGGCAGTCATGGCCTGGAGCATCCTCAACGACATGGCCTGCGACCCGGCGGAGACTGCCACCATCGTCACCGCCATCGGCAACCACGACGAGGGCACCGGCGTACCGGTGAACGCCGTATCCGCCGCCATGATTCTGGCGGACAAGGCAGACGTCCGCCGCAGCCGTGTCCGGAACACGGACAAGTCCACCTTCGACATCCACGACCGGGTGAACTACTCGGTGAAGAAGGCCGCCCTGAAAATCAACGAGGAAAAGACCCTCATCAAGCTGAAACTGGACGTGGACACCAAGTACGGCTCTGTGATGGACTACTTTGAAATCTTCATGGGCCGGATGATTCTCTGCCGCAAAGCCGCAGAAAAGCTGGGCCTGCAATTCAAGCTGATTATCAACGAACAGCAGCTGATATAAACCACCGCCCCCGGAAGTGTTCCGGGGGCGGACGATTTTTAGAAGCCAGACTGTCACCACCGCAGTAACGATACCGGGCTGTTTAAGTGAATAGTGAAGAGTGAATAAGTTCGGCGGACAAGCCGCCGATACCGGGCGGGTCAGGGAAGTAACGATTCGCAGAAAGCTACCGTGCGAAATTGGCTGCGAGCACTGCCCGCAAGGCTCCCTTGCGAAAGGGAGCTGGCACGCCGGAGGCGTGACTGAGGGATTCCACAGCAGGCACTATCGATAAGCTGAAATCCGATGTGGAAAGGTACGCACCCCATAGCTCCCTCCGGGAGGGAGCTGTCACCGCAGGTGACTGAGGGAGCAAGCGGGCGGTGCAGTTTCGGCTTGATTTGGGGTTGGTACTTGCTGGTGGTTATCGACACCCGGTTATAACCTTTCAGTCTGTTCTCCAATCGGCCTTCTGCAAGCGCTTGCCAGCGGGGCCTTCCTTTCTTGCTCCGGCAAGAAAGGAAGCAAAGAAGCCGGCTTAAGGGGGGAACAACTCGCTCCCGCTCGAATTGTTCCCCCCT
>DVFK01000109.1 GCA_018713285.1 Candidatus Faecousia excrementigallinarum
CGATATCGGGCTTTTTCCATCTTCCAATCGACAGCGTGGGAAGTAAACAACCTTTAAACCCACAAACCAAAACGGGGGCAGGGAGTAAAACATACCACCCGAGCCAAAGCGAAGGGTCAATCTTCCGATGGTTCCACCCGGGGGATTCTCAAGGGGGGAGCAATTCGAGCGGGAGCGAGTTGCTCCCCCCTTGAGCCGGCTTCTTTGCTTACTTTCTTGCCGGAGCAAGAAAGTAAGGCCCTGCTGGCAAGCATTTGCAGAAAGCTGATTGGAGAACAGATAAAAAGATTATGACCGGGTGACGATGACCACCAGCAAGTACCGCCCCATTATGAAACCGGAAATGCACCGCCCGCTGGCTCCCTCAGTCACCTGCGGTGCCAGCTCCCTCCCGGAGGGAGCCTTTTTTGCGCCGCTTTTGGGAAAGGGGAAAACAAATGTTTCTCCAATAAATACAGGGATAATCCATACTATATCCAAAAAATCCGGAGAAATTCCAACTTATCTGTCATATTTGCTGGAGGGGTTGTGAAAACGACAAAAATAGGCATTGAAATTGTGGCTGCGTTCGTGTATAATTACCTTATTGTGGTGCAAGGCACCTGACCAAAGCCAAGGATGGCAATCGCCGTCCCGAAAGGAGATTATCAACCATGTTCACTGCTAATTCCATCCGCAATGTCTGTCTTTTGGGTCACAGCGGCAGCGGCAAGTCTGCCCTGGCCGAGAGCTTGCTTTATATGACCGGTGCCATCGACCGGATTGGCAAAAATGCCGACGGAAACACCGTTTCCGACTACGACCCGGAGGAAATCCGCCGGAACATCTCCATCTCCACCTCCCTGATTCCCCTTACATACAAAAACATGAAAATCAATCTGCTGGACACCCCCGGCGGTTTTGACTTCTCCGGTGCCGTGATGGAAGCCCTCCGGGCTGCCGACGCCGCCGTTATCGTCTGCTCTGCTAAGGACGGCATTACCGTGGGCTTTGAAAAGGCCTGGAAGTACTGCGAGGAGCGGAATATGCCCTGCTTCATCTACATCTCCAAGGTGGACGAGGAGAACGCCGACTACAATGTGACCTTCAACGCCCTCCGGGAGCGGTACGGCAACCGGATTGCCCCGGTGGTGGTGCCTATCTGGGACGACAACCACAAGGTCACCGGTATCATCGATGTGCTGAACAAGCGGGCTTTCGAGATGCAGAACCTGAAGCGGGTGGAGATTCCCGTGCCCGAGGGGAAGGAATCCGTCATCACCGAGTTTAACGACGCCCTGAAGGAGTCCGTGGCGGAGACCAGCGACGAGTTTATGGACAAGTTCTTCGGCGGCGAGGACTTTACCTACGCCGAGATGATCAAGGGCCTCCACACCGGTGTGGTGACCAGAACCCTGTTCCCGGTGCTCTGCGGCTCCGGCGTCACCTGCCTGGGAAGCCTGATGCTCATGGATCACATCCTGGATCTGTTCCCCAACCCGGTGGAGGGCAACTACCACAAGGCCACCACTGCCGACGGCAAGACCGAGGAGTTCGTAGTCTCCCCCGGCGGCGTTCCCGCAGCCTATGTGTTCAAGACCGTTTCCGACCAGTACGGCAAGTACTCCTACATTAAGGTTCTCTCCGGCACCATCACTGGCGACACCACCCTGGTGAACGCCCGCACCGGCGAGACGGAGAAGCTGGGCAGACTCTACACCATGTGCGGCAAGAAGGCAACGGAAGTGAAGGAGCTGTCCTGCGGCGACATCGGCGCCATCGGCAAGATGGACAAGGTGAAAACCGGCGACACCCTGTGTGACCCCCGGAAGGTGGTCAGCCTGAAGGGCATCCCCTACGCTGAGCCCTGCTATTCCATGGCCATCGCCCCCAAGGTGAAGGGTCAGGACGAGAAGGTGGCGGCAGGTCTGAACCGTCTCAACGACGAGGACCCCTCCTTCACCATGTATAGTAACCCCGAGACCAAGCAGCTGGTAATCTCCGGTGCCGGTGATCAGCAGCTGGATGTGCTGGTGGCAAAGCTCAAGAGCCGCTTCGGTGTGGACGCTGTGCTCAGCCCCGCCAAGGTTGCCTACCGGGAGCGGATCAAGAAGAAGGTGGAGGCTCACGGCCGTCACAAGAAGCAGACCGGCGGTTCCGGCCAGTTTGGTGACGTGTGGGTGCGCTTCGAGCCCCAGGAGGAGCAGGACGATCTGATCTTCGCCGAGGAAGTCTTCGGCGGCTCCGTGCCCAAGAACTTCTACCCGGCAGTGGAAAAGGGTCTGCGGGAAGCAGTCCAGAAGGGACCCCTGGCAGGCTATCCCATGGTGAACATGAAGGCCACTCTGTACGACGGCTCCTACCACCCGGTAGACTCCAACGAAATGGCCTTTAAGATGGCTGCCATCCTGGCCTTCAAGGAGGCCATGCCCAACGCTGCTCCCACCCTGCTGGAGCCCATCGGTTCCCTGGCGGTCACCGTGCCGGACAGCTACATGGGCGACGTCATCGGCGACCTGAACAAGCGCCGGGGCCGTGTGATGGGTATGAACCCCGCCGGAGACGGCAACACCGTGGTAGAGGCCGAGGTGCCCATGGCGGAGATGAGCAGCTATGCCATCGACCTGCGGGCCATGACCCAGGCCAGAGGCTCCTTCACCCTGAAATTTGAGCGGTACGAGGAAGTCCCCAAGGCGAACCAGGCAAAGATTATTGCTGACGCCAAGGCAGAAGAATAAAAGCAAGGGGCTGCCCGAAAGGGCGGCCCCTTTTTTAGGGAATAGGGAAGAAGTTGGCGGCAAGCCGCCGCTGTCAATGCGTGCACAGTGTCCATGTTTTCGCTCCCCATTTTGCTCGGTAACGTTACCGGGCACTGGAGGGGCAGTGACGATTCGCAGAAGATTCCCGTGCGGAATTGGCTGCGGGCACTGCCCGCAAGGCTCCCTTGCCAAAGGGAGCTGGCACGGCGAAGCCGTGACTGAGGGATTCCACAGCAGGCACTTTCCATAAGCACAAACCCATGTGGAGACCTGCCAGCCCGCAGAATCCCCCCGGTTTGGCTTCGCCAAACCACCCCCCTTTGGCAAGGGGGGCTTTGGTTTGCGCTTCTATTTCCACCGCAGTAGCAAGACCAGGCTTTTTTAGGGAATAGTGAAGAGTGAATAGTGAAAAAGTTCGGCGGACAAGCCGCCGATACCGGGCGGGTCAGGGAAGTGACGAATCGTAGAAAGCCGCCGTGCGAAATTGTCAGCGGGCACTGCCCGCCGATACCGGGCACTGGAGGGGCAGTAACGATTCGCAGAAGATTCCCGTGCGAAATTGCCCCCGGGGGCACCCCGGCGCATGGAAAAACCCCGCTGATTTCAGCGGGGTTTTTCACATGGGATTAAAAGAAGAGAGGTAGAAAAGAGGATTTACGGATTGAAGGAGGTGGCTCACGGCTTCCACAACCTTCATGCTCATATCATAAAGGGAGCTTTTGAACGGCGTATGGAAGAATTGAAAACAAAAAACGACAAATTTATGAATAATTATTTTTGATTCGCCAGCCAAATCCCAAGGGCTGAGGCTTGACAGGGTGGTGCCCCGGGGCTAAAATAACACTATGTGAAAGGAGGATGGCCATGGCAGAACGATTTGAAATCGTAGAAAAGGCTCTGCGGAGAATGCTGGAGGAGAAGAAATACCAGGCGCTGAAAGACCTTCTGGTGGTGATGAACCCAGCGGATGTGGCCGCCCTGTTCCAGACCCTGGAGGAGGAGAAAATCCCGTTGCTTTTCCGCCTGCTTCCCAAGGAGCTGGCAGCGGAGACTTTTGTAGAGATGGAGCCGGAGCAGCAGGAGCTGCTGATTCAGGGCTTTTCCGATAACGAGCTGAAAGAGGTTTTGGACGAGCTGTACGTGGACGACGCCGCCGACCTGGTGGAGGAGATGCCCGCCAATGTGGTCAAGCGTATTCTCAAACACGCCGACCCGGAGATGCGCCAGTCCATCAACCAGATATTACGCTACCCGGAGTACTCCGCCGGTGCCATGATGACCACGGAGTACGTGTCCCTCCGCCCCACCATGACGGTGGAGGAGAGCATCCTGCGGATTCGCCGCCAGGGTATCGACAAGGAAACCATCTACACCTGCTATGTCACCCAGGACCGAAAGCTCCTGGGCATCGTCACCGTGAAGGATCTGCTCCTGGCGGAGGACGATGAGACCCTGGTGCAGGATATTATGCTCACCAACTTCATCTATGTGAACACCCACACCGACCAGGAGGAAGTGGCCCGGATGTTCTCCAAGTACAACTTCCTGGCCCTGCCGGTGGTGGACAACGAGAACCGGATGGTGGGTATCGTCACCTTCGACGACGCCATGGACGTCATCGAAGAGGAGACCACCGAGGACATGGAGATCATGGCCGGTATGCTCCCCTCCGAGCGGCCCTACCTCAAAAGCACCGCCTGGGAGCTGTTCAAGAACCGGATTCCCTGGCTCCTGCTTCTCATGGTGTCCGCCACCTTCACGGGCATGATCATCACCTCTTTTGAGGACGCCCTGGCAGCCCAGGCAGCCCTGACCGCCTTCATCCCCATGCTCATGGGTACCGGCGGTAACTCCGGCTCCCAGTCCTCTGTCACCATCATCCGGGCTCTCAGCCTGGGAGAGCTGAAATTCTCCGACCTTCTGCGGGTGGTGTGGAAGGAAATCCGCACCGCCGTATTGTGCGGCGTGGCCCTGAGCGTGGTGTGCTTTGCCAAAATCTGGCTGGTGGACCACCTGCTCCTGGGAAACGAGGACATTACCCTGATGGTTGACCTGGTGGTGTGCCTGGCCCTGCTGGTGACGGTGCTCTGCGCCAAGATTGTAGGCGCCGTCCTCCCCATGGCCGCCAAAGCCATCCACTTGGACCCGGCAGTCATGGCCAGCCCCTTCATCACCTCCATCGTGGACGCTCTGTCCCTGCTGGTGTATTTCCTCTTCGCCCAGGCCATCCTGGGAGTGTAAAACATCGGGCCTGTTGCGACCGAAAGGTTTTGCAACAGGCCCTGATTTTTATTCCCTGCATCGATACCACGCAGAAGGCTTCCGTAAATACCTCCCTCCCGGAGGGAGGTGGCTTGGGGCGCAGCCCCAAGACGGAGGGAGCCAGCGGCGAGTCGCCGCGGACAATGCGCACGGTAGCCTTCTGCGTATCGTTACTTCCCTGACCCGCCCGGTATCGGCGGCGAATCGCCGCTGACAATGCGCACGGTAGCTTTCTACTACTCGTCACTTCCCTGACCCGCCCGGTATCGTTTCATTGTGCGATACCGGACTTTTTCGTGCTTTCAATCGACAGCGTGGGAAGTAAACGACCCATAAACTCACAAACCCAAAACGGGGGCAGTAGCTAAAACATACCACCCGAGCCAAAGCGAAGGGTCAATCCCGGATGGTTCCTCCCGGGGGATTCTCAAGGGGGGAACAATTCGAGCGGGAGCGAGTTGTTCCCCCCTTGAGCCGGCTTCTTTGCTTACTTTCTTGCCGGAGCAAGAAAGTAAGGCCCTGCTGGCAAGCACTTGCAGAAAGCCAATTGGATAACAGACTAAAAAGTTGTAACCGGGTGACGATAACCACCAGCAAGTACCACCCCCAAAGCAAACCGTCAGCTTTCTGCCCGCAGGCTCCCTCAGACGCCTTCGGCGCCAGCTCCCTCCCGGAGGGAGCTATGGGGTGCGGTGCATAAAAACGGGCCAGTTGCAAAGTGAGCGCTTGCAACTGGCCTATCGTTTACTTGCCCCGGGTGTACTCCTCCACCCCGTCCATATAGGTAATGGTCAGCTTCTCCCCGTCGATGGTGTAATCCGCCACACCCGCCTGGTCGATGCTGGAGGTGACAAAGTCGATTTTCCCGTTTTTCACCTTGAAGTTTCCGGTTTCCAGCTCCTGCATGGCTTCCAGATTCAGGGCGTTTTGGGAGAACAGGGAAATGAGAGTCTCAAAGTCCTGCATTTCGTAAATTTCCGCATAGAACTGCTGGAACTGAGCCTCGTCCATCTGCCCGAAATCCACGTCGTAAATCTCACCCAGGGTCTCCCGCCCGGCAAACATACGCTGGAACACCCCCCGGAAAAACTCCCCCACCCGGGCCTGGGAAGCCTCCGTGTCCACGCTGAAGCGGTAGGTTCCATCCTCCTGGAAGGTCACGGTCTGGATGTAGGACAAGCTCCCCAAATCCGCCAGGGTAATTTCCTCGTCATAGAAGTCGTTGTTTTCCAGAAGGGAACGGACATCCTCCCGGGGGATTGCCACCTCCATCTCCCAGACGCCGCACAGCGCCTCCATCCGCTCCTGTTCCTTCTGCTTGTCCAGAAAGAACATCCCAGCGGCAAGAGCCGCCACCAGTACAAAGAAGATGATTCCCGATATGACTTTTTTGCCCATGATTTACGCCTCCCTTTTTTGGTATAATCTCCAAAGTGACTATATCATAGAAAGAGAATCCTGTCAATTCTGAACGAAACCAGACAGCCGGAAAACCGCCGATTAGAGAGTCGGAAAACCCTCGGGTGAGGGTCGGAAAACCGCCCCCTAATCATAATAAGAATAATAATAATATAATAATAAATATAATAATATAATAACAGGGAAAGGATTTTTCCCGGAATCATCAGGTGGGAATTTTTCGGGAAGCTTTTTTGGAAAGGATGGTGTATAATAAGAGCGTAAGAAAATGAAACCGTAACCGCCCCGGCGGGCAGTGCCCGCAGCCATTTTCGCACGGTAATCTCCTGCAAATCGTTACTGCCCCTCCAGTGCCCGGTATCGGCGGCCGGGGTGCCCCCGGGGGCAATTTCGGCGGGCAGTGCCCGCTGACAATTTCGCACGGTAATCTCCTGCAAATCGTTACTTCCCCTCCAGTGCCCGGTATCGGCGGCTTGTCCGCCGAACTTTTTCTCTATTCACTCTTCACTATTCACTTAAATTGCCCAGTCTTGCTACTACGGTGGAAATAGACTCACAGCCCAAAGCCCCCCTTGCCAAAAGGGGGGTGCCTCGGCAACGCCGAGGCGGGGGGATTCCCCAGGCTGGCAGGTTTCCACATAGGTCTGTACTTTCGGAAAGTGCCTGCTGTGAATCCCTCAGTCGCCTCCGGCGCCAGCTCCCTTTAACAAGGGAGCCCCGGCGTGCCGCCGGTGTCAATTTCGCACGGTAGCTTTCTACGATTCGTCACTTCCCTGCCCCGCCCGGTATCGGCGGCCGGGGTGCCCCCGGGGGCAATTTCGGCGGGCAGTGCCCGCTGACAATTTCGCACGGTAATCTTCTGCGATTCGTTACTTCCCTGACCCGCCCGGTATCCTTACCTTGCAGAAGGCTTCCCCAAATACCTCCAGCCTTTGCGTTTCAGCACCCAATATCATCTCGTTGGCGAAGTACCAGCCGTCATTTTGCGTTCTGGGGTGTGACAGCTTCCCAATGGGGGCAAAATCAAACCGGGGAATTGGGAAAAAATACCGCCCTGCTTTTTTCAGCAGGGCGGTGTTTTATTCAGCCTTTCAGGGCCTTTTCCCAGTCGGCTTCCCGGAAGCCGGGCAGGACGAAGTCCTCTCCCACCAGAAGGGGCCGCTTGACCAGCATGCCGTCGGAGGCAAGCAGGGTCAGCTGTTCCTCCCGGCTCATGTCCGGCAGGCGGTTTTTCAGGTCCAGGGCTTTATACCGCAAGCCGCTGGTGTTGAAAAACCGCTTCAGGGGCAGGCCGCTTGTTTCCTGCCAGCGGCTCAGCTCCTCCGCCGAGGGATTTTCCTGCTGGATGTCCCGGAGGCGGTAGGAAATGCCTTGCTCATCCAGCCACTTTTTGGCCTTCTGGCAGGTGCTGCACTTGGGGTAGCAGATAAATTCCATGGCAAATCCTCCTTTTAGTCTGCCTGGCAGGTTTCCTGTTCCAGGGCGGCGGTGCCGCCGGTTTTCTCCAGGAGCCGGGCAAGTCTCGGGCGGTTATACCGCTGAATCAGAATAAAGGGCAGGTTCCCCAGGATGTTCAGGCATACCACCGCCAGTCCTCCCACCGTGGGCCAGAGGGTCAGGCAGTGCAAGCCCGCCACGCAAAGGAGCCAGTGGGTCAGCTCCGCCACGCAGGTCTCCCGGAGCATCTGGGGCAGCCGGGCTTTGTAGTCCCCACCGATTTTCTTTGCCGGCATGGTTCCCGGCAGAATCCGGCTCATGTCCGGCAGCTTCTTCTGCCAGTACCGGATTCCCAGCTTTTCATAGAGCTTTCCCTGCCGCTCGAAGCCGTAGGCGGCAAAGGGCGCTTTGTCCCAGTGGAACCAGGATTTGGGCACGATTCGACCCAGCACAAAGGAAACGCCGCCAATCAGGGCGATGTAACAGGCACAGCTTAATAATTCAATCATATCTTTCTCACTTCTTCAAAAACAGTACCCCCAGGCAGTTGGGGCCGCAGTGGCAGGAGATGGTGCTGCCTGCCCGGGTGATGAGCACCTCCCGGAAGGGCTGCAGCTCGGTAGAGAGCTTCCGCACCTGCTCCAGCAGGGCCTCCGGAACCCCGGAGTGGGTGATAATCAGCCGCCGGGCGTCCACGTCGGTTCTTCCTTCCAGCCGTCCCCGGACGTAGTCCAGCACGGTCTTTTCCATGGAGCCACGGTATTTCCTGCCCACGTGCATGGAGCCTTCCTCCAGCACGATTTCCGGGCGAATTTTCATCAGGTTGGCGCCGAACACCGCCACGCCGGAGCAGCGGCCGCCTTTGTGGAGGTACTGGAGGGTCTGGAGCACAAAGCTCACGTCCAGCTTCTCCCGCAGGACTTCCAGCTCATGGGCAATCTCAGCGCCGGACATCCCCTGCTGGGCCATCTGGCAGGCAAGAAGCACCAGGTGGCCGGAGCCGGTGGAAAGGCTCTTGCTGTCCACCACGTAGACGTTCCCCACCTCCTGGGCGGCGATGCAGGCGCTCTGGTGGCTGGTGGAGAGCTTAGCGGACAAGCTGATATGGACCACTTCGTAGCCCTCTTTCACCCACTTGGAAAATTCCTCCTGGTAGTCTCCCAGGGAGATGGCGCAGGTTTTGGGAAGGGAACCGGTTTTTTCCACGTAGTCGTAAAGTTCCTCAGCCTGGACGTTCACCCCGTCCAGCCGGAAGTCATCCCCCAGGCTCACCCCCATGGAAAGCACCGATACCTGATTCTTCTGGTACAGCTCCCGGGTGAGGTCACAGGTGGAGTCGCAGGTAATTTTCACCTTGGCCATGATACAGCCCTCCATTTTTTCCATTTTCCCAAGATTCTACCAGAAGAAACTCAACAAACCCTCAATTCCCGTTGAACTTGCGGGGCGGGCAGTGCCCGCAGCCAATTTCGCACGGGAATCTTCTGCGAATCGTTACTGCCCCTCCAGTGCCCGGTATCGTTACTGCGGTGCAGTAGGTGCATAGACCAAAGCCCCCCTTGCCAAAGGGGGGTGGTTTGGCGAAGCCAAACCGGGGGGATAAGAGGCTTGCAGGTTTCCACATTGGTCTGTATTTTAGGTGAGTGCCCGCTGTAGAATCCCTCAGTCAAAAATCAAAG
>DVFK01000110.1 GCA_018713285.1 Candidatus Faecousia excrementigallinarum
ACCAGCGCTTCCAGGTCTGTTATAACCGCTTCTCGCCGGGCATCTTTTCTCCATTGTTCCATGAAAACACCCCCATATCCGTATTATACCAGATATGAGGGCGTTTTGGTAGTTTTTTGACAAGCTGAAGCGGAGCGCAAAACCTTGCGCTCCGCTTCTTTGCTATCAGCCCTGGCCGTAGTAGGCGTTTTTGCCGTGCTTGCGCAGGTAGTGCTTATCCAGCAGCTCCTGCTGCATCCGTCCGGCCTGGGGGTTTAGCTGAAGGGCGTGGAAGTCCATGAAGGCCACTTCCTCCAGCACCACCGCATTGTGGACGGCGTCGTGGGCATCCTTACCCCAGGCGAAGGGGCCGTGGCTGTGGACCACAACGGCGGGGATGGTCATGGGGTCAATCCCCTGGAAGGTTTCAATAATCACATTGCCGGTTTCCAGCTCGTACTCTCCCGCAATCTCCTCCGGGGTCATCTTCCGGGTACAGGGGATATCCCCATAGAAGTAGTCCCCCTGGGTGGTGCCCATGGCAGGAATGCTTCTGCCGGCCTGGGCAAAAGTGGTTGCCCAGCGGCTGTGGGTATGGACGATACCGCCCATCTCCGGGTAAGCCCGGTACAGAGCCAGGTGGGTGGGGGTGTCGCTGGAGGGCTTCCACTTCCCTTCCACCACCTTGCCGGTGGCGATGTCCACCACCACCATATCCTCGGCGGTCATGCCCTCATAGGGCACGCCGGAGGGCTTGATGACCATAAGATTCTTTTCCCGGTCTACTCCGGACACATTGCCCCAGGTGAAGGTAATGAGGCCGTATTTCGGCAGCAGGAGGTTCGCCTCCAGCACTTCCTGTTTCAGTTTTTCCAGCATAGCGGCACCCTCTTACTGGAGCTTCCAGGCCAGGTCGTTCAGGAACAGCTGCTGCTCCAGGCCTTCCACGGTGGTGTCCTTGCCGATGTGGACATACTCAATGCCCATGATATTGGCCCAGTCCTTCATCTGCTCGGCGGTCACGTCGTAGCTGAGGACCGTGTGGTGGGCGCCGCCGGCGGTAATCCAGCACTCCACACCGGTGGTCAGGTTGGGCATAGCCTGCCACATCACCCGGGCAACGGGCAGGTTGGGCATGGGCATAATGGGCTTGACGCAGTGGATGTCCTGGCAGATGAGGCGCAGGCGGCCGCCCATATCAATGAGGGATACCACAATGGCGTCCCCCTCCTTGCCCTCGAACACCAGACGGGCGGGGTCCTTCTCGTTCATGCCGATGCCCAGGAAGTGGGTCTCAATGCGGGGCTTATTGCCTGCCAGGGAGGGGCAGACTTCCAGCATATGGGCACCCAGGCTGTACTGCTGACCGGGCACCAGGTGGTAGGTGTAGTCCTCCATGAAGCCGGAGGCACCGTTGCCGTTCTCGCCCATGGCCTTCATGATGGCGGTCATGGCGGAGACCTTCCAGTCACCCTCGCCGCCGTAGCCGTAGCCCTGAGCCATCAGGTGCTGGGAGGCAAGGCCAGGCAGCTGCTCCATGCCGTACAGATCCTGGAAGGTGTTGGCGAAAGCCTTGCAGCCCTCGGCGTCCATCATCTTCTTCATGGCAATCTCTTCTTTTGCCTGGTAGCGGATGGCTTCCATGTTGTCGGTGGCGATGTCATAGTTTGCCTTGTACTCGGCAACCAGAGCGTCAATCTCTTCCTCGGTAACTGCGTTCATCACCTTCACCAGATCGCCCACGGCCCAGGTATTCACCTGCCAGCCCAGCTTGGCCTGGACTTCCACCTTGTCGCCCTCGGTGACAGCCACTTCCCGCATATTGTCGCCGAAGCGCATGACCTTCAGCTTCCGGGACACAGCCACGCCCACAGCGGTGCGCATCCAGGCACCCAGACGCTTCTGGACGGACTCGTCCTTCCAGTAGCCGGCAATCACCTTCCGGGGCATCCGCAGCCGGGCGGCGATGAAGCCGTGCTCCCGGTCGCCATGGGCTGCCTGGTTCAGGTTCATGAAGTCCATGTCGATTTCCTCGTTGGGAATCTCCAGGTTGTACTGGGTAGCCAGGTGGCAGTAGGGCTTCTGGAGGTTTACAAAGCCGTTGATCCACATCTTGGAGGGGCTGAAGGTGTGGCACCAGGTGATGATGCCGCAGCAGTTGTCGTTGTAGTTGGCTTCCTTCACCACATCTGCAATCTCCTGATTGGTCTTGGCGGTGACCTTGTATACCAGCTTGTAAGGGAGGTTTCCGGAGGCGTTGAGGGCCTCGGTCATCTCGGCGGCACGCTTGTCCACGATTTCCAGCACTTCCGGGCCGTACAGGAACTGAGAGCCCACTACAAACCAAAATTCACGATTTTCCATTGCTTGTCTTCTCCTTTTCATCAAATGGTTTCCACAGCGGCCCGTTGAGCTTTCAGGCCGTTCTTGAACTGGGTCAGATAGGCATTGAAGCCCGCCACTTCCTCAGGTTCCGGTGCCAGGGTGACGCTCTTGGCGCCAGCGAATACCCGGTTGCTCAGATACTGCTCCAGGGTCTCCCCCTCGGCTTTGTTCAGCATATAGGCAGAGAGCAGCGCCATACCGTAGGGGCCGCCCTCGCCGGCGGTTTCCATGCAGGTGACCGGGGCGTTGCAGGCGGCAGCCATGTACTTCTGGCCCACCACCGGGGTCTTGAACAGGCCGCCGTGGCCGGTGAGGCTGTCAATGGCTACGCCCTCTTCCGCCAGAATATCCATGCCGATTTTCAGGGTGGACATGGTGGCGTAGAGCTGGGAGCGGAGGAAATTTGCCAGGGTAAAGCTGCTGTCGGGCTTTCTGACCACCATGGGACGGCCGCCGTCCAGGTGGGTGACGCCTTCGCCAGCCATGTAGTTATAGGTGGTGACGCCGCCGCAATCCACGTCCCCTTCCAGGCTCTTCTGGTACAGCTTGGTATAAAGGTCATTGGTGGTGACAGAGCCGCCGAACAGCTCCACCGTCTCCCGCAGCACCTTCACCCAGGCGTTCATGTCATTGGTGCAGTTGTTGCAGTGAACCATTGCCACCGCCTTGCCGGTGGGGGTGGTCACCAGGTCGATTTCCTCGTGAACCTGAGAAAGGGGCTTTTCCAGCACCACCATGGAGAAAATGGAGGTACCGGCGGACACATTGCCGGTTCTGGGAGCTACGGCATTGGTAGCGGTCATGCCGGTGCCGGCGTCGCCCTCTGCAGGGGCAAAGGGGATCCCCTCCGGCAGCATACCCCCCAGAAGGGCAGCGCCTTGGGCTGTCAGCTTGCCCGCAGGCTCACCTGCCACCAGCACCTGGGGAAGCACCTCCCGGATATTCCAGGGCAGGTTGTATTTTGCCAGGATTTCTTCCATCTTTCCCATCATGCCCTCGTCATACCCGTTGGTTTCCGAGTCGATGAGGAACATTCCGGAGGCCTCGCCCACGCCCACGGCGTTGACACCGGTGAGCATATAGTGGACATAGCCCGCCAGAGTGGTAATATGGGCAATTTGCGGCACATGGGGCTCCCCATTGAGAATGGCCTGGTACAGGTGGGCAATGCTCCAGCGCTGGGGGATGTTGAACCGGAAAGCCTCCGTCAACTCCCGGGCAGC
The DNA here is from genome assembly GCA_018713285.1 of Candidatus Faecousia excrementigallinarum. GTDB lineage: Bacteria > Bacillota > Clostridia > Oscillospirales > Oscillospiraceae > Faecousia > Faecousia excrementigallinarum. The sequence goes on from DVFK01000110.1 coordinate 3,588, forward strand.
CTGGGCGGTGATGGTATTCTGCCAGGTGCGGAAGGGCACCAGCAGGTTCCAGTCCTTGTCAAAAGCCAGGTAGCCGTGCATCATGGCGGACACGCCCATGGCCTTGACGCTGCCGGGATTGGCAATACCGGAGACGGCGGTTTTCAGGCCCTGCCAAACCTCCTCCAGGGAGTAGGTCCAGATGCCGTTTTCGTAGCTGGAAGCCCAGGTATAGTCCCCGGAGGACACGGGCACATGGTTCTCGCCGATGGTAACTGCCTTGATACGGGTGGAGCCCAGCTCCAGGCCCAGGCAGGTATTTTCATGGTTCACAGGATATACCTCCTTGATAATCAACTGCCCAATCGCCCCTTTTGGGGCGATTGGGTGTTTTGTTACTGCTTTGCCTTATTCTTACGCATAAGGACCACGCTCTGAATCACCAGGAACAGGCAGATCATGGCTGCCACGGTGATGTTGGTCCACCAGGCCTCGTCCAGGCCCAGGGAAGCTACGATGTTCTTGATGGTACCGAGAGACAGCACACCGAAGAAGGTACCGACAATGTTGCCCACACCGCCGGTCAGGAGGGTGCCGCCGATGATGGAGGAGGCGATGGCGTTCATCTCAGCGCCGCTGGCGTGAGAAGGAGAGCCGGAGCCCACATGGAGGAAGTACACGAAGCCGCCGATGCCTGCCAGCACGCTGCACAGCAGGTGGGCCAGGAACTTGGTGCGCTTCACATTGATGCCCAGCATATTGGCACTCTGGGCATTGCCGCCGATGGCATAGAAGCCACGGCCCAGCTTGCTCCACCGGAGGAGAATAAACAGGAGAATCACCACTGCCAGAGCCACCAGAACGCCGGGCTCAATGTAGGCCGGCACATAGGCACCCAGCTTATTGTAGGAGCCCATGCCGGGGACATTGATCCGGACACCCTTAAGGGCCTGGAACGCCTCATTCTGCACATTGAACTGGGTGGAGTTTACAATGGTGGTCATGCCTCTGGCGAAGAACATACCTGCCAGGGACACGATGAAAGGCTGGATGTCCAGGTATGCCACCAGGAAGCCCTGCACCAGGCCGAAAGCCAGGCCGATGCCCAGAGCCAGGAGGATGGCGGTACCCACAGAGCCTCCGCCGTAATCCAGGTTCACGGCGCAGCTCATGGCTACCAGAGCGGTCATGCCGCCCACGGAAATATCGATGCCGCCGGTAATCATAACCAGGCTCATACCGCAGGAAAGGATAATGAGGGCGGCATTCTCGTTGAGCATATTGAAGAAGGTCTGGGGCTTCAGGAATCCGGAGCCCAGAAATACTACTGCACAGACATACATCAGCAGGAAAACGCCGATGGTGATGGTCAGCAGCAGATTGGTATCGGAGAGATTGGACAGACCGGACAGTTTGGTCAATCTGCCCTTCTTTACAGCCACATTCATCTTACTTCCCTCCCTTTACTGCTTTCCACATTTTGGACATCTTATCCCGGAACACGGGAGCGCTGATGACCACCAGGATGATGACCACCACCGCCTTGTAGGCCGGCAGAGCATCGGAAGGCACCTTGAAGTTATACAAAGTGGTAGTCAGGAACTGAATCACATAGGCGCCCAGGATAGAGCCGGCCATGCTGAACTTGCCGCCGCTGAGGGCATTGCCGCCCAGAGCCACAGCCAGAATGGCGTCCATCTCAATGTCCTTGGCAATGGTGGAGTAGTTGATGGCGGAGCGGCTGACCTTCAAAAGGGCTGCCACGCCCACACACAGACCCAGAATCACATAGGTCAGGAACTTCACAAAAGCGGGGTTCAGACCGTTGAGCCGGGAGGAGTAGCTGTTGATACCCACGGACTGGGTATACAGCTTCAAGGTGGTAAACTTCATCACCAGGGCAATGATAATCATGCAGCCGACGGCGACGAACACCGGGGTGGGAATGGGAACGCCGGGGATAAAGCCGCCGAACACAGCGAAGTTGGGGTCATTCAGCACCGGCAGCTTGTTGCCGTTAATCCAGGCAGCAATGGAGCGGCCGGCGGTATACATAATAAGGGTTGCCACCATGGGCTGAATCTTGAAGTAGGCAACCAGGGTACCATTGAAGGCACCGCAGAGCATGGAAGCCAGGCAGCCCACAGCAAAGGCCAGAAGCAGAGAGGTTTCCATGGTGTCGGCCTTGGCATCGGCACCGCACAGGAGCCGGAGCATCACGGAACCGGCCACAGCGATGGTAGCGCCCACGGAAATATCCTGTCCGCCGGAGGCTGCGGTGACCAGGGTCATACCGATGGCCAGAATCACCAGCTCGGAGGCGTTGTTCAAAATGGTAATCAGGTTACCGGTAAGAACCGGGTTGCCGTCATTGTTTTGTTTCAGGGTAACGGAGAAGAAGGTGGGGTCCATAATCAGATTGAAGATTACCAGCAATGCCAGAGCCGCAAAGGGAATGAAAATCTGACTGCGCACCACCCGCTTCAGCAGGGGCTCGTGAGCCTCTTTAATGGGATTTTGGAGCTTTGTCATATCAGTTCTCACCTCCGGCAATGGTTGCCATAATCTTGGTCTGGTTCAAATCCTCGCCGGTCAGCTCGCCCACCATCTTCCGGTCACGCATAACCAGCAGACGGGTGCAGGTGCGGAGCATCTCGTCCAGCTCGGAGGAAATAAAGGTAACGCTCTTGCCGTCCTCTGCCAGATGGAGCACCAGCTTCTGGATTTCCGTCTTGGTACCCACGTCGATACCACGGGTGGGCTCGTCCAGAATCAGATATTTGGGATCAGTCAGCAGCCACCGGGCCAGAATCACCTTCTGCTGGTTGCCGCCGGAGAGCTGCTTGATGGGCGTCTCAGAGGATGCGGTCTTGATTTCCAGCAAGCGGATGTACTCGTCGGCATACTTCTCTGCCTGAGCCCGGGGAATGGGATGGAAGAAGCCCTTCATCACCTGGTAAGCCAGGATAATGTTATCCCGGACAGACAGGTCGCCTACAATGCCGTCCCGCTTCCGGTCCTCCGGCAGGTAGCCGATGCCCAGCTTCATGGCATCCAGGGGCTTGTGAATCTTCACAGGCTTGCCGTCCATCAGCACCTTGCCGCCGGTGACCCGGTCGGCGCCAAAGATGGCCCGGACACTCTCGCTTCGGCCGGAGCCCAGAAGGCCGGTGAAGCCATTGACCTCGCCTTTGTGGATGGCAAAGTCAAAGGGCTTGATGCCCTCCGTGCTGGCAAGGCCCTGAGCCTCCAGCACCGGCGTACCGCCCTGGCTCTTGCCCGCGGTGTCGCTGGTACGGATGGATGCCATATCGTCCAGCTCCTTGCCCAGCATCTTGGACACCAGCTGCACCCGGGGCAGGTCTGCAATGGGATACTCACCCTCCAGATGGCCGTCCCGCAGCACCGTAATCCGGTCGCAGACTTCATACACCTGATCCAGGAAGTGAGTAACGAAGATAATGCCCACGCCCTTGGCCTGGAGCTCCCGCATGAGCTTGAAGAGCTTGGCCACCTCGCCCTCGTCCAGGGAGGAGGTGGGCTCGTCCAGAATCAGAACCTTACACTCCATATCCACAGCCCGGGCGATGGCTACCATCTGCTGCACAGCGATGGAGCAGGTACCCAGCTGCTGGGTGGGCTTGGCGGGGATGTCCAGATTCTTCAGGAGCCTTTCCGCGCCCTTGTTCATCTTTCTCCAGTTGGTGCCGAAGCCCTTGGTTCTGCCGATATACATATTTTCCGCCACCGTCAGGTTGGGGCAGAGGGTAATTTCCTGATAAACCGTACTGATGCCTGCATTCTGGGCATCCTGGGGGGAGCGGATGGCCACCGCTTTTTCATGGCCTTTGATGTAAATTTCGCCGCCGTCCTTTTCGTAGACGCCGGTGAGCACCTTAATCAAGGTGGATTTACCGGCGCCGTTCTCACCCATGAGGGCATGAATTTCCCCCTCCCGAAGGGTGAAGTCCACATTTTCCAGAGCCTTGACGCCGGGGAAGTATTTGCAGATTCCACGTAGTTCCAAAACTGCGTTCTCCTGCATGGTTGTTCGCCTCCATTCAATGGGGTTTCATTGGATTTTCATGGAATTGGGCACGCAGCACGGCCCGTAAGGCCGAACCGCGTGCCCAAATGGTGTTACCTAATAAACTGCGGAATACGTATGCCCGTTATCAGATGCCGTAGTTGTCCACATCTTCCTGGGTGATGGTGCCAGCCTCGAAGTAGGTCTCCTCCAGGTAGATGACCTTCTGATCCAGGGTCTCGCCAGCTTCCAGCTTCTGGATAATCTCGTCGATGGTGTCAGCCTGGAAGGGGTTGCACTGGCCGTCGAAGTTCCAGGTGCCCTTCAGCACTTCTTCCAGAGCCCACTTGTTGCAGTCGAAGCCCATGATGATCACATCGCCGCCCACGCCGTGGGTGATGCCGGCGTCGTCCAGAGCGGACACAGCGCCACGAGCCATGTTGTCGTTCTCAGCGTAGATAACGTTGAACTCCTCGCCGGAAGCAATCACGGACTCAACAATCTGCTTGGCAGTCTCTTCGTCCCAGGAAGCGGTCTGCTGGGTAACCATGTTCCAGTTGGGATCCTCTTCGCACATCTTGGTCAGAGCATCGGAACGGCCCACCTGAGCGGAGGAACCCATAACGCCCTGAATGTGAATCACATTGTAGGTATCCAGCTTCTGCTCCTTCAGCCAGTCAACAGCGATCTGGCCTTCCTTGTAAGTATCGGAAACCACGGAAGCCACGTACAGGCTCTCGTCAGCGTTGATGGTGCGGTCGTACAGGATGACCTGGATGCCGGCAGCCTGAGCGTCCTTCAGCACGGTGTCCCAGCCGGAAACGTCAGCAGCGGAAATCAGCAGGTAGTCCACTTCGTCCTGAACGAACTTCTGGGCAGCGGAAATCTGCTCGTCGTTCTTCAGAGAGTAAGCGAAGGAAGCTTCGTAGCCGTTCTCCTTACAGAACACACGCTTCAGGTCTTTGTCGTTGGCGGTACGGTAACCGGACTCGTTGGGGTCGTTGTTGATGATGCCGACCTTGATCAGGCCGCCCTCATCGCCGCTGCCGCTGCTCTGCTGGGGATCTTCCTTGGGAGCGCAGGCAGCCATGGCCAGAACCATGCAAAGTGCCAGTACCAGTGCAAGTAACTTCTTCATTTTGAAAACTCCTATCTTCTTTGATTTGTCAGCGCCCGGCTTTTCCGCCCGGCCGCTTAACTTGCCTTTAGTATACTTTGCTTTTTGGAGGGTGTCAATAATTTATACGGCTTTTGTCGGTTTTCTATATGTTAAACAATACAAATTCTTTGTGCAGTTTTTTAGATTTTATTAAGAAACGGAGAATATTTGAAAATGAATCCAGATTTCTTATAATTTCTATTATTTTATCTCACATTTTGCGGTGCATTATTTGTACTTGTTTTGTATCGCCGCCCTCACTATCCCCAATCAAATTGCACAATCCCATGGTTTTCTTGCGGATTTCCCTGGGGTTTTTTATGGAAATTTTAAGAAGCTGTCTTGCTTCATCCCCATTGCCCCCTTCTGTTTCCGGAAAATAATACGTACAATTTTCCCGATACATATTGATTTTTCCGTTTTTTATACTATACTAAATGTAACCAATCCCCGGAAAAGGAGGATAAATATGGCTGTACCAAAATATCAATCTGTTGCAGACGACCTGCGCTTCCACATTCTCCATGGGAAGTATGCGGGCAGCCGCACCTTACCCACGGAATTTGTCATTGCAAACCAATATGGGGTCAGCCGCCAGACTGTCCGCCAGGCCCTTGCCCTTCTGGCAAAAGCAGGGCTCATCGAAAAGCGCCAGGGCAGCGGCTCCCACATTGTCCGAAACTCCCTGACAGAGTCCTCCCCCTACCGCTCCGTGGCCATCATTGCCACCTATATCAGCGACTACATCTTCCCCGGTGTGCTCCGGGAGATGGAGACCGTTCTCTCCCGGAACAACTGCACCCCCTCCCTCTTTGCCACCCAGAACCAGGTGGCCAACGAGCGGAAGATTCTGCAAACCCTTTTGTCCATGCCTGTGGACGGGATTCTGGTGGAGGGCACCAAGTCCGCCCTGCCCAATCCCAACCTGGACCTGTACCAGCAGCTTATGGCCAAGGGAATCCCCCTGTTGTTCTTCCACGGTGCCTACGCCCAGCTCCCCGGTGCTCCCTTTGTGCTGGACGACAACGCCGGGGGCGGGCGGATGCTCACAGAGTACCTGCTCCAGAAGGGACACCGGCACATCGCCGGTATCTTCAAATCCGACGACATCCAGGGTCCCGAGCGCTATGCCGGCTACACCGCCGCCCTGCGGGACGCCGGGATTCCTGTGGACGACCGGTACATCTTCTGGTACAACACGGAGAACAAGCACACCCTCTTCCCCTCGGACTCCCAGATGCCCATGAATCTGGGGCGGGAGCTGCCCCCGGAGTGCAGCGCCGTCATCTGCTACAATGACGAAATCGCCGCCTCCCTCATAAACACTTTGCGGCTGCAGCAGGTGAAGATTCCCCAGCAGATGGCAGTGGTGAGCTTTGACAACAGCACCTACAGCCGTCTGTCCCCCATCCCCATCACTTCTTTGTCTCACGGCGACAAGAATGTGGGACACATTGCCGCCCAGCAGCTTTTGTCCCAGATGGAAAATGGAAGCTGTCAATCCCAGTTCGTCCCCTGGGAACTGGTGGAGCGGGAAAGCAGCTAAACAAAAAGCCCTTCAGACACCGTTCGGTTTCTGAAGGGCTTTATTTCTTGTCCAGAATCTCCCGGATACACTCGGTGATTTTGGCAATGAAGTGCACATTGGTAATTTTCCGCACCCGGCCGTCGTAGCCTGCGGGAAAGTACAGCCGCCACAGGTAATCCTGGCGCTTGTTGTAAGCATCCTGAATGCAGGTGCGGATGGCTCGCTCCGCCTGAGAGCCGCTGCCGCCGCACAGGGCACCCACCGCCGGGTACAACTCCTTGGTAATGGACTGCTCCGGGTTCTGGTCATACAGGACGATCGCCTCCACCAGGTACCGGTAGCCAGCCAGATTCCGCCGCAGACCCAGGCGCAGCATCAGGATGTTGGCCTCCCTGCGAACCTGCTCCTGCCGGTTTTGGGGCTGGGCTCCCAGGGAGATTTCCAGAATCCGGGCTGCCAGCACCCCGGTGTCGCAGGGCTTGAGCATAACATAGCTCACTCCCAGCCGCTCCAGGGCGGCCAGCACATAATCGCTGACGTAGCAGGTGGTTGCCACAATTCCGGGGCGAATTCCCAACCCTTGCAGGGTATGGAGCACGCTGATGCCGTCTGTCCCGGGAAACATCAAATCCAGCACCGCCACATCCGGGCGGACGGACAGAAGCTCCTGCATCATCTCGTCTCCCCGATTGCAGACATATATTTCAAAATCCCTGGACAGCACCTGGGCCAGGGCCTCCGAAAGCCCCGGGGTACCGTCTGCAATCAGAAGTTTTTTCAAGGTTTTTCCCCATTTCCTTCCTTTTTTATTACCTTACCACAATTTTCCTCTCATTGCAACGGAAACACCCCTGTGAACTTTCGACATTTTTCGACAATACACCCGGAGCGGCTTTCCGGTTCCGCTCCGGGTGCAGGTGTTTCAGGGATTTTCTTTCTGGAAGTAGTCGGAGAAGTAGTCATACCACTCCTGGAAGTCTCCCTCCTCCGGCAGGGATGTGCCCCCAGTCTGCTCTCGGGGCTTTTCGTCAAAGGTCAGCTCCATGCGCACCAGCTTTCCTTCCCGGTACACCGTCACCACCGCCGTATCCCCGGCCTTGTAGTTCCGAAGGGCCCGGGAGAGCATAACAATGGTGCTCACATCCGTGCCGCCCACATTGATCAGAATGTCTCCTGTGCGGATTCCGGCTCTGTCCGCCGCACCGCCGGGCACCACCTCGGCGATTTTCAGCCCCGCAGGCACACCGTAGGCCTCCGCCACGGAGGTGTCCATCTCCATCACCACCACAGCCATATAGGCGCCGGTAATGTAGCCGTACTGGCACAAATCGGAAATCTGGTTGATTACATCGTCCATGGGGATGGCAAAGCCGATGCCCTCAATGGAGGCACCGCTTTCCGTGTAGCCGGAGTACTTGGCGGTGGTAATGCCCACCACCTCCCCGTTCATATCGAACAGAGGACCGCCGGAATTGCCGGAATTGATGGCGGCGTCGGTCTGAATCATATTGATGGCCTGACCGTCAGTGGTGACCACCCGGTCCTTGGCGCTGATGTAGCCCACCGTCATGGTGGAGGTGAACTGGCCCAGGGCATTGCCCACCGCCACCACCTGGTCCCCCACCTGGAGGGCATCGCTGCTGCCCAGCTTCACACAGGGCAGATTCTGGCCATTCACCTTCAGCACCGCCACATCGTTGCTGCTGTCAAAGCCCACCACCTGGGCCGGATATTCCTGGTCATCCCCGGTGATAACGCTTAAGGTTTCGGCGTCGGCAATCACATGGAAGTTGGTCACCAGGAAGCCGTCCGCGGTGATGAAAAAGCCTGTACCGGTGCCCGCCGGCTGGAGGACACCCTCAATGCGCTGGTAGTTCATCACCGCTGCCACTGCGGCGGCATTTTGCTGGTACACCTGTCCCGGGGTCAGCCCCTCCTGGGGCGCTGCAGTCAGGTCAGGGCGGTAGCTCTCCAGGGTCTCCCGCAGCTCCTGCTGCAAAGCCTCCATCTGCTCCCGGTGGGACCTGTCCAGCAGGTTCATCTGGTTCCGCCAGTACTGGGAAACCACAAAGGAGGTCAGGCCGCTGCTGCCGGCAGCCACCGCCGCCGCCAGAATCACCACCGCAGCCCCTTTTCCCAGCTTTTGAAGGCATTTTTTGATTTTTCTTCTTTTCCTGGGGGCTTCTGCCGGGGTTTCTTCTGGCTGTGCCTGGGGTTCTTCCGCTGGTACGGTCTGGGCTTCCCCTTCCTCCGGTACCGGGAGGGTGCTGTCCATTTCCATCTCGTCCATATATGTAAATCCTCCTTCTTTTCTCCAATATACCCTATCATACCCGCAGCCAATCCCATCGTCAAGAAAAAAGTTCACCGCCTTCGGCAAAAGGCCAAAGGCGGCAAGGCGTTATTCCGGCAGGCCGGGTGTTTTCCGTTTGGTGAGAAACAGTCCGGCACAAAGAGCTGTGAAGGGGGCGACGGTCACCAGGCCAAAGGAGCCGATGACGGTGTGAATCATCTCCGCCGCCACATATTTATAGTTGAGGATATGCTCCACCGGGGTTCCCTGAGCCATGAATACCATGAGCATGGCAACATAGCCTCCTGAGTAGGCAAAGAGCAAGGTGGTGGTCATGGTGCCCATGGCTGCCCGGCCCACATTCATGCCGGAGGCCACCGCCTCCTTCCACCCCAGATCCGGCCGCTTCTCCACCACCTCCGCCACGGCAGAGGTGATGTCCACAGACAAATCCATCACCGCACCGGAAGCGCCGATAAAAATGGAAGCCATGAAAATCTTGGTCAGATTCAGGTCCTGATAGCCGGAATACAAGAGGCTTTCCGAGTATGCCATCACAGCCCCATGGATTTTGAACAAATCCGTAAACCAGATACCAAGTAAACAGGTCACCACAATCCCCAGGAAGGAGCCGGACACCGCCGCCAGGGACCGGCGGTCAAAGCCGTAGACCAGGGAGATAATCACCACCGTCAAAAACAAGGTGATGAAAAGCCCCACCCAGATGGGGTTGTAGCCTTTCAGGTACATAGGAACCAGCAGCTTCCACAGGGTAAGTACCGTCAGCACAAAGGACAAAATGGCCCGGATGCCGGTTTTTCCTGCAAACAGTATCAAAAACAGGATAAATCCCACCGCCATGAGTAGCTCCCAGTTCTGGCGGCAATGGTCAATCATGGTCACATTGGTGATGGTGTCCCCATCGTGGCTGACGACAATCAGGGCCTCATCCCCCACCTCGAACAGCTTGTCCTGCTCCAAAGAGCCGTTGAGCAGATTGATACCCACCGCCGTCTGGCCTGCAAAGGGTCCATCCTGAATGGTCAGGGTACAGCGCTGCTCACCGGAGCGCACCAGTCCTGTATCCACAATGGTGGAGTTGTCCACCCCCGTCACCACACCCCGGCACCGCTCTGCCTGCTGGTACAGAAGGGCATCTTCATACCCCGTGGGCAAAAGCAGCAATACCCCAATAGCCAGGATACACACCAGAACCGGGGCATACTCCCGGATATACTTTTTCCATCGTTCCATAAAAATCTCCTAACATACAGCCAATGCCGCCCCTGTCCTGCCGGACAAGGGCGGTTTGTGCCGTTATCTATTTTCGGCTGAATCAGGCAATCTCCAGCATCTTGGCCAGTTTGTTGTAGATGTCGGTGTTGTCGTAGTATCCGTTGAACACCTCAGCGCCCACGCCGTCGGCAAACACAGCGACCGGCAGACCGGTGTGGCTGTAGGAGGTGAAGCTGATACCCGCCTTGTTGTTGATGATATGGGTGATGGTCACGGTCAGAGGCTCATAGCTGCCGTAGAGGATGGTCTCCTCCTGGGCGTACTCGCTGGCGGCGGTGCCGTTGATGCTCTTTTCGTAAGCCGCCTGGAGCTTCTCCAGCTCGTAGTCGGTGAGCACCAGCTTATCCCCTTCTTCGCCCTCCAGCTTCAGGCCGAACAGCTCGGTAACATCCTTCATCACATCTTCAAAGGAAGTCTTGTTCTCCTTGTAGGCTGCCACATACTCGGTGTCGAACTTGGTGAAGGAAACCTTCTGGTTCTCCAGCAGGTCCAGGTAGGTGTCGTAGTCGGTGCCGGAGAAGCCGATGGTCAGGCCGCCGGTTTCATGGTCGCCGGTCACCAGAATCAGGGTCTCTTCGGGATGCTCGGCGGCAAAGTCCATAGCTACCTGAACCGCATCTGCCAGAGCCATGGTGTCGTGGATGGAAGAGGCAGCGTCGTTGGCGTGGCAGGCCCAGTCAATCTTGCCGCCTTCGCACATCATGAAGAAGCCATTGTCGTTCTCCAGAACCTCGATGCCCTTCTTCACATAGTCAGCCAGGGACATCATATCCTCGGTGCGGTCGATTTCATAGTTGAAAGCGTCATCGGAAGCCACATTCTCGTCCACGATGAACACCTTCTCGGTGTCAGCGGAGATGCCCTCCACCTCAGCCTGGGTCCGGGCTACGGTGTAGCCGGCTTCCTCCACCAGCTGGTACAGGTCGGTCTGGTCGCCGTCAGGACCGGTGGGCTTGCTGAAACCGGCGCCGGCAAAGTAGTCAAAGCCGGAGTCAATCAGGTCCAGTCCGATTTCATAGTAGTCGTTCCGGCTGGCCTGGTGGGCATAGAAGGCAGCAGGAGTGGCATGGTTGATGGTCACGGAAGTGATGATGCCGATTTCCCAACCCTTCTGGGCCTTCAGCTGCTCTGCAATGGTAGCGTACTCCTGGGAAGCGGTCTCGTCCACGCCGATGGTGCCGGAGTAGGTCTTGTGACCGGTGGCAATGGAAGTGGCGGTGGAAGCGGAGTCAGGGCAGAAGCTGTTGGAATCGTAGGTCACCGCAGAACCGGCGGCCTCAAAGCCCATGAAGTTCAGGTACTGGGGGCCGTCCAGGATGGCGCCGCCGTTATCATCCAGGCTGGGAGCTGCCTGCCAGTAGTCCTCGTCCGTCAGGGCACCCAGGTAGTCGGAAGTGGCCTGAATCTGGGGGTAGCTCATGCCGTCGCCGATGAACAGAAATACGTACTTGGGGGCCTTCCCTGCCTCCTCCTGGGGGGCTGTGGTGGGCTGGGTTGCAGCCTGGGTGGTCTCATTTCCTGCGGTGGTGCCCTGGGAAGACTCACCTGCACAACCGGCCAGAACCGTCACGGACAGCGCCGCCGCAAGAAGCAATGCAATCAGTTTTTTCATTTTGTTCCTCCAAAATTTCTCGTTGTTTTTTGACCTCAGGGTACGGCCCTATTATATCCTTCCGCCGGTAAAGACCGCTACCAGCCCGGTGTAAAATCCCGGCAAGCTGTCAGGTCACTTTGTCAAACTTCCTTTACCCGGGCGGCTCTGTGTAAAAATCGGTGCAGGAAAAGGGCCGTCCGCTGACAAATACAGCGAACGGCCCGGATACGGCCCCGGCAGCTGCCGGGGACTGGGGATCATTACTTCTTCCGGAAGGACTTGCAGTCGGTGCACTGGTCCATGGTGGGGTTGCCCTCGTGGGTGCCAACCAGAATCCGGTCCAGAGCGCAGTAGTTGCTGCTGCCGCAGTGGTTGGCGCACTGGGTGACGGTGCATTCGATACACTTGTTGCCGTTGCAGTTCATAATTTCACCTTCTTTTCCTGGGATGGGATTAGTATGGCTCTTTTTCTTTTCCTCATACATGGTTTTTTCCTCTATCATTTTTTTCGGAAGAATTGACAAGCGGGGAGAAGCTTTGTATAATAGCAAGTGGAAAAGTGTGTCTTTCCCAGGTATTATCACCAAAGGCGGTATCCCCGCCTTGAAAAGAAAGGAATTTTGCCATGATTTATAGTACTGAAGTACAGCACATGTGCTCCGTGGCCAAGGGCGCCTATCACGGCCCCGCTCCCATTCCCGAAGAGGGCAAGTGGGTTCAGGCCAAGGAAATCAAGGACATCAGCGGTTTCACCCACGGTATCGGCTGGTGTGCTCCCCAGCAGGGCTGCTGCAAGCTGACCCTGAACATCAAGGAAGGCATCATCGAGGAAGCTCTGGTTGAGACCCTGGGCTGCTCCGGCATGACCCACTCCGCCGCTATGGCTTCCGAAATCCTCATCGGTAAGACCATCCTGGAGGCTCTGAACACCGACCTGGTGTGCGACGCCATCAACACCGCTATGCGTGAGCTGTTCCTGCAGATCGTTTACGGCCGCAGCCAGTCCGCATTCTCCGAGGACGGCCTGGCCATCGGCGCTTCCCTGGAAGACCTGGGCAAGGGCCTGCGGAGCCAGGTGGGCACCATGTTCGCCACCAAGGTGAAGGGCCCCCGTTACCTGGAGATGGCAGAAGGCTATGTCACCCGCTGCGCTCTGGATGCCGACAACCTGATTATCGGCTACGAATTCATCAACCTGGGCAAGATGATGGACTTCATCAAGAAGGGCGATGACGCTGCCACCGCTCTGGAGAAGGCCAAGGGTCACTACGGCCGCTTCGAGAACGCTGCCAAGTATATCGACCCCCGTCACGAATAAGAGGAGGACTGCACAATGGCTTTGTTTGAAGGTTACGAAAGAAAGATCGACAAGATCAATGGTGTCCTCGCTCAGTACGGCCTGAACTCCGTGGAGGAGTGCCGGGACCTGTGCGTGGCCAAGGGCTTCGACCCCTACACCATCACCAAGAATATTCAGCCCATCTGCTTCGAGGACGTGGCCTGGGCCTACACCGTAGGCGCTGCCATCGCCATGAAGAAGGGCGTCAAGACCGCCGCTGAGGCCGCTGAGGCCATCGGCATCGGCCTGCAGGCTTTCTGCATCCCCGGCTCCGTTGCTGAGGACCGGAAGGTTGGTCTGGGTCACGGCAACCTGGGCGCTATGCTGCTGCGGGACGAGACCAAGTGCTTCGCTTTCCTGGCCGGCCACGAGTCCTTCGCCGCTGCTGAAGGCGCCATCGGCATTGCCCGCAGCGCCAACAAGGCCCGTAAGGAGCCCCTGCGGGTTATCCTGAACGGCCTGGGCAAGGACGCTGCTCAGATTATCTCCCGGATCAACGGCTTCACCTACGTGCAGACCAAGTTCGACTACTACACCGGTGAGCTGACTGTTGTGAAGGAGTACAAGTACTCCGATGGCGAGCGGGCTGCTGTCCGCTGCTACGGCGCTGACGATGTCCGCGAGGGCGTTGCCATCATGCACAAGGAAGGCGTGGACGTTTCCATCACCGGCAACTCCACCAACCCCACCCGCTTCCAGCACCCTGTTGCCGGCACTTACAAGAAGGAGTGCATTGAGCAGGGCAAGAAGTACTTCTCCGTGGCTTCCGGCGGCGGCACCGGCCGTACCCTGCACCCGGACAACATGGCTGCCGGCCCCGCTTCCTACGGCATGACCGACACCATGGGCCGTATGCACAGCGACGCTCAGTTCGCAGGCTCCTCCTCCGTCCCCGCTCACGTGGAGATGATGGGCTTCCTGGGCGCCGGCAACAACCCCATGGTCGGTATGACCGTATCCGTGGCTGTTGCTGTTGCTGAGGCTCTCAACGCCTGAGTCTTTCCCCAATGACACAAATCCCCGGAAATCTTCGGATTTCCGGGGAATTTTATAATTCCAGGTCATTTTCTCACCGCAAGGGGCGTTTTTCCCGGCTGAAGGTGTAAGCACCCAGTCCAAAAGCTCCCCGTCCACTTCCCGGCTGTCCCGTAGGGGAATGTGGTGGGTCCAGCGGCCGGGGTAGGGCTCCGTTGCCACCCAGACCCGGGGAGACGCCAGCCTCTGCCCCAGCCCCAGGGTCACCACAATGTATTCCCCTTGGATGCCTTTCATCCTCGCCATGGAAACGCAGCAGAAAACCCTTGGATTCCGGAAGGTAATCTGGGTTTTCTGCACCTCCAGCGCCGCATCAGGGCAAAGGGCAAGCAGCTTTTCCCGGAAGGCTTCATACAAAGCCAGCGCCCCGGGCTTTCCGTCAAAGAACATCTGCTCATCTATGGTCATTGCCGCAAAAGCTCTCCTTTTCTCAATATTGCACCCCCGGCCAGAATATCGCCGGGGGTGCTTTGGGTGTATGCCGTTTTCAGGGAATGATTCCCAGAAGGTTCAGGCGGACCGTTTCTCCGTAATACAAGCCCAGTCCCAGCCGGGAGTAGTACTCGTCACCGCTTTCCGGCTCCCGCTCCAGGATGTACTCCGCCATCTCGTTGATTTTATCCACTCTGCTTGCTCCCTCATCCAGAGTGGCAATCACCTCGTGGGCATAGCTCCAATCCACGCTGTTCTCTTTCAGCACGCTGCTCCATTCCGTTCCGTCCGGACGGGTGTGCTCATAGCTTTCCACCAGCTCCTGGGCACGCACCATGGCCGCCTTTACCGCATTCACATCCGGGTAGATATAGTCTCCGCCCTCCTGCTCCCGGAGTATATTGAGGTATGCCGCACCGTAGCAGCTGAAGAACCAGCTTTGCGCCAGAGAGTTATTCTGGCAGTACACGGAATCCACACCCCGTACCTGGTCAAACAGCCCGAAGGGGAATATGGTATCGTTCCCCAAAGTCAGGCTTCTCAGGGATGTGGCATTGTCCAGGGCTCCTTCGCAGATATACACCGTGTTTTCCCCGGAGGGGGTGTCCGAAAGATCCAGTTCCTCCAGATTCGCCGGCACGTCCAGCAGGACACAGCTGTCATCTTCCAGGAAACCATACACCACGCCCAGCTCATCCACCATCACGAAGGACAGGGCACCAACGCCCGTTTCCATCTCAAAGGGGTAAGCCCGACATTCCTGGGGCAGCACCTGCCGGAAGTCTTCCGGCTCCATAGCATAAACCGCCCGCAGGGCATCACAGCCGGAGAAGCAGTCCTCCCCGACACTGGCAAGGGTGGCGAAGGTGGATACCTGCCGCAGACCGGGGCAATCTTCAAAGGCGCCGTCGCCAATGACGGTGCAGGTATAGGGCAGCCATACCTGCTGCAGCTCCTTATGACCGGAAAAAGCCCCGGCGGCAATTTCCGTCACCTCCTGATTATCAATGGTATCCGGAACAAAGAGCATGCCATCTGCATCCAGTGTACCCTCAAAGCCTACAATGGTAATGCCCTTCTCCCCTGCCAGGTAAACCAGGCCTTCCTCCGACACCTGCTCCTGGGGCTCCGTCTGTGTGGGCGGGGTGGTGGTGGGCTGGGTGGTGGTGGGCTGGGTGGTTTCCGTCTGGGTCTGGGAGGGCTTGGTGCTGTGAATCCAGGCCTCGCCCTTGGGGGTATCCTCCTTGTTGCCCAGCGCCACCGCCGCCACAATCACCAAGGCCAGGGCGGCAACACCCGCCGCAACCCATTTCCAGGGTTTCCGGGCTGTGGGCTTTACAGGTTCCGGCCGGGGCTCCTGGATATCCAGTTCCCGGGCCAGCTCCTCCACCGTCTGGGTACGCTCCTTGGGCTGCACCCGCATACCCCGGAGGATTGCCCCATCCTGCTGGGGGGTGAGTCCCTGACAATAGTGGGAGGGGGGCTGCAAATCGTCATGCTCCAGCCGCTCCAGGGCAGAGGTGGGCATAACGCCAGTGAGCAAAAAGTAGATGGTGGCACACAGGGCGTACACATCCGTATAACTCCCCTGTCCGCCGGTAAGGTACTGCTCCACCGGGGCAAAGCCCTGCTTCAGCAGCACCGTCATGGAGTTGCCGCCGCCCACGTTTCTTGCGGAGCCGAAATCCAGCAGCTTCAGGGTGCCATCGGGCATCCACATGATGTTATCCGGTGTGATGTCCCGGTGAAGAACTCCCAGCTTGTGAATCACCGCCAAATCCCGCAGCAGCGGGGGCAGCTTGGGCAGCAGCTCTTCCGGGGGGATTTTCCCGCCCATCCGGGCGGCCTTTTCGTGGAGGGGGGTGCCGTCCAGGTATTCCATTACCAGATAGGCCGTGCCCCGCTTCTGGAACTGGTCCATCACCTGCACCACAGAGGGCACTTTGCCCATGGTGGCCAGCATCCGGGCCTCACCGCTGAAGCTTTCCAGTCCGGTTTTGAATTCCTCCTCATACCCCGGCTTGACCTGCACCGTACCGTCCTGGGCACGAACAGCGCTGCGCACGGGGAAGTACTCCTTCACCGCCACCAGCTCTCCCCGCTCCCGGTTCAACGCCCGGTATGTAATGCCGAATCCGCCCTGTCCCAGCACCTTTTGCAGCTGATAGGTGTAAAGGGTTCCCTCCAGAACCGTGCCGGAGGACATTCCCAGATTGTCCTGGGTGGTAAACAGCTGGGTTCCGCAGTGGATGCAAAATGCCCCATCCCCCGGCTGATTGCATTTGGGACAATATTTCATGGTTTACACGCCTCCCTTCACATCAACTACAAAGGTCTCCTGCTGGGAAGCCAGGCTGAACCGGTCTCCCGGCTTCAGCTCCACCGCCTGATTTGCCGCCAGCCGCTGGCCGCCTCCCAGGTAGGTGCCGTAGCTGGAGCCTGCGTCCTTCAGGTAGAGCTTTCCCTCTACCACCGTCAGCTCACAGTGAACCCGGCTGATCCCCTTCACGTCCTGGGGGTATACCAGCTGGTTCATCTGGGGATCCCGCCCCAGGCGCACCACATGGTTCACCGCATAGCGTTTTCCCCCAAAGTACCCGGACACGCCCTGAATCCGGAAGCCGCTGTCCCCGGGAACGGTCTGGGGCTGGGGAGTCCGGTACACCGGCGCTCCTGCCCGGGGCTTTCCGCTTCCCTTTTTCCGCAGGACAAACCAGACCCCTGCTCCCACTGCCGCCAGGGCCACCACCACAATGGCAATCCAGCCCCAGCTGCTGCGGACATTGTAGTCAATGCCCAGCTCATCCAGGGCCTGACGCACATAATCAATGTAGATGGCATAGTTCAGGCTCTCTGTGGCGTTGGCGGTATAGGTGTTGACACCCACCACCTTGCCCTGGGAATTGATGAGGGGGCCGCCGGAATTGCCTCCGTGGATGGTGGCATCGTGCTGAATCACCTGCACATCCCCCTCAGAGGCCATGGTGGTAAACCGGGAGACAACGCCTGTGGTCACAGTCACATCGCTGACCCGGGAATTGTAGCTCTGGGTATAAGTGTATATGGGAAGCTGCTGGTTTCCGTTGGGGAAATAGTTTCCGGAAAACTCCCAGCCGGTAGCAGTGGACACATCGTCGCTCAGGGCAGGAAAGCCCAGGGCATAAACCTGCTGTCCCACGCCCAGGGTCTCCGCCCCCGCAGCCAGCTCCAGCGCCACCCGGCCCGGTACCCGCTCTCTGGCCTGCAAGACCGCAAAATCGAAGTCCGGGGAGATGTAAAGCA
The DNA here is from genome assembly GCA_018713285.1 of Candidatus Faecousia excrementigallinarum. Lineage (GTDB taxonomy): Bacteria > Bacillota > Clostridia > Oscillospirales > Oscillospiraceae > Faecousia > Faecousia excrementigallinarum. The sequence goes on from DVFK01000110.1 coordinate 21,552, forward strand.
CATCACACGCAACCATCCGCTCGGTTTGGATGTCATAAATGGGGGGCAGGGCATCCACGGTATACAGCTGCCCCTCCGACTCCACCGCCCGGACGGTGGTGCTATAGGAATTTTCCTCCAGCATCAGATACACCCGCTGGGACTGGGTCAGGCTGCCGTCCTGATTGGCTGCCGTCACCACATGGCGGTTGGTTATAAAGATATCCGTTTCCTCTCCGATTTTGCCTACGCCAAAGGCAGAGCCTACGCCGGCGTAAACCATGCCGTCGGAAAGGGTTGTTTCCGCATACACCTGCACCACGCCGTTGGCCGCCTGGGCCGGTGTCTGATCCTTTCCCGCCACCATAACCGGCACCGACAGCACCAGGCACAGCACAACGAGAAATATCGCCATCCTTCTTTTCATGGCAAACGCTCCCTTCTTTTCTTCTTTTTCACAGGCTCTGCAGTGAACTTGCTCCACGGTCGGAGGTCTGCAGGCCTCAACACTGCAAAATCACAGCGGTGTAATTGTCCTGTCCGGGCCAGGCCTTTTCCTCCACGGCCTTGCCGATGGCCTCCGCGGCCTCCTGGGCCGGAAGGCTCAGGTACTGCTCCAGTTCCAGAACGGTCAGCGCATTATAAACGCCGTCACTCATCAGCAGAAACCTGTCCCCCGGGCGAATGGCAACAAAATCCTCCGGTTGATCCACATACGCCAGCTGTCCCATTCCCAGATAGCTGGTAAGCCCGGCAGCCTTGGGATGGCTTTGGGCCTCTTCCAGAGTGCCCTCTCCATTGACGGCGTTCAGCTCCAGCCGGCAGCGGTAATTGTGCTCCCGGTTCAGCTGAAACATGCTTCCGTCCCGGAACAGGCAGATTCGGCTGTCCCCCACGGAGAGGAAGTAAAACCGCTCCTCCTGCACCAGTCCCAGCACCAGGGTGCTTCCGCTGCCGCCCAGATTCTCCGGCCCCAGCATCCGGTTCACCGCCCGGTTCGCCTCTGTCAGCAGCCGCAGCAGCTTATGCCGGGGCTCCTCCTCCGGCTGGGCGTAAAAGCCGTTCATCACCGCAGATACCGCCGTCTGGCTGACTGCATCGCCGTTCTCCAGTCCGCCCATGCCGTCCGCCACCACCGCCAGCAGGCCGTGGGTGGGATACAGGTCTTCCGGGGATACGGAAAAGCAGTCCTGCTGACTCTGCCGCTGCCCCTGGGCGTGGAGCCTGCCCACCAGGGGAACCGCCAGAGGCATGGGCTGAGCCGGCGCGGCTTTGCGCCGCTTCCTGATTCGGGACAAAAGCAGCGCTGCCAGAATCCCCACAGCCAGTCCCACTCCCAGGGCTGCCGCCACCAATGGCCAGGATGGAACCAACACCATGGTCGTCAGCATCTTCATGGCATCAGCCCCGCTTCCAGTCAAAGTTTTCGCCGCACAGAGCAACAAAAATCAGCTTGGTGGTGCCAATGGAAATCACATCGTAATTGTGAATCTCCACCGGGTTGAGGACGGTCTTGCCGTTGACCTTGATGAGATTCCGCCCGGCAGAGGGGCCCACGTAGAAAATGGACTCCGTGTCGTCATAGGCAATCATGGCGTGGTTCTGGCGGGAAATCTGGGTATCTCCGGGAATCCGCACGTCTCCCATTTCCCTGCCTATGTAGTTATAGCCTCCGTGGAGCCGATAGTCATTGCCCCGCATCGGGCCTTCCGTGCACACCAGCCAGCCCACTACCGGGTCAGTGGTGCCCTCGCCCCGCAGATCGCCCCCGATGGTGGTGGGCTGGAAGGGAGTAACTTCCCCCGTTCCGGCGGGAACAAATGTGGGAACGGGCGCTTCCGTCTTGGGGAAGCCCCCTACACCCCCCGGATTGGCAAAGGGTTCCGTAGGTGGTACGCCGCCGGCCTGGGCGCAGATGGGGCAGGTATTGTGGAGTGCCGCATTATAATAGTGGCCGTTGGGGCACTGGGTGGGTTGATTTTTGATTTCCATGGTCATTTTCCTCCTGCTTGTTTTTTTGATTTCGGGATTCAACATCAGTAAATACCTCCCGAAATTCTCTATTCTACCAGCACATATACCTCTCGCTTATTATAGTATAGCATATCCCCCAAATAATAGCAAGTATTTTTACAATTCATCAGTCTTTCTGCCAAAGTTTTCTTCCGAATCCGATTAGGGAAGCTCTGAAAAAATCGGCAAGAGCTGGCAGCGAGAGATTTTTTGTCAGACCAAAGGATGGGAAATTGGGGAATACTGGATGTATTCCCAATTTTACATCCTGACGGGCTGGCAAAAAAGATCCGCTGTCCAGCCGCAGACGATTTATTCAGAGTTTCCTTAGAACAGCGCTCCGTATCTGCCTTATGTAAGGCAGCCGAAGCTGCCTTTTCCTATTCCGCCGCATCCAGCATATTTTCGATGAAAATGCCATAGCCCGTGGTGGGGTCATTTACCAGCACATGGGTCACGGCGCCTATGAGTCTGCCGTCCTGTATAAGGGGACTGCCGGACATGCCCTGGACGATGCCGCCGGTCTGGCTCAGGAGGGTGGGATCGGTGATTTTTATCAGGAAGTTCCGCCCCTCTTCCCCGGATTCGGGATAGATTTTCAAAATCTCCACAGAATATTCCCGGGTCTTTTGATTTTCCACCGTGGAGCGGATGGTAGCCTCACCGGTATGCACCTGCTCCCACTGGGCCACCGGCAGGGCCTCTCCCTGCACCGGCTGTTCCAGCTTGCCGAATACCCCCTGGCTGGTATTTTTTTCAATGGTACCCAAGGACTTTTGACCGTTCAGGGCACCCATGAGCTGGCCCGGCGTGCCCACCTTGCCCTGGTTCACCCAGAGGATGGTGGCCTCATAAACGCTTCCCTGCCGGATGCGCAGAAGCTCCCCGTTCCCGGAATTTACCCCATGGCCCAGGGCACCGAAAGCGCCGGTTGCCGGGTCGTACCAGGTGACGGTGCCCACCCCTGTGACCCCTTCCTTGAGGTAAAGTCCCAGTTTGGGGCCCTGCTGGGTAATCTGGGGGGTGAGCTTCAGGGTCAGCTCCTTGCCGCCCCGGTCGATGGTTACCTGAACCTGGCCGTCAGAGCGAAGAAGCGCCTGCCGCACATCCTCAATACAGGTTATGGTCTTGCTGTCCACCTTCACCAGCCGGTCACCGATTTTTAAGCCCGCCGCCTGGGCTTCCTGCCCCAGAGACTTGTCAAAAGCCGCCACCGTCACCTGCTGATCCTCCAACGAAATGCCAATCAGCTCCCCGCCGGGAATCAGCAGCCCCTGGGCGTAGACGCTGGGTATCAGCAGTAGGAGCCATACCAGCAGAATCGCCGTGGTTTTTGTTATTTTTTTCATTTCCCTGCCCTCCATTTGTTTGCTGCCCCTTTAATATACCTCACAATTCCCTTTCATAACCCTTGCAAAAGTCGAAAGTTTTGGCCATTGCTGGTTTCTTTGGAAAAATGCTGGATTTTATCAGGAGGCTGTCCTTTTACCTATTGACAAAGTAGGTAGGAAGTGCTATATTACCTATGGTTTTGATAGGTAAAAACGAAGGAGAAATCTACCATGAAAGTTTACGCAGACAACGCTGCTACCACAAAAATCAGCGAACACGCACTGGCAGCCATGCTGCCCTGCTATGAAACATATTACGGCAACCCTTCCAGCCTCCACTCCATCGGCCAGCAGGCCAAGGAGATTCTGGAGGACGCCCGCAGCCGGATGGCCAAGTGCCTGGGCTGTGAAGCAAGAGAAATTTACTTCACCTCCGGCGGCAGTGAATCCGACAACCAGGCCATTCTCTCCGCCGCCTACACCGGAGCCAAGAAGGGCAAAAAGCACATTATTTCCACGGCTTTTGAGCACCACGCCGTGCTCCACACCCTGAAAAAGCTGGAAAAAGAGGGCTTTGAAGTCACCCTTTTGTCCGTGAAAGAGGGGCACAATGTAAAAGCCCAGCAGGTGAAGGATGCCATCCGGGAGGACACGTGCCTCGTAACCACCATGTACGCCAACAACGAAATCGGCTCCATTTTGCCCATTGCGGAAATCGGCAAAATCTGCAAGGAGGCCGGGGTGGTGTTCCACACCGATGCCGTTCAGGCGGTGGGGCATCTGCCCATTGATGTAAAGGCGGAAAACATCGATATGCTCAGCCTGTCCGCCCACAAGTTCCACGGCCCCAAGGGCGTGGGTGCTCTGTACGTCCGCCGGGGTGTTCCCCTTCTGAATCTGATTGAAGGCGGCGCCCAGGAGCGGAACAAGCGGGCTGGCACGGAGAATCTTCCGGGCATTGTGGGCATGACCGTTGCCCTGGAGGACGCCTGCGAGAACCTGGAGAAGAACGCCGCCTATGTGGCAGGTCTGCGGGACAAGCTCATCGCCGGTCTTTCCCAGATTCCCCACTGCGCCCTCAACGGCGACCCAGTAAACCGGCTGCCCGGCAATGTGAGCTTCTGCTTTGAGGGCATTGAGGGCGAGTCCCTGCTTCTGATGCTGGACGCCCTGGGAATTTCCGCCTCCTCCGGTTCCGCCTGCACCTCCGGCTCCCTGGACCCCAGCCATGTGCTGCTGGCCATCGGTCGGGTGCACGATGTAGCCCACGGCTCTTTGCGGCTGTCCCTGAGCCACTACAACACCCCGGAGGAAATGGACCACATCATCGCCTCCACCGCTCAGGTGGTGGAGACCCTGCGGAACATGAGCCCCGTATGGCGGGATCTGCAAACCGGAAAAAGACAGTATATTTTATAAGGAGAGAGTACAATGGCACTGTATAGCGAAAAGGTTATGGATCACTTCACCCACCCCCGGAATGTGGGTATCATTGAGAACGCCGACGGCGTGGGCGAGATTGGCAACGCCAAGTGCGGCGACATTATGAAGATGTATCTGAAGGTTGAGGACAATGTGATTACCGATGTGAAGTTCGAGACCTTCGGCTGCGGCTCCGCCATTGCCACCTCCTCCATGGCTACCGAGATGATCAAGGGCAAGTCCATTGACGAGGCTCTGAAGCTTACCAACAAGGCGGTAGCGGAAGCTCTGGACGGACTGCCTGCCCACAAGATGCACTGCTCCGTGCTGGCAGAGGAAGCCATCAAGGCCGCTGTCAAGGACTACTACGACAGAAACGGCATTGCCTATGACAAGAGTCAGTTCCCCGATGAGGACTGCCCCCACTGCCACGAGTAAGCTATGATTGTATCCACCAAAGGCCGGTATGCCCTGCGGGTGATGGTGCATTTTGCCCTTCACGGCAGCGACCGCTATATCCCTCTCAAGGAAATCGCCGAATCGGAAAACATCTCCCAGAAGTATCTGGAGTCCATTATGACGGTGCTTTCCAAGGCGGGCTTTGTGGATGCGGTTCACGGCAAAGGCGGCGGCTATCGGCTGAACCGTCCTCCAAAGGCGTACACCGTAGGGAGCATTCTCAAGCTGACGGAAGGGAGCCTCGCCGCCGTGTCCTGCACCAGTCAGGGACCTGCCGCCTGTTCCCGCTCCACCTGCTGCCAGACCAAGCCCATGTGGGACAAGCTGGATGCCATGATTGACAGCTTTTTCGAGGGTATCACCCTGGCAGATTTGATTGAGCAGTCCCAAAGCTGAATATGAAAACACCGCTTTCTGTGGAAGAAAGCGGTGTTTTTCAACTCCAGCGGCTATTTCCCAGGGTGGACATACATCCGCATACTTCCCCCGTCCTCTCCGGTCACCATACACAAAAATATCCATCCATATCGTTCATAGAAGCTTGTATGCTCTGTGACCAGATACAGTGTCCCCACCCCCTGATTTTTCATATCTTCGCAAATATAAGATAAGAGATTTCTCGCCACACCCCTGCAACGATGGGCCTCTTCTACATACAGGGCACATAGATTGGGCGTCAAATCCGTTCGGTTGTGAAAGTCATTTTCAATGATTCCCGCACCTCCGATAATGGTATCTCCACACAAGCACAAATACCACCCCGGCACCGGCTCATCTTCCAATAAAGAGGCTTTCATGCTCTCAAGATATGCGTCGGCAGGCACCTCCCATTTGCTATGAAACCATTGGGCAGCCTCCTCACACAAATCCGGTCTTTCCTTGATTGTCACAATTTTGTATTCCATTTTCCATCCTCCCTTTTCGGCCTCCATTCTATCACAGCTTTATGGATAAGTCCATATCTCCGGAAAACCTTATATTTTTGTTGGAAAAAGGGAAAATATGTGATACAATGAAAAGAAAAAGCAGGAGGCGTTTCATGGGTATTGTGGTGATTGGTGCAGCCTTTGTGGACATCAAGGGCTTTCCCCAGGATATATATATTCCCGACGGACGAAATGTAGGCAGAATTGAATACATCCACGGCGGTGTCAGCCGGAATGTGGTGGAGGACATTGCCAATGTGGAGCTGCGTCCCACCTATGTGGGCATCGTGGACGACACACCCCTGGGGCAGGATGTGCTGAAGAAGCTGCAAAATCACAAGGTCAATACCGACTATGTGCTGGTACTTCCCGACGGCATGGGTACCTGGCTGGCGGTCTTTGACAACAACGGGGATGTGGCAGGTTCCATCTCCAAGCGGCCCAATATGCTGCCCCTGGTGGATTTGCTCCAGGAAAAGGGAGACGAGATTTTTGAAAAAGCCCACTCCGTGGTCATTGAAGTGGACTTAGACAAGGAGATTGTGAAGGAAATCATCTCCCTGGCCCAGAAGCACGGTGTGAAGCTCTTTGGACTGGTGTCCAACATGAGCATCGCCGCCGAGCGCCGGGACTTTTTGCAGAAGTTTGACTGCTTCATCTGCAACCAGCTGGAGGCGGGGCTGCTGTTTTTGGAGGACTACCGGGAATATTCCCCCCAGGAGCTGCAAAAGATTCTCCTTGAGAACATTCAGCGGGCAAAGATTCCTTCCATGGTGGTGACCATGGGTGCCAAGGGCGCAGTATTTGCCAGCTGCACCGGGGAGCAGGGCTTCTGCCCTGCCAAGAATGTCCAGGTAAAGGACACCACCGGTGCCGGGGATGCCTTCTGCGCCGGAGTTTCCATGGGACTGACCTATGGCAAGACCCTCTCCCAGTCGGTGGAAATCGGCACCAAGCTGGCAGCCGCCGTCATCACCTCCTCGGAAAATGTCTGCCCCCGGTTCCTGCCGGAGGAGCTGGACCTGGAGATGTGCCCTGCGGGCAGTGCCCGCTGATAATTTCGCACGGGGCTTTCAGCGAATCGTTACTTCCCTGACCCGCCCGGTATCGTGACTGCGGTGCAGTAGGTGCAAAGACCAAAGCCCGCCGGCCATTGGGGGGTGCCTCGGCAACGCCGAGGCGGGGGTATAAAAGGCTGGCAGGTGTCCACATTGGCTGGTTCCATTGGGCAAGCCTACACCGTGAATCCCTCAGTCACGCCTCCGGCGTGCCAGCTCCCTTTGGCAAGGGAGCCTTTGGTGCGGCGCCTTGCCAGCTCCCACAGGCCGGGAGCCTTTAATCCGGCGGAAAGGCAGCGGATAAAACGGAAAGCTGAGGGAGAACTCCCAGTATTGGGTGTTCTCCCTCAGCTTTTTTACTGTCAAAACTCTGTTAAAATTTTTCCATAATGGCCATCAGGCCCGCCTGCAAAGCTGCTTCCGTGGCTCCGGCCTGGTACAGGAGGTTCTCTTCCGCCTGGCAGCCGTGGGGCACGGCCCAGGCACCGGCATCGTCCCCTGGGGCAATTTTTCCTCCGATTTTCAGGAAATATCGGACGTTTTCCATGGCGCTTTGAAGGATTTTCTCCACCGCCGCTTCCTGAAAGCGTCCTTTCCCCCGGAGGTTTCCGATGGTGGACAGGGTAGGAACCCAGACCGTCCCCGATTCCTGCATGGCGTGAAGGGCTTCTTCATTCAGGTAAGCGCCGTGCTCGATGGAGTCCACCCCGGCTTTGGCCGCCGCCAGCACTGCATCTGCGCCGTTGCCGTGGGCCATCACCGCCATGCCCTCTTCGTGGGCGATGTGGACAAGCTCCGGGATTTCCCCCAGCTCCGGCCCCTTTTGCATGAGAATCCCGAACCGGTCAAAATCCATCAGGCCGGAAATCATGATTTTGATGAAATCCGCCCCTTTTTCCCGGTTTTTCACCACCAAAGCCCGGTATTGGGAAAGGTTTTCATAGTTCAGGCCGATAAAGCCGCCGTAACAGCCCTTCTTGCAAAGGGGTGCCAAGGGGGTGCGGTAGGTGATGCCGTAATCGGGAGCCAGGCTCCGGGCTTTCGCCCCTACCCCCCAGCGGTCTCCACCGTCCCGGAGGTAGGTATAGCCCAAATCGGCATAGGTGCGAAGCATTTGGTGCAGGTAGTTTTCGTCGGGTTTTTCCCGATGGCGATCAATGGCTTGCCGCCAATCCCTGCCGTCCAGCAGGGCGTGAATGTGACAATTTCCCCTCATGGCTTAGCAGCAGAAGATTCTGCCCCGGCAGCAGCACATTTGCAGGGCATAGCACATACACAAGGAGGCACAGGGGCTGGCGCCCATGGTAAAGCCCCGGAAGTTTCCGGCCTGCTGCCGGTAGGTGCTGCCGCCCCCCTGGATTCTCTCCAGGGTATACAGGTACTGGGCATTGTCCGGCTCCATGGATACCGCCCGCTTGATGTGCTCCAAAGCCGTCACCTGGTTCCCCAGGCCGTCATTGGCCAGGGCGGACAGGTAATACCACCGGGCGTCCTTTTCCGGGGCAAACTGCAAAGCGTTGAGAGCCTCCTGGTATCTGCCGAAGCGGATGTACTGCTCCGCCGCCCGGTGGTACTGCCCCTGCTGGGAATCCTGACGGGTCTGACCCCCGGCGTAGCCGCCGCCGAAGGGATTGAAGCCTCCGAAGGGGTCGTAGCCGCCGTAGCTCTGACCGCCATAGCCCTGGCCGCCTCCGTTCCGGGCGGCTTTTTCGGGATTTTTGATTTGCTCATAAGCGGCATTGATCTGCTGCATTTTCTTGGCGGCCTCCGCATCCCCCGGGTTCCGGTCCGGGTGGTACTGCTTGGCCAGCTTCCGGTAAGCCGCCTTGATCTCTTCATCGGTAGCCTGGGGACTGACCCCTAAAATCTTATACGGATCTTCTATCATGGGTTACCTCTCCTTGTTCTCTTCCTTCTGCTTGCCCCGATAGGCAATCCACACGCCGCTGTAAAGAATATTGTCCAGCAGCTTCTTATCCTGCACCAGAGGCAGACTCTCAAAATACTGGGTGCACCGCCCCATGGTCAGCACTAAGTACTCCTCCCACCGGCGCCAATCCTCCCCGGTACCCATGGCCAGGAAGGGATTATACCGATGGTGACGGCGGTCGGAGCGGTAGTCCACCGCTGCGTCCGCCAGGTAAATAAACCGTCCCAGGGCCTGGCCCAGCTGACGAAGGGCATTGGCCCACAGGTCCTCCCGGTACACCATCAGCTCCCCCATCAGCTCTCCGAAGGCACCGGCAGGGCCGTCCGGCTCCGGGCAGGCAGCTTTTTCCAATTCACTGAGCTTTTGCAGGCAAGCCCGCACCGCCTGACTTTGCCGGGGATACTGGGCAGCAATTTTTTCCGCCGGTTTCTTAAGGAACAGGGCACCGGCTCTGCCCTTGACGCTCTTATCGTCCTGCCAGTCGTCCAGGGCCTTATAGTAGGCCAGCAGCACATTCATGTCTGCGGCGTAGTCGATACAGGGGTTGGAAAGATAGGGCCGGGGTGCCAGGGGATGAAAGCCGCAGGCAGGCTTTCCTTCCTCCTCCTCCGGCTCATACAGGCTCATAAGAAGCAGTGCCAGGAAGGTCATATCGTATTGCAGAGCCAGCCGGGCGGTACCGGAAGCCCTGTCCCTTATGCTGCGGCAGATGCCGCAGTACACCTGCTGGTACCGTTTCTTCTCCTCCGGCTGCAGCTCTTCCACATCCGCCATCACAAAGCCGAACATACCTGTCCCCCCTTTTTCCCCTATTGTATCGGTTCATTATGAATAATACTTAAACATTTCCCCTATTTTTCCCTTTTTTCCTGGGTAGTCAGGTAGGCATTGAGGGCGCCGCCGTAGAACAAAATGGAAAGGCAGAAGTACAGCCACAACATACTCAGGGCCACGGTATACACCGGGCCGTAGAGGTTGGCGCTGCCGCTGAAATAGTTTACATAAATCGAATACAGGTCGGTGTAAATCAGCCATCCGGCGGAGGCCAGCATAGCTCCCGGCAGGCTGTCCCGAATCCGGTTCCGACGGTTGGGCAGCACCACGTAAATGGCGGTGAACAGCACGGTCTGAATGGCCAGCAGGACGAAAAACCGCAGGTTCACCACATCCATCAAAAAGGAAAACAGGGCTCCGTCCTTCCAGGACAAAAGCTCCAGCAGCTGATTGCTGAACACATGAAGAATCAATGTCAGCAGCAGCACAATGAGAAAGCCGAAGGTATACACCACGCTGATGAGCCGGGTGTAAAAGTATCCCCGGTCTTCCTCCACCCCGTACACACCGTTGAGACCCCGGAGAATCCCGTAAACCCCCCGGCTGGCTGCCCACAGTGCCGTCACCGCCGAGATGGAGACCACGGCAGTGGAGGTGGAGTAGTAGGTGTTGAGGATAATCCGCTTGGCACCGGACATCAGGGCACTGGGAATGAAGCCCTCCAGCATATCCGTCAGCAGGTTAATATCCAGCCCGGTGTAGCGAATCACACTCATCACCAGCATCAGGGCCGGAAAAATAGCCAGCAGCACGAAAAACCCGGCATTTCCGGCGTACACCGACACCCGAAGGCGGGAAATATCATCGAAGAATTTGAAAATTCTCTTTCCGTTCCGGCGAATCCAAGCGCCCACGGCAATCCCTCCTTTTGCTGCTTTAGAGAAAAAGGCCCTCTGCCAGGGCAGCGGGCCTTTCTGATTTTCCCCGATTATTCTGCGGAAATCATATAATAATATACAGGCTGACCGCCCCGGAGCAGGTTCACGTCTGCATTGGGGCAGATATTGCTGAACAGGTCAGCGGTCTTCTGGGCGTGCTTCTCCTTGATGTCCTCGCCATAGTAGATGGTGATAAACTCCTTACCGGAGTCCCGCACCTTCTCGGCCAGGGCCCGGAGCAGCACCTTGATGTCCTGGCTGGTGCCAAAGAGGGAGCTGCCGTAGATGGCCAGGTAGTCACCCTCGTGGATGTCGTGGCCGTCAAAGTCGGAGTTCCGGGCAGCGTAGGTAATCTGCATGGTATCCACAGTGCTAAGAGACTCGGTCATAGCCTCCGTGTTTTCCTCCACGGTGCCTTCCGGATTGAAGTTCAGCATGGCGGTAACGCCCTGGGGCACGGTCTTGCTGGGGATGACCACCACGTGCTTGGGGGTCAGCTCATCTACCTGCTGGGCAGCCATGATGATGTTCTTGTTGTTGGGCAGCACCAGCACCGTTTCCGCCGGGACCTTGTTCACCGCCTCCAGGATGTCCTGGGTGCTGGGGTTCATGGTCTGACCGCCGGAGATGATGCCGTCCACCCCCAGGTTGGAGAACACGTCTGCAAGGCCGCTGCCGGCGCAGACGGATACCACGCCGATGGGCTTTTCCGGCTCCGCAATCTTAGGAGCCAGCTCCTGCTCGCTCATCACCTTTTCGGTGTGCTGCAGGCGCATATTCTCAATCTTCACCGTGACGAAGCTGCCGTACTTCACAGCCTCGTGGAGGGCTGCGCCGGGGTCGTTGGTGTGGACATGGACCTTGATAATCTCATCGTCGTCCACCAGCACCAGGCTGTCGCCCAGCTCGTTCAGGAACGCCCGCAGGTCCTCAGGGTCAGAATCCCCTTCCCGGGACACGATGAACTCGGTGCAGTAGGTAAAGGTAATGTCCTCGTCGGCAAAGTCGGAGAAGTCCGCCTGCTCCTTCACCTCCACCGTACCCTCGGGAGCGGCAATGTCCTCACCCCGCAGGGCGCTGAGCATGGCCTCCAGAGCAAAGAGCCAGCCCTTGCCGCCGGCGTCCACCACCCCGGCCTTCTTCAGCACCGGGTTCTGGTTCACCGTATCCGCCAGGGCGACCTTGGCCTCGGCGATGGCAGCCTCATGGACAAATTCCAGGTAGTTATTCTCCCGGGCGGCAGTGGCAGCCTTGGAGGCAGCCAGCCGGGCAACCGTCAAAATGGTCCCTTCGGTGGGCTTCATGATGGCCTTGTAGGCAGCATCCACGCCCTCCTGGAGGGCATGGGCCCACAGGGTGCCGTCGCACTCCTCATGGCCCTTCAAAGCCTTGGCCATGCCCCGCATCAGAAGGGAGAGAATCACGCCGGAGTTACCCCGGGCACCCCGGAGCATGGCGGAAGCGGTGACGGAGGAAGCCTTCTCCAGGGAGGGGTCCTCGGTCTTCCGCAGCTCGGCAGCGGCGGCGGAGATGGTCATGGACATATTGGTGCCGGTATCGCCGTCCGGCACGGGAAATACATTCAGCTCGTTGAGCTGCTGCTTGTGAATCTCGATGGATGCCGCAGCGCTGATGAGCATTCTGCGGAAATCCGAACCGTTAATAATCTCGCGCAATGGTTCCTACCTCCAAATTATCCAATCATCATGGAATCTATATATACATTCACCTTCCGAACCTTGGTATCGGTGGACTTCTCCACCACATAGCGCACTTCGGAAATGATGGAGCTGCCTACGGTGGCCAGGTTGACCCCGTTGTCCACCATGATATGCAGATCAATGGAGATGGACTTGTCCGGATGGAACTCCACCCGAACGCCCTTGCCCATGGACTCCTTCCGCAGCAGATGGTAAAGACCATCCGTCACGGACCGGGCAGCCATGCCCTTGACGCCAAAGCAGTAGGATGCGGCGGTGCCTGCAATTTCCACATAGGCCTCGGTGGTAATACACACATTGCCCTTCTGGTTTTCCTGACAAATCATACTCCGTACCTCCTTAGAAAATCGGGGTTACACCATGCTCTGCTCCCAGCAGTCAGGAGCAGTCAGGCCCATCATCTTTACAATGGTGGGAGCCACATTGGCAAGGCCGTAGTGACCATCCCGGATGACCCAGGTCTTATCCTTGTCGTAGATGATGAAGGGAACCGGGTTCAGGGAGTGGGCAGTCCGGACAGAGGTCTTGCCCTTCTTGGTTTCCGTCATCTGGTCGGCGTTGCCGTGGTCGGCAGTGACCAGAACCATATAGCCGTACTTGTCGGCAGCTTCCAGGATGGCTGCCAGGCCCTTATCCACGCACTCCATGCCGTAGATCACTGCCTCCATGACGCCGGTGTGACCCACCATGTCGCCGTTGGGGTAGTTGCACCGCAGGAACTGGAACTTGCCGGAGGCCATAGCCGCCACCATCTTCTCGGTGATTTCCTTGGACTTCATGGCAGGGGCCTGCTCAAAGGGAATCACATCGGAGGGCACTTCCTCGTAAACCTCCAGGTCCTCGCAGACCTTGCCGGAACGGTTGCCGTTCCAGAAATAGGTCACATGGCCATACTTCTGGGTCTCGGACAGGGCATACTCGTGGATGCCGGCCTTGCACAGCACCTCGGTGAGGGTGTTGGTAATCACAGGGGGCTGGACCAGATAGTGCTCGGGGATGTTCAGGTCTCCGTCGTACTGGAGCATTCCCGCAAACTTCACGCCGGTGTAGTCCCCCCGGTCAAACTTGTCAAAATCCTTCCGGTCAAAGGCCAGAGAAATCTCCTGAGCCCGGTCGCCCCGGAAGTTGAAGAGCACCACGCTGTCGCCGTTGGCAATCTTGGCCACGGGCTCGCCGTTTCTTGCCACCACGAAGGGAGGCAGGTCCTGGTCGATGCAGCCGGTCTCCTTCCGGTAGGTCTCCACTGCTTCCGCAGCAGAAGAGAACTGCCGGCCGATGCCCTGGACATGGGTACGCCAGCCCAGCTCCACCATGCCCCAGTTGGCCTCGTAACGGTCCATGGTCACCTGCATACGGCCGCCGCCGGAGGCGATGGCGTAGTCGCAGCCTTCGGTGTTCAGCTCTTTCAGCACATCCTCCAGCTGGGCAACATACTCAAGAGCAGAAGTGGCGGGCACATCCCGGCCGTCCAGAAGAATGTGGCAGTAAGCCTTCTTCACACCGGCAGCGTGGGCAGCCTTCAAAAGGGCAATCAGGTGGCTGATGTTGGAGTGGACATTGCCGTCGGACAGCAGGCCCAAAAAGTGCATAGCCTTGCCGGACTTGGCATTTTCCACCAGGTCGAGCCAGGTGTGGGAGGCAAACAGGGTGCCGTTTTCGATGGACTCGCCCACCAGCTTTGCACCCTGGGAGTAAACCTGACCGCAGCCCAGGGCATTGTGACCCACCTCGGAGTTGCCCATATCCTCATCGGAGGGCAGACCCACAGCGGTGCCATGGGCTTTCAGGTAGGTGTGGGGGCAGGTAGCAAGCAGTCGGTCCAGGGTGGGGGTGTTGGCCTGAGCCACAGCATCGCCGCTGCCGCCGTCGCCCTTGCCTACGCCGTCCATAATTACAAGTACAATGGGTTTTTCCATAGGTATTCCCTCCGTAAAACATATCTATTATGTATTTTTTGCGCTTTATCAGTCGTACTATTTTACTACATTTCCCGGAAAGTTACAAGCCATTTTTGAAATTTTCTGTTCTAAAGGAAAAATCTCTGAAAATTCGCCGTTTTTTGGGCAATTTCTCAGAGATTTTTTCTTTTTTCAGTTCATGGCAGGGCCGCCCTCCCGGAAAAGAGCTCCAATGCGCCGCCGCAGAGCCTCCGCCTCCGGGGTGTTTCCTGTGCCCTGGGTGTCAATCCAGGTAACTGCCGCCTGCTGGGCCTGCTGGAGCGTTGCCAGGTCTGTCCCTAAATTCCCCATGCGGAAGGCAGGAAGCCCCGACTGGCGGGAGCCGAAAAAGTCCCCGGGCCCCCGGAGCTTCAAATCCTCCTGGGCAATCTGGAACCCGTCATTGGTTTTGCAGAAAGCTTTCAGACGCTGGATCGTCTGAACATTCCGGTTATGGGTGGTGAGGATACAGTAGCTTTTGGCAGAGCCTCTGCCTACCCGGCCCCGGAGCTGGTGGAGCTGGCTCAGGCCAAACCGGTCTGCATCTTCGATAATCATTAAGGTGGCATTCGGCACGTCCACCCCCACCTCAATGACTGTGGTGGCAACCAGCACATCCCCATCCCCCCGGGCAAAGGCGGACATGACTGCATCCTTCTCGGCGGACTTCATCTGCCCGTGAAGGAGCAGCACCTTCAAATCGGGAAACACCCGCTTTTGCAGGGTCTCCGCCCAGGTTTCCGCCGCTTTCAGGTTCAGTTCCTGGTTCTCCTCCACCGCCGGGCACACCACAAAGCACTGGTGCCCCTCCTGGGCCTGCTTGCGCACAAAGGCGTTCATCCGGCTGCGGTAGCTTTCGTTCACTAAAAACGTATCCACCGGCTGCCGTCCGGGAGGCAGCTCATCTACAATAGAAACATCCAGATCTCCATACATTAAAAGGGCCAGGGTTCTGGGAATGGGAGTTGCGGACATGACCAGCACATGAGGGCTGTTCCCCAGCTGGGAGAGCTTTGCCCGCTGGGAAACCCCGAACCGGTGCTGCTCGTCGGTAATCACCAGACCCAGATTGGCGAAGCTGCCGCTTCCTGCCACCAGGGCGTGGGTACCCACCACAATCTGAGCCTCCCCGGAGGCCATGGCATCCTGCACCAGCCGCCGCTGTCCCTGAGGAAGCGACCCGGTGAGCAGTTCCACCCGGATGCCCAGGGGGGCAAAGAGCTTTCCAAGAGATGCGGCGTGCTGCTCCGCCAGGATTTCCGTGGGAGCCATCATGGCGGCCTGGAAGCCGTTTTTCACCGCCAGGTAGGCAGCCGCTGCCGCCACCATGGTTTTGCCGCTGCCCACATCCCCCTGAACCAGCCGGTTCATCACCCGGCCCTTTGTGAAGTCCCCCACAATCTCCCCGATGGCCCGGTTCTGGGCACCGGTGAGGGCAAAGGGCAGAGCCTGATAAAAGGGAGTCAAGTCCAAATCGGTCAGCACCGCCCCGGGCTTTTCCTCCCGGGTGTACCGCATCAGGGCCAGTCCTGCGGAGAAAAGGAAAAACTCCTCAAAAATCATCCGCTTCCGGGCCTGCGCCGCCTCCTCCATGGAAGCGGGGCTGTGAATCATCCGGTAAGCTTCCGCCGCCGGTAAAATCCCGTATTCCGCCCGCACCTGGGGAGGCAGTATCTCCTCCGGCGGATTGCAAAGGGCCAGAGCCTGGGAAACCGCCTTGCACAGGGCCGCATTGGAAAGGCCGGCAGTAAGAGGATACACCGGAAGCACCCGGCGGGTCATCACGGGAGGGCTGTCCGGGGCCTCAAACACCGGGTTGGTCATGCCGTAGCCGCTGTAATCCCCCGACAGCTGTCCATAGAAAATGTACTCCTGGCCGTATTCCAGCTGTCCTGCGGAGAATTTCCGGTTGAAAAAGGTCAGGGTCAGCCGGGCGGTGTGGTCTGCCACCTGCACCCGGGTGAGATCCAGCCCCTTGCGGATATGGGCTGCCCGGGGACTGCCCGCCACCATGGCCCGGAAGCAGGCCGGAACCCCTTTCTCCAGCTGACTGATGGTCACAAGCCGGGTTCTGTCCTCATAGCCCCGGGGGAAATGGCAGATTAAATCCTGGAGCGTCCTTATGCCCAGCCCCTCCAGCTGCTTGGCCCGGGTAAAGCCCACCCCTTTTAAGATCGTTACCGGATCCTGGAGCCTTGCCATGGGATTCCCTCCTTTCCAAAATAAACCCGCAGAAAGCTCTGAACCCATCGGCAAGAGCTGGCGGGAAGAGTTTTTCGTCAGACAAAAGAATGGAAAACCGGGGAATACTTTGTGTATTTCCGGTTTTTCATTCTGCATGGATGGCGGAAAAAATCCGCCGCCGTATAAAATGAAAAAACTCCCTCCAAGCACTGCTCGGAAGGAGATATTTTCAGAGAAATCAGGCCAGCTTGTTCAGCCGCAGGGTCATGCTGCTCTTCTTCCGGGCAGCAGTGTTCTTGTGCAAAAGACCCTTACCGACAGCCTTGTCAACCGCAGTCACAGCAGTCTTGTAGGCAGCCTCGGCAGCGGCACGGTTGCCGCCCTCCAGAGAAGCCTCAAACTTCTTGATGACAGTCTTCAGAGCGGACTTGGCAGCCTTGTTGTTCTCATAAGCAACCTTAGACAGTTCCACACGCTTCTTTGCGGACTTGATGTTGGGCATGGTCACACCTCCTGTTCTGTGTTTTATCTCATGCGTTTACTGATTATACCTTGACTTTCCCATAAAATCAATACCTTTTTCAAAAAAATTTCCCCAAACCGGAAAGAAAGGGGAAATTCCCTGCCCGGAGCCCCGCCTCCCCGGCGGGATACACCTTGTCAAGACCAAATTTTTTCCGTTTCTTTACAAAGCCGTCGATTTTTCCGTCTGCGGAAAAAGGGAAAAAAAGTCGAAACCGGGGAAAAACTCTTATGTCAACCGTTATGCATAACCCCTGTGGAAAAGCCTTGTGGATAACTCTTGTGGAAAACTCTGTGGAGAATGTGGAAAACTCCCAGTTATCAACAGGTATTTTTCCCCTTTTGTCCTTCCACCCCCTGTGGAAAGGCTGCATACGGAAAATGCATAACCTGTGGAATACCCCCGGGTTTTTTCGTGTTATGTTTCCAGGATTCCCCCGGGCGTTATGGAGGGTCTTCGTCGAAAAAGTTGGGAATTTTTCTGACCCCCTCGATTTGGGGCGGCCCCTGGGGAACCGGGCTTTGAAAATTTTGTGAACATTCCACAAATTTCTTCCGGGTATGATTTTTCCTCCCCCGGAAATACTATCCATCAGGTTCTGCACAGGAGGTTTGTATGCAAGGAAAGGTAGAAATCTGCGGTGTGAACACCGCACAGCTGAAAATGCTCCCCCAGGCAGAGATGGAACAGCTTCTCCTCCAGGCCAAAAACGGGGATAGTCAAGCCCGGGAACGGCTGATTGAAGGGAATCTGCGGCTGGTGCTGTCGGTTTTGCAGCGGTTTGACCGTCGGGGGGACTGCCCGGACGATTTGTTTCAGGTGGGGTGCATCGGTCTCATCAAGGCCATCTCCAATTTCGACCCCACCAAGCAGGTGCGCTTCTCCACCTACGGCGTGCCCATGATTGCAGGGGAAATCCGCAGGTATCTCCGGGACAACGCCCCTATCCGGGTATCCCGCTCCATCCGGGATGTAGCCTACCGGGTGCTTCAATGCAAAGAAGCCATGGTTGCCAAGCTGGGGCGGGACCCAACCCTGGAGGAGCTTTCCCGGGAGCTGGACATTCCACTAAAGGATGTGGCGGAGGCTATGGATGCGGTGTGTGCTCCCATGAGCCTCTACGACCCGGTGTATGCCGACGGGGGCGACCCTCTCACCGTCATGGATCAGGTGCGGGACACCCGGAACACCGACGAGCAGTGGATGGAGCACATCGCCCTCCGGGACGCCTTCAACACCCTCACCCCCCGGGAAAAGCAGATTCTGTGCCTGCGGTTTTACGATGGCAAGACCCAGATGGAGGTAGCCGGGTCTCTGGGCATCTCCCAGGCCCAGGTGTCCCGGCTGGAGAAAAACGCTATCGCCACCATGCGGAAAAAGGTCAGCGTCATTTCTTCTTAAAAGTTATATTCCATCATCCCCTCCCATAGAATGTGGCAAGTAACTTCCAGGAGGGGATGGGTATGTCCTTTACAGAGCTGCGGTGCAAAGAGGTCATCTGCGTCAGCGACGGACGGCGGCTGGGCTTCGTGTGTGACGCCATCATCAAGGTGCCGGAGGGCTGTATCGAGGCCATCCTCGTCCCCGGCCCCAGCAAGTTCTTCGGACTCTGGGGGCCCGGGGATGACTTTGTGATTCCCTGGCGGTGCATCTGCAAGGTGGGGCCGGACATCATCTTGGTGGACATCGACCCGGAACACTGCCGCCGTCCCAGAGAGCGCAAAGGCCTTCCCTTCTGAAAAAGCTTAAAAAACCGGGATTTTTTTCAAAATACCCCTTGCAAAATGTGATTTCATCCGATATAATGAATCAGCATGGGCTTAGCCCATAGTATTTTACACCACACACCCGGGGATCGCCGGATATTGTGCTTTTTAAGTGAGCCGGCGGGATGATCGGGGTGGAGGAACAACAAAAGGAGAAAATTAAAATGGCTGTCGTATCTATGAAGCAACTGCTGGAGGCCGGTGTACACTTCGGTCACCAGACCCGTCGTTGGAACCCCAAAATGGCTCCCTACATCTACACCGATCGGAACGGTATCTACATCATCGACCTGCAGAAGACCGTGAAGAAGCTGGAGGAGGCCTACAACTTCGTCCGTGACACCGCTGCGGGTGGCGGCAACATCCTGTTCGTGGGCACCAAGAAGCAGGCTCAGGACGCTATCCGTGAAGAGGCTGCCCGTTGCGGCGGTTACTATGTGAACGCCCGTTGGCTGGGCGGTATGCTCACCAACTTCCGCACCATGCGTACCCGTATCGACCGTCTGGCTCAGCTGCGTAAGATGGAAGAGGACGGCACCTTCGCCATGCTGCCCAAGAAGGAAGTCATCAAGCACCAGGGCGAGATTGCCAAGCTGGAGAAGTACCTGGGTGGCGTGAAGGAAATGAAGAAGATCCCCGCAGCTCTCTTTATCGTTGACCCCCGGAAGGAGCGCAACGCCATCGCTGAGGCCCGGAAGCTGAACATCCCCATCGTGGCCATCGTGGACACCAACTGCGATCCCGATGAGATTGATTACGTGATCCCCGGCAACGATGACGCCATCCGCGCCATCCGCCTGATTGCCGCTACCATGGCCAACGCTGCCATCGAGGGCCGTCAGGGCACCGATGCTCCCGAGACCGTGGAGGCTGCTGAAGCTCCCGTGGCTGAAGAAGCTGCCGAGTAATTTCTATTGTATACGACGGGAGCCCGGAAGCGGGCTCCCATATCAGAAAATAGGAGGATTTAAAGTTATGGCTTTTACCGCTCAGGATGTTAAGAAGCTCCGTGAAATGACCAACGTGGGCATGATGGACTGCAAGAAGGCTCTGGCTGCCACCGACGGCGACATGGACAAGGCTGTGGACTGGCTCCGGGAGAAGGGCCTGGCCAAGGCTGCCAAGAAGGCTGACCGGGTTGCCGCTGAGGGCGTTGCTTACGCTACCGTGGTAAACGGCGTGGGCGTTGTCATCGAGGTGAACTCCGAGACCGACTTCGCTGCCAAGACCGACGCTTTCATGGACCTGGTGAAGAACCTGGCTACCGTGGTGGCTACCGACGCTCCCGCCGACGTGGAAGCTCTGAAGGCTTGCAAGTACCCGGGCTCCGACCTGACCGTTACCGAGATCATGCAGGAGAAGGTCATGTCCATCGGTGAGAATATGCAGATCCGCCGGTTCGCCCGGTTTGCCGACAACACCTCCGTGGCTTACGTCCACGCTGGCGGCACCCACGGCGTTCTGGTAAACCTGGCCGTGGAGGGCGGCATTGACGCCACCGAAATCGGCAAGAACGTGGCTATGCAGATTGCTGCTATGGGCGCTAAGTACTGGGACAAGTCCCTGGTTCCCCAGGCTGACATTGACCATGAGATGTCCGTGCAGATGGCCCTCATGGACAACGATCCCAAGATGGCCAACAAGCCCGCTCAGATCAAGGAGAAGATCGCTGCCGGTAAGCTGGCTGCCTTCTTCAAGGAGATCTGCCTGCTGCAGCAGGACTTCGTTCGTTCCGACCTGTTCCAGGGCTCCGTGGAAGGCTACATTGCCGACGCCGCCAAGAAGCTGGGTGGCTCCGTGAAGTTCGTGGACGCCGTTCACTATGTGAAGGGCGAGGGCATCGAGAAGAAGGAAGAGAACTTCGCTGCCGAGGTTGCCGCTCAGATCGCTGGCGCCAACAAGTAATTCCCCCCCGCTTGCATACCCCCAGCCTTTTGGCTGGGGGTTTTGTGATTTTGTCACAGAAAGGAAATGTCTTTTGGTGTATGATAAGGCCACAAGCAAGAGATACTACCAAAGAAAAGGTAGTCACCAAAAAGATAATTTCAGGAGGAATTTACTATGTCTGCGATTACTGTAACCAGTGAAAACTTTCAGGATGTTGTGATGAACAGCGATAAGCCCGTGCTGCTGGATTTCTGGGCTCCCTGGTGCGGCCCCTGCCGGATGGTCAGCCCCATCATCGACGAGATTGCCGGTGAGCGCAGCGACATCACCGTGGGCAAGGTGAATGTGGATGAGCAGGTAGCTCTGGCCCAGCAGTTCCGGGTCATGACCATCCCCACCCTCATGGTCATCAAAAACGGCCAGGTGGTCCACCAGTCCGCCGGTGCCCGCCCCAAGGCTCAGATTCTGGAGTTGCTGTAAAGCAACCCCTCCCTCAGCCAATCCCCACCCGGGATTGGCTGAGGTTTTTTTATTTTGTTTGCTTTATAGAACAAGTCCTTGTTCTTTGGCTTCTGTATGATTCATTCTCTTCCTTATATACTATCTTTAGACCGAAACGATGTTCTAAAGAGGAGTGGGAAGTATGGATGCCAAGGCTGTGGGGCAGCGAATCAAAGCCGCCAGAGAGAAGAAAAATCTCACCCAGGAGGATTTGGCCGCCCTCATTGATATCAGCCCCACCCATATCAGCGTGATTGAGCGGGGTGCCAAAATCCCCCGGATGGATACCTTTGTGGCCATCGCCAACGTGCTGGATGTTTCTGCTGATTCTCTGCTGGTGGATGTGGTAAATCATGCCGCCGAAGGTGTTGCTACGGAGCTTTCCAGCGCTATTGCTCAGCTCCCCCAAAACGAGAAAATGCGGATATTGAAAATAGTCAGCACCTTAATCGAAAAGTAATTATGGGAAGAGTCTTTGACTCTTCCCTTCAGCTTGTCAAAAAACTACCAAAACACCCTCATATCTGGTATAATACGGATATGGGGGTGTATTCATGGAACAATGGAGAAAAGATGCCCGGCGAGAGGCGGTAATAACAGACCTGGAAGCTCTGGTACCGAAAGAGCATCTGCTTCGGAAGATTGAAAAGGTCATGGATTATGAGTGGCTGTATGAGCGGCTGGAGCCGTATTACTGCCACGACAATGGTCGGCCTGGTACAGACCCGGTAGTGCTCATCAAGATGGTGCTGATACA
>DVFK01000111.1 GCA_018713285.1 Candidatus Faecousia excrementigallinarum
TGCCCAGGTTGCCGGATATGAAATCCTCCAGGGTACTTTTCTGGTACGGGGACAGGGCACCGGTCAGGGTGACCGCCCGCGGCACCGGCGGGTTCTCTTCACTTAGCGTCACCTCCACCTGCAGCGCAACAGACATCGATGCGGCTTTGTCCAATATATATGCCTCTGTCCGCTGGGTTATGATATCCGCCATCTGGGCATTGGCAAAATTCTCTCCCTCTGCCGCCACCGCCTCGGATTGCATGGAAATATCCCCCAGATAGTCCTGCAAATCCTGAATTTTCACCTTTGCCAAAGGTGCAATGACGGTCACAATGAGAAATGCCCCGGTCAGCAGCCGGATAACCCCTTTCTGAACGCCCTTTTTGCCGGAAAGGCTGGTAACCAGTCCGCAAAGGATTGCCCCGGCTGTCACCGAAAGCACATATGCCTTGACTCCCTCCATCATCCGATTCCTTTCATAAAGGACACGGTGCTGATTAAAAGCATCAGCCCCACCGCCCCGGTCATGGCCAGAAGGATTCCCATGGCTCCGGTAAAATCCTTCAGGAGCCCGCACACCTGCCGGGTTCCCATGGCGCTGCAAACAGCCGTTGTGAGCTTCAGCAGCAGATACTGCACCCCGATTCTTAAGAATGGCCCAATCCATATGGCTGCTATGGCAATGAGGCCATAGACTCCTGATGCATTTTTCATTACCCCGGCGCTGACCAGCACCGCTTCGGAAGCATCGGAGAGGATGCCTCCCACCACCGGAACCATCCCGGATATGGTCAGCTTGGCGGCTTTCATGGCTGCCGCATCCGTGGCACCGCTGACCACCCCGGTGATTCCCATGTAGCCGGTAAACACATACAAAATGGTTTTCAGGGTCCAGGTCATAAGCCATTTGATAAAGTCCTTGAAGGTGGTAAGCACCTGCTGCCCAATTCCTCCTGCGGCAATGCTCAGGCAGAGATAGACATAAAGAAGGGGCACAATCAGCTTCACCACCAGAGAGCCCAGGATGGCATCAAACAACACCGTACCGGCATACAAGGATGCCGATGCCGTTACCCCGCCCTGGGCCGCCAGGGAGGCGGACATCACCGGAAGCAGAAGCTTTCCGTATTCGCTCAGCTGCCGCACCGTATCCGTTCCCAGGCCAATAAGGGACCGGGAGGGGGCAAGAAGGGTCAGCCCCACCATCACAGCCCCGGCAAGAGGGGTCACAGGAGGCAGTTTCCCTGTATAGACTTCCAGCAATGACAGGAGCATCACCACCACCATCACGGAAAAGCAGGCTTTCCCAGCCTCTGCCAGGGATGGCTCCAGGGTCTTGATACCGGCCTTGATTACATACCAGAGGCCCTCGGAAAAGCTCTCCGTATCCTCCGGCATATACTCCTCTGCCTCCGGCGGTGCCTCGGGAGGCTCCCACTGCTCTGCCTGCACGGGCACCATCAGCAGTGCCAGCAGCCCCATCAGTATAAAAAATCTTCTCATATCTCCCCCAGTATGGTTTGCATCAGTTCCAGAAGTTCCGTGAAGAGGGGTATGGACAGGTACAAAATTACGCCCCCGGCTAAGTACTCCAGGGCCTTACCCATCCCCTGATTCCCGGAGTCAGAGCAGATGAGCACCGCCACCTCGGAAATCAGGCCTACCCCCACGGCTTTCAGAAGAATTTCCACCATGGTATTGTCCAGTCCCCCAAGCTCCTGCAGCCGCTGCACAAACTGCACCACGGGACTTAAAAAGGATACGGCAGCAAGCAAAACCATGGTACAGACGCAGATTCCCAGCACCACAGCCATATCCTTGCTGTTTTTGGACAACACCGTCACCAGCACCACCGCAACAAGCACCGCAGCGGCGGCTTTTACGAAGGTTTCCATCAGAAATGAAACAGGTTTTTCACCAGTTCAAACAGCTCGGAGATTTTTTGGGCCACCATCATCAGAACCACCACCAGCCCTGTCAGGGTGGTCATGGTGGCCTGCTCCTCTCTGCCTGACCTGGAAAGCACCTGATTGAGTATGGAAACGATAATTCCGATTGCAGCGATCTTAAAAATCAAATCAATTTCCATAGATTAAATAAACAATATGGCCAGCGCCGCCCCTGCACAAAGTCCCAGAGTCTTATACTCCCGCAGCCGGGAGGCTCGTCCCGCTTCCAGGGCTTTCAATTCTCTGCGGCACTCTCCCCGCAGGCTTTCCAGTCCCTTGATCTGCCCCTGCAAATCAAATTTTCCCAGAGAGTTCCCCATGAGCCGCAGGAGCTTTTTGGCCTTGGGGGGAAGATTCTGCTGCCGTCCCAGCACATAGCCCATGCACCGTCCCACGTCCGGGGACATCTGGTTGTCCAGCTCCTCTGCCAGCCGGAGAAATACCCCTTTCAGCACCCCCGCCTCCTGCTCTGCTGCCTGGCGGCAAAGCTCCGGCAACGGTGTCAGGTGGTATTGCAGCTCACACTCCATATAATCCAGCAATCGCAGCAGCTGCCGCAGGATACGTTCCTCCCGCACATGGGCCGCAGCCATCTGGAAGCCCACGCTGCCGCAGCCCAGAATCAGCAGCGCCGCCCCAACGATTCTTATGGTCATAGTATCATCCGCTCCTTGTACCAGGTCTTGTCCTTTTGCAGCACAATCAAGTTTTCAAACAATCCGCTTTCCACCAGGGGCTTGTAGAGCCTGCGGCACAGCAAATCCTGCTTGTTTCCGGCGTGGGCAGTGGCAATCAGCCGGACGCCGCACCAGCCGGCATGAAGCATGGCAGTGCAGTCCTCCCCGGCGGTAATCTCGTCCACCGCAATGGTATCTGGGTTCATATTCCGCAGCACCGCTTCTATCCCCGCCTCCTTGGAACAGCCGGAGAGGATGTCCGTCCGGTTTCCCGGGTGAAAGCCCCAGGATAGCCCCTGCTGGGGAAAAATCTCCTGCCGCTCGTCCACTACCGCCACCCGCTCCTGGCACACATCCGACAAAACCCGTATGTAGTCCCGCAGTAGAGTTGTCTTGCCTGTACCGGGACTTCCGATAATCAGCACCGAGCCCCGCAGGGAGGCCATGGCGTTGGCAATCCCGGAGATTTCCCGGCATACTCTCAGATTGATGGAGGTAACCGGCTGGATGCTGCGCACCTTCCCGTCCACCACCGCCGTTTGACCGCACAGCCCCAGCCGGTGTCCACCCGGGGCCGTCACATACCCTTTGGCTGCGGAGGCCGCCGCCCAGGGTGAGTATTTTGTGGCTGCGTTGATACAGTAGGAAAGGTCGTCCATAGTCACAGGACCGGGAAGCCATTTGCTCTCCTTGGAGAGAACCAGCTCCGGCTCTCCCTGGAGCCGCAGCCGCAGCTCCTGTAGCTGCTCCTTTCCCAGTTTGTCCACCTCCCCCCGCAGCCTGGGGGGAACCAGATTCAAAAATGCCTGCCAGTTACAAGCCATTTGCATCACTCCTGCTCCATTGTATTGTGCAGGCTCGTCCTTTATGAAAAGAAAATGAGCTGACAAAAACTTGTCAGCTCAAAATTCATATATGGCTTTTAAGGCAACTGTTCAAAAACCTTTCCCAGGCTCTCATGGAGAACCAGATTCGCCTGATTATCATAGGGAGTTTCATCCCGGTTGATAAGCACCAGACGATGGCCGGGATAGTACCGCAGAAGCCCGGCCGCCGGGTATACCGTCAGACTGGTGCCGCCCACAATCAGCAAATCGCACTGGGCAATGGCGTAAATGCTCTTTTCCAGCACCTGGGAATCCAGGGATTCCTCGTACAGAACCACGTCCGGCTTTACGATGCCGCCGCAGTCGCAGCGGCAGATTCCCTGGCTGTTCTTTATATATTCGGCAGAATAGCTTTTATGACACTTCATGCAGTAGTTTCGCAGGACGCTGCCGTGGAGTTCCAGCACCCGGCGGCTTCCGGCCTTCTGGTGCAGGCCGTCGATGTTCTGGGTAATCACCGCTGTCAGCTTCCCGGCTTCTTCCCACTGAGCAAGCTTTTTATGGGTGATATTGGGAGAAAACCCCAGAGGCAGCATCTTTTCCCGATAAAAGCGGAAGAAATACTCGGGGTTCTTCATAAAAAAGCTGTGACTGATAATGGTTTCCGGGGGATAATCAAATTTCTGGTTGTAAAGGCCGTCCACGCTGCGAAAGTCCGGAATCCCGGACTCGGTACTCACCCCGGCTCCGCCGAAAAAGACAATGCGCTTACTTTCCTGTACCCAGGTTTTCAGTTTTTCCAGATTCTCCATTTTCCTCACCCTCCAAAAGGGCCAATAATTTTTTATCCTGCTTACTGGACAAATCCAGCTTTTGGAACATATCCGGTCTTCTGTCCCGGGTGCGGCGGAGGGCTTGCAGCCGCCGCCACTGGGCTACCTTCTGGTGATTGCCGGAAAGTAAAATCTCCGGAACCTCCCGGCCATGCCAGACCGCCGGTCGGCTGTACTGGGGATACTCCAGAAGGCCGTTGAAGTGGCTCTCCTCCTGGAAGCACTCCGGGTCTGCCAGTACCCCGGGGACCATGCGGCACACCGCATCCGTCACCGCCATGGCGGCAATCTCACCGCCTGTGAGGACGAAGTCCCCCAGGGAGATTTCCTCGTCCACACATTCGTCAATGAACCGCTGGTCAATCCCCTCATAGTGGCCACAGACCAGCACCAGATTTTCCATCTTGCTCAGTCGGATGGCATCGGCCTGGCGGAAGGTCTTGCCGCAGGGGCTCATATACACCGTATGCACCGGACCGCCTGCCTCATCACACACCGCCTCCCAGCAGCGGTACAAAGGGTCTGCCTGCATAATGGCACCCCGTCCGCCCCCATAGGGGTAGTCGTCCACTTGGCACTGCTTGCTGGCGGTGTAGTCCCGAATCTGGTGGGCTTCGATACGGATGATACCCCGATCCTGGGCTCTGCCCAGGATGCTGTCCGACAGCACATCTCCCAAAGATTCCGGGAAAAGGGTCAGAATATCAATTCTCATCGGTACGCATCCCCCGGATGAGCTGCACCTGCATCACGTTGTTGTCCAAATCCGTGGAGAGGATAAACTGCTTTACAGCCGGAATCATGTATTCATGCTCCCCCTTCACCACGTACACCTTGTTTCCCGGATAGTCCAGCACCTCCTGAATTTTGCCAATTTCCTGGCCCTCTGCCAGGACGGTCATTCCTTCCAGCTCCGCTGCAAAGATGAGATCCTGGGGTGCGTCCTCCCGATATATTTCCACAATCTGCTCCCGCAGAGCCTGGGCAGCTTCCACCGTGTCCACGCCCTGAATTTTCAGCAGATTGCAAGTTTTCTGAATCCGGCAGCTTTCCACCTGATAGTCCCGGCCGCCAATCCGTATCCGGGAAAACTGGGTGAGAAATTCCGGGCCGTCTGCCCAGGGCAACACCTTGACCTCTCCCCGGATGCCGTGGGTGGATACAATCTGGCCTGCCTGCAAATATTGGAGTTTCATGCTTATTTCCTCCTGAAAATGGGAAAATGCGTGGCGCCAAGCGTCACGCATACCCGTTTAATCTACGATTTCCACCGTGATTTTTTCGCCGGTGCGCTGGGCAACGGTTTTCACGATTGTACGGATTTCTTTCGCAATCCGTCCCTGGCGGCCGATGACCTTCCCCATGTCCCCGGGGGCAACCCGCAGCTCCAGAACAGTCCCATCCTCACCGGCGGTCTCTGTTACCGTAACTGCCTCAGGCTCGTCCACCAAATTTTTTGCCATATACAGCAAAAGCTCTTTCATTGTGCCACTCCTTCACAGGGATTTACAGCACACCGGCATTCTTCAGCAGGCCACGAACGGTATCGGTGGGCTGTGCGCCGTTCTTAATCCAGTTCTGAGCCTTCTCAGCGTCAACAGTGATGGTGACGGGGTCGGTCAGGGGATTGTAGGTGCCGATTTCCTCGATGCAGCGGCCGTCACGGGGAGAGCGGGAGTCCGCAACCACGATACGGTAGAAAGGAGCCTTCTTTGCACCCATTCTTCTCAGTCTGATCTTTACCATGAGTTTCACCTCCAAAAATTTCTTGTTCTATATCGCAAAGCAAATTGCTTTCAGCGAACCAAATGATTTACAGTCCGGGGAAGCCGCCAAAGCCTCCCAGACCACGCATACGCTTGAGCTTTCTGCCGGCGCCGGGGCCGGAGAACTGCTTGATCATGGAGCGCATCTGCTCAAAGCCCTTGAGAAGCCGGTTTACATCCTCCACCTTCACGCCGGCACCGTTGGCAATCCGCCGCTTCCGGCTGGCACCAATGATGTTGGGATTTTCCCGCTCCTTGGGGGTCATAGACAAAATGATGGCTTCGGTACGGCTCAATGCCTTATCGTCCATCTGCACACCCTTGAGCTTGGCACCTCCGGGCAGCTGGGCCAGAATATCCTGTAAAGAACCCATGGACCGCATCTGAACCATCTGGTCATAGAAGTCCTGAAGGGTGAACTTGTTGGATTTCAGCTTCTCTTCCATCTCGGCGGCTTTCTTGGCGTCGTATGCCTTTTCCGCCTTTTCGATGAGGCTCAGCATATCCCCCATACCCAGAATCCGGGAAGCCATCCGGTCGGGATGGAAGGGCTCGATATCCTCCAGCTTTTCGCCCATACCGGCAAACTTGATGGGCTTTCCGGTAATGGCTCGGACAGACAGGGCTGCGCCGCCTCTGGCGTCGCCGTCCAGCTTGCTGAGCATAACAGAATCGATGTCCAGCCACTCATTGAAGCTCTGGGCAGCATTCACCGCATCCTGACCGGTCATGGCGTCCACCACCAGCATAATCTCCTGGGGTTTGACAGCCGCTTTGATATTTTGGAGTTCCTCCATCAGGGCCTCATCCACATGAAGCCGTCCGGCGGTATCCAGAAAAACCATATCGTGGCCACGCTGGCGGGCGTAGAGCACCGCATCCTTGGCAATCTGCACCGGGTCAATCTGCCCTTCTTCAAAGACAGGAATCCCCAGCTTCTCGCCGCAGACCTTCAACTGCTGAATGGCAGCAGGCCGGTAAATATCACAGGCCACCAGCAGCGGGTTTCTCCCCTGCCGCTTCATGAGTCCTGCCAGCTTGGAACCGTTGGTGGTTTTACCGGCACCCTGCAAGCCCACCAGCATCACAACCGTGGGGCCGTTGGGGTTAAAGGTGATGTGCTTGGCATCGCTGCCCATGAGCTTGGTCAGCTCTTCGTCCACAATCTTGACGATCATCTGGGCAGGGCTCAAAGCCTCCAGCACGTCGGCACCTACACAACGCTCCGTTACATTCTTGATAAAATCCTTGACAACCTTATAGCTTACATCCGCTTCCAGCAGCGCCATGCGAATCTCCCGCATAGCCTCCTTTACGTCGGACTCCTTCAGGCGGCCTTTGCCCCTAAGCTTTTTGAAGGCAGAGGAAATTTTTTCGGTCAATCCTTCAAATGCCATATGTTACTCCTCAAGTCCCTGAGCTGCGGACAGGATTTTTGCGGCAATCTGCCGCACCTGAGAATCCTGGTGATTCTCCAGCACCTTTGCAGCCTCTTCGATGGTTTGCAATACCTTCCTGCATTGCAGGTCCCGGCGGACACAGCCGGTCTTTTGCTCCATATTGGTGAGCAATGCCTCTGCACGGTTCAGGTTATCGTACACGCCCTGGCGGCTCACCTGCAGCTCCTGGGCAATCTCCCCCAGGGACATATCCTGGTTGTACCGCATATCGATGCACATACGCTGACGCTCTGTAAGCAAATCCCCATAATAGTCAAACAGCAAGGTCATCTGCAAAGCGTCCATGTTGTGCCTCCTTGTCAAGGTGTTTCCCTTGACACCTCCCATAGGTTACCACATTCTTCCCGGCTTGTCAAGTATTTTTCCTTGACAAGCCATTCTTTTTCAGAAAATCCGGTACCACCGGGAAAGCTCGGCTGTGGGAACGAAGCCCAGCCGTTCGTAGAGCAGGCAGGCTTTCCCGTTGGCAGAGGCCACCTCCAGCAGCACCTGTCGGTCTGCAAAGGTGTGGCTCAGGGCTTTCACCACAGTCTCTCCGGCTCCCTTCCGGCAGGCGGCCAGGGCCAGGAGCCGGGGCTCCTTTACCACGCCGATTCCCAGAAGCTCCCCCTCACGATGGACAAAGTAACCGCTGCCCTCCTTGAGAATCTCCCGGGCATCTGCTTCCGTGAGAAAAGAGGCGTTGGGTACCCGGCCCATTTTCTCATTGTAAAGCTCCCGGAACCGGGACAGGTTCTTTTCCACCACCGGAAACACAGCCGCATCCGTGTCCCCCATTCCGGCCACATCCCCTTGCATCTGCAAAACCGCTGTGTGGAGGGGATAGCTTTCGCAGCAGGTATGTCCCGTTCCGTAAATCCGCTCCGCCCCCGCCGTCTTGCAAAAATCCACACATTCTTTCAGGAAAATTTCCGGCTGACCGGTATCCTGAATGCGGATATAGGCCTCCTGGCGGTAGGGAATCTCCCGCAAAATCAAGCTGCCCACTCCAAATTCAGTTGTAAAAACCGGGATATCACGCATCTTCTCCCTCCTTTTTTGTAATCATATCATACAAAACCCTCCCAGTCTACGAAAGTTTTTCTGCAACATATGTAAAATCCCGGTATAAATGGAGCAAAAAAGTTATATAAATCTAAAAAAAGCTTGATTTTTCCTGTAATTGAAGTATAATTGGTTTGTACTTCTAAGGAAGAAAGGAGGTTCGTTCCATGAAGAAGATTATCTGCAAGAAAGAGTACGATACCGAAACCGCTACTCTCATCAAGAAGTGTACCTACGGCTCCTATGGCGATCCTGCCGGCTATGAAGAAAACCTGTACCAGACTCCCGGCGGATTGTATTTCCTGCATGTTTGCGGCGGCGAGGCTTCCCCTTACCCCACGGAGGACATTCTCCGTCTGGCAAAGGCCAAGGCCAACGACTGGATCGAAAATCACTAAGAAATGGGAGACTGCAAGCTTTGCAGTCTCCATTTTCTTGACATATATGGTATGTTATATACAGAAAAACCTGTACCCGGGATGGTGTAAATGAAAAAGTTCCTCTGTATTCTCTCAATCTGTCTTTGCCTTTTGATGGCCGGATGCCAGGCGGCTCCCTCGGCGGATATTGCCGCCACCACCCTGCCGGTTTATGAATTCACCTCCCGGTTATGTGAGGGAACGCCCTTGACCGTCACCCCCATTGTGACGGAAGCGGTATCCTGCCTGCACGACTACTCCCTCAGCGTAGAGCAAATGCGCACCATTGCCTCTTCCAATATGGTGATATTCTCCGGCGGCGGGCTGGAGGAATTTCTGGAGGACGCCCTGGAGGGAGCCGCTTCTGTGGTGGATGGTTCTGCCGGGGTGGAGCTGCTTTGTCCCCTGGAGGAACATGAACACCATGAAGAGGAGGGGCATCATCACGAGGAGGACCCCCATTATTGGCTGGACCCCCAGAATGCCCTTCTCATGTGCCGCAACATTGCTGCCGGGCTGACCGCAGCTTACCCGGAAAATGCTCAAGTTTTCCAGAAGAATCTTGCCCAGCTGGGGCAGGAGCTGAAAGCCCTGGACAGCTACGGCAAAGTCCAGCTGGCTCACCTTTCCTGCCGGGATCTGATTACCTTCCACGACGGCTTTTCCTATTTTGCAGAAGCCTATGATCTGCATATCTTAGAAGCCATCGAGGAGGAGCCAGGGAGTGAAACCTCCGCAAACCGGCTGAAAGCCCTGATTCAGGATGTGGAATCTCAGAATCTTCCAGCAATTTTCGTGGAGAAAAACGGAAGTGCCGCTTCCGCCTCTGTCATTGCCGCCGAAACCGGGTGCGGCGTTTTCACTCTGGACATGGCACTTTCCGGCGGCAGCTACTTTGACGCCATGTATCACAATATCGACACCATCAAGGAGGCGCTGGGATGACACATCACGCCCACGGGGATTCCTGCAGCAACGCCTGCTGCCTGAAAATCCAGAACCTCTCCGTTGACATTGCCGGGGAGGCCATCTTAAAAGACATCAATCTCCATATTCACTGCGGTCAAATGGTGGCCCTCATCGGCCCCAACGGCGCCGGAAAAAGCACCCTGCTGAAAGCCATTCTGGGACAGCGGGAGTACAGCGGCACTATCTCCTTCTCCGCCGTGGGGCAGCGGAACCGGAAACCTCTCATCGGCTATGTGCCCCAGAGCCCTGCCTTTGATTCCGGAGATCCTGTCAGCGTTGCCGACCTCTTTGCCTGCTGCATGAGCAAACGCCCCGCCTTTCTGGGGGTTTCCAAAAAAATGCGGCAGAAGGTGCTG
The DNA here is from genome assembly GCA_018713285.1 of Candidatus Faecousia excrementigallinarum. GTDB lineage: Bacteria > Bacillota > Clostridia > Oscillospirales > Oscillospiraceae > Faecousia > Faecousia excrementigallinarum. The sequence continues at coordinate 10,283 of DVFK01000111.1, forward strand.
ACCTGTCTGGAGCGGGTACATGGCACAGCCCTGATTGACAAGCCCATCGGACGGCTTTCCGGGGGTGAATTGCAGCGGGTACTGCTGGCTCTGGCTTTGGAGCCCATTCCCAATATTCTGATTCTGGACGAGCCTTTGTCCGGTGTGGATGTGGAGGGTATGGAGAGCCTCATGGAAATGCTGGATGAAATCCGGCAGAAGTATGACCTTTCCATTCTCATCACAACCCACGACTTTGCCATGCTGCCCCGCTACGCCAACCAGGTGGTGCTCATCTCCCACGAGGTTCTGAAACAGGGCGCACCGGAGGAAGTCCTCCAATCCCCGGAGTTTGCCCGGGCATTTCACCGGAAAGGAGCCATGGAAGCATGAGCATCTGGTATGCCTTTTGTGATTTTCTCCCCCTGGAAATGCTCCACTGGGACTTTATGAAAAACGCCATGCTGGCGGTGCTCCTCATGGGGCCGCTTTTCGGGCTATGCTCCACCATGGTAGTTACCGGCAGAATGAGCTTTTTCTCTGACGCCTTGGGCCACTCCGCCTTTACCGGCATTGCCATCGGAAGTCTGGCTGGGATGGCTGCCCCCACCCGGGCGGCGGTTGCCTTTTCCGCATGCTTTGCCCTGCTGTTTTCCTATGTCCGCAGCAGAAGCAATCAGACTGCCGACACCCTCATTGGTGTGTTTTCCAGCACCGCCGTGGCTCTGGGCATTTTTGTTGCCACCTTGGGGGGCGGCAGCTTCACCAAATACAATACCTATCTGGTGGGCGATGTGCTCAGCGTTACCCCCGGTGAGATTGGGCTTCTGGCTCTTGTACTGGTTGCGGTTATTCTTTTCTGGGTGCTGTGCAGCAACCGTCTGATGCTGACCTCCATTCACCCCCAGCTGGCCTCCTCCCGGGGTGTTCCTACGGGCTGGATGCAGACGGCTTTCACCGTATTTATTGCCGTCACCGTCACCCTGTCTATCTCCTGGGTGGGGCTGCTGATTCTCAATTCCCTGCTGGTGCTGCCGGCAGCGGCTTCCCGCAATCTGGCCCGGAACATCCGGGAGTATCACCTGTTTTCCGTATTGCTTGCCCTGGTAGCCGGGATTGCCGGTCTGACGGTGTCCTACTATCTGGGAGCTTCTGCCGGTGCTGCCATCAGCCTGGTGCTTGCCCTGTTTTTTGCCATATCGTTTCTTTTGAGAAAGGTGCGTGCCTGATATGGACAGTATTTCCATGGATGTTATCGCCGTGATGCACAGCGATTTTCCTACCAAGTTTGGCATTCCCCGGCAAAGCGGTCTGGCGGAGGCCCTGCAATCCACCATTGTATTTGAACCTGCCTACCGGAATCCCGAGGCTTTGCGGGGAATTGAGGGCTTTTCCCATCTTTGGATTCTCTGGCAGTTTTCCCAGGCGGTGCGGCAGGACTGGTCCCCCACTGTCCGACCTCCCCGGCTGGGAGGCAATACCCGGATGGGGGTATTTGCCACCCGCTCCCCTTTCCGCCCCAACGCCATCGGCCTTTCCTGTGTAAGGCTCCTTTCTGTGGAGCAGACCCAGGATATGGGGACGGTGCTCCACATCGGCGGAGCGGATTTGATGGACGGAACTCCCATCTTGGATATCAAGCCCTACATCCCCTACTGTGACGCCCATCCGGAGGCTATGGGAGGCTTTACTCAGAATGCCGGAGATTTCATGCTGGAAGTGGATTTTCCCGAGAATCTGAAACAGCGGCTGCCGGCAGAAAAGCAGGAGGCCATTTGTCAGGTACTGTCCCACGACCCCAGGCCCTCCTATCAGAAGGATTCGGACAGAATTTACGGTTTGTCCTTTGCAGGCTTTGATATTCGCTTTACGGTGAAAGACAAGGTACTGACGGTTGTGGATGTGAAATAAAAATATCGCCGGAAGACTTTGTGGTCTTCCGGCGGTTTTTTATTGAATCATCTCCAGAAAATCGTCCTCTGTCAGAAGGGGAATCCCCAGTTCCCGGGCTTTACGCTCCTTGGAACCGGCGTTTTCTCCTACCACCACGAAGCTGGTCTTTTTGGACACAGAGCCGGAGACCTTTCCTCCCAGCAGCTCAATCTTCTGGGAAGCCTCCTCCCGGGTGAACTTGGTGAGGGCTCCTGTCAGGACGAAAGTCTTCCCTGCAAACCGGGTATCGGTAATCTTCCGCAGGGACTCCATATTCACCCCGGCTTCTTTCAGCCGGCGAATCAGGTGCTCGGACTGGGGCTGGGAGAACCAGCTGACAATAGACTGGGCGGTAATTTCTCCGATGTCCTCCACCTGGGTCAGGGTCTCCACATCCGCAGCCATGAGGCTTTCCAGGTTCCCAAAGGCCGTTGCCAGAACCCGGGCGGTCTTTGCGCCCACCTGACGGATGCCAAAGCCGTAAATCAGGCGGCTCACATCCTGCTGCTTGCTGTTTTCGATGGCGGTCAGCAGATTATTGGCAGCGGTGTCACCCTTTTGCCACAGGGATTTCAGCTCGTCCAGGGTCAGATAGTAAATATCTGCCGGGGACTTCAGATACCCTTTTTCAATCAGGGCATCCACAATGGCGCTGCCAAAGCCTTCAATATCCATGGCGTCCCGGCTGACAAAGTGGGCAAGGTTCCGGCTCAGCTGGGCCGGGCACTCAGCGCCGGTGCAGCGAAGGAACGCCCCGTCCTCCTCCCGCTCCGTGGGAGCGCCGCATACGGGGCAGCAGGTCGGAAGCCGGTAGGGCTGGGTGTTTTCCGGCCGCTTGGACAGGTCAACCTCCAGGATTTCCGGGATAATCTCTCCGGCTTTGCGAATCAGCACCGTATCGCCAATGCGGATGTCCCGCTGGGTGATAAAGTCCTGATTATGAAGGGTTGCATTGGTGACGGTGGTTCCCGCCAGCCGAACCGGACGCACCACCGCCTTGGGGGTCAGCACGCCGGTTCTTCCCACCTGCACCACAATATCCTCCACCACTGTGGGCTTGATTTCCGGAGGGTATTTGTAAGCAGCGGCCCATCTGGGGAACTTGGCAGTGGTACCCAGCTGTTCCCGCAGGGCCAGGGAATCCACCTTGATCACCGCACCGTCAATGTCGCAGGTCAGGTTCTCCCGGTTTTCATTGATGGCCTCCACCGCCTTGCCAATCTCCTGAGGGTCTGACAGGAGCTGATTGGGAATGACCTTGAAATGCAAATCCCGCAGGTACCGGAGGGACTGGCTGTGGGTCTCAAATTCCACGCCCTCCGCCAGCTGGACATTGAAAATCAGAATATCCAATCTCCGTTTGGCGGCAATCTTGGGGTCCAGCTGCCGCAAAGAGCCGGCAGCTGCATTTCTGGGATTGGCGAAAAGGGGCTTCCCTTCCGCCTCCTGCTCTTCGTTGAGCTTGCGGAAGCTCTCCTTGGGCATGAACACCTCTCCCCGCACAATCAGCCGGGCCGGGGCATTGGGAATGGCCATGGGGATGGAAGGGATGGTTTTCAGGTTTTCCGTCACATCCTCCCCCACCACACCGTCTCCCCGGGTTGCGCCCCGGACAAAGAGGCCATTTTCATATTCCAGAGCGACGGAAAGACCGTCCACCTTCGGCTCCACGGAAAAGGCGGTTTGGGGGTGCTGCTCCAGAATTTTTGTAAGGAAATCCTCCAGTTCCTCCATGGAAAACACATCCTGCAGGCTCATAAGGGGCACAGCATGGGTGACCTTCTCAAATTTGCTCAGGGCAGCTCCCCCTACCCGCTGGGTGGGGCTATCCGGCTGCTTCCACTGGGGGTACTGGGCCTCCAAGGTTTCCAGCTCCCGCAAAAGCCTGTCATATTCAAAGTCCTGCATCTGGGGATTATCCAGCACATAGTACTGGTAGCCCGCCTGATTCAGCAGGCGGGTCAGTTCCCCGATTCTCTCTTTCGGTTCCATATTACCCTCCGGTTTGTAGTAATGTATCCGGCACCTGCCCGATGATAATGGTCTCTGCCACCATCACCTGACTGTTCACCGTAAAGCTCTCCGTCCGGCCCAGCACCAGCACGGAAACATCCACCCGCACCTCCATATTCAGCCGGTGCAGGGTCTGGTTGATGCCCGCCTCGGAAAAATCGCTGGTAAAAGATGCATCCGAGTTGCGGATTGCCAGAATCTCCACGGGAATCGCCATTCCTCTTCCGGACAGAAATTCCGGAAAGAAGATGTTTCCCAAAGGGATTCCCAGCTCGCTGGCATCCAGGGCAAGAATCTCATCGTTGATGATGTTCAGCACCTGGGTTTTCAGCCGGTTGACCTCGCTCATGTTGGTTTTGAGTGCCGTAATGCGCCCATCCAAATCCTTTTCAAAGTACACAATCCGGTCGTACAAAATGTCGCCGGTGGCGATTTGCTGGTCGATGGCATCGTTAATCAGGTCGGATGTGGTATTGATTACCTGGGTCTGGGCCAGGGCCACAATCACATCCTGGTATTTTCTGCGAAACAGGAAAAAGGCTACCGTCAGCACCAGTATGATAATCAGCAGTAAACGAAGAATCCGTCCGATCGCTCTGCCCATACATCTCCCCCCAGGAAGATATATGCCTTTTTCTCGGGAAAAATTACAGCTTTTTCATATGGGCAGAGGCGGTATTGGCCATAAGCTTCTTGGTGCCGATGTCGTCAAAGGCAATTTCCAGCAGGGCGTCGCCCCCCATTTTCATCACCGACAGCACCATGCCTCTGCCAAAAGCGGTATGATTCACCATATCCCCCTTGTTCAGCTCCAGTTTCGGGGCGCTCTGGGCAGTCGGAGAAGAAGCAAGAAAGCTTCTGGCTCTTTGAGCCGTCTGGCGGCTCTGGTACTGGGATTGGGTGGGATAAGTCGTTCTCTCCGGGGCTGCGCCGTAAAACAGTCCCTTCCGGACCACCACATCCTCCGGAATCTCCTTCAGGAAACGGGAGGGCAGGGCCGATGAGGTACGGCCGTAGAGCATGCGCTGGCGGGCATGGGAGATGGTGAGTTTTTCCTTGGCCCGGGTGATGGCCACATAGCAAAGCCGCCGCTCCTCCTCCATCTCCTGCTGATCGCCGATAGCCCGCATACCGGGAAACAGACCGTCTTCAAAGCCCACCAGAAATACATGGGGAAATTCCAGGCCTTTGGCGGCGTGAATGGTCATCATAACCACTGCATCGTCCCCCTGGTTATATTCCTCCAAATCCGTATACAGGGCGATTTCTTCCAGGAAACCTGCAAGGGTGGGCTCCGGGGCTGTATCCACATAATTCTGGATGCTGGATTTTAACTCCCGGATGTTTTCCAGCCGGGTTTTGTTCTCCTCGGTGGGTTTGGCCTGGAGCATGGCAATGTAGCCGGAGCGGATCATCAGTTCCTCGTAAAACTCCGGCAAAGACATTCCCTCTTCCAGAAGGCCGGCAAGGCCCTGAATCATATCCGTAAAGGCCTTGAATTTGGGGGCGGTTTTTTCCAAGGGGCCGTAGCCCTCCGGGTGGGAAATCACCTGGAACAGGCTGGTTCCATCCGCCTCTGCCATCCGCTGGGCGGTAGCCAGCGCCTTGGGGCCCAGACCTCTTGCCGGGTTGTTGATAATCCGCAGCAGGCGCAAATCGTCCGCCGGGTTATTGATGACCCACAGGTAGGAAAGCATATCCTTGATTTCCGCCCGGTCAAAGAATCGGGTGCCGCCGATGACCCGGTAGGGAATGCCGTTGCGTTTCAGAGAAAATTCCATGGCGTTGGACTGGGCGTTGGTGCGGTACAAGATGGCAAAGTCCCGGAAATTCTCATCCGGCTTCTTGGCCAGAATCTGCCCGGCCACATAGTTGGCTTCCGTACCTTCGTCGGAGGCCTCGTAAACCGTCACCGGGTCTCCGGCGCCGTTGTCCGTCCACAGCTTCTTCCCTTTCCGTCCCACATTGTGGGCAATTACGGCGTTGGCGGCATTGAGAATGGACTGGGTGGAGCGGTAGTTCTGCTCCAGGCGAATCACTCTGGCTCCGGTGTACTGCTCCTCAAAGCTGAGAATGTTCTCGATGGTAGCTCCCCGGAAGCGGTAGATACTCTGGTCATCGTCACCCACCACGCAAATGTTCCGGTAGCCCCCGGCCAGCAAGGATGTGAGCAGGTACTGGGCATGGTTGGTATCCTGGTACTCGTCCACCAATACATAGCGGAATTTCCGCTGATAGTAAGTACGTACCTCGGGAAACCGCTGCAATAGCTCCACAGTCTTGCAAATCAGGTCGTCAAAGTCCAGGGCATTGTTTTCCTTCAACCTGGTCTGGTACTTTTTATAAGCCTGGGCCACCGGCTGAAGCCGCAGGTCGTTGGTATTCTCCAGCCGCTCCGCCATTCCCTCCGGGGTGACCATCTTGTCCTTCTCCCGGCTGATAAGGCTCAGCACATACCGGGCGGGGAAGGTTTTTTCGTCCAAATCCATATCCTTCAGGATTTCCTTCATGAGCCGCTCGGAATCCGCCGTATCATAGATGGTAAATCTGGGGGTATAGCCCAGAAGTTCAATGTCCCGCCGGAGAATCCGGCAGCAAGCGGCGTGGAAGGTCATGGCCCAGATATCCTGGGCAGCAGGCCCCACCTTGTCCGCCAGACGCTCCTTCAACTGGTTTGCCGCCTTGTTGGTAAAGGTAATGGCCAGCACGCTCCAGGGAGCTACCGGATTCAGTGCACTCAAATAGTCCGCTCTCCGGCGGTCAGCTTCTGAAATGCTGTCCGGAAGGTTCTCCAGAAATGTCACATCTGCCTCGGTCACGGTGTCCGGCACCTGGGAGCTGTCGCTTCCGCTGCCATAGGAGATGAGGTTGGCAATCCGGTGAATCAGCACGGTGGTTTTTCCGCTGCCGGCACCGGCCAGGAGAAGCAGCGGCCCTTCGGTGGTCAACACCGCCTCTTTCTGCATGGGGTTGAGGTCCGTAAATTGATTGGCAATATACTGCCTTCTGGCCTTTACAAATCGGTTCAGCAAATCCTTTGTCATGGTCTATCTTTCCTGTCTTTTCAATCTATTTCGTATCTTCTTATTCTAACCCATTTCCCCCCAAAGGTCAAAGGGTAAATGGCTATTTCATAAATTCCCGCAGCTGAGACAGTGCCTTTTTCTCAATGCGGGACACCTGCACCTGGCTTACCGACAGCACCCTTGCCACCCGGTCCTGGGTCAAACCGTGGAAGTACCGCAGCTGAATCACCAGTGCCTCCCGCTCAGGAAGCGCTCCGATAGCCTGTTTCAGGGACAGCCGCTCCACCAGCTGCTCCTCCGTCTGGGTATCGGAAAGGACGCTTTCCAGAGAAAAACCCTCCTCCCCTGTCTCCTGCTGGATGGATTCGATGGCGGCGGTGGCGGTTTCCGCCATGGCAATCTCCTCAGGAGAAAAGCCGGTCTGCCGGGAGATTTCCAGAATGGTTGGCTCTCTTCCCAGGGCGTGAACCAGCTGATTTCTTGTGGTTTTGATGGCTGCCGCCCGTTCTTTAATCCCCCGGGACACCTTCACTGCGCCGTCATCCCGGAGAAACCGGCGGATTTCTCCCGCAATTTTCGGCACGGCATAGGTGGAAAACTGGGTGCCGTACGCCAGGTCGAAGCCCTCTACCGCCTTCAAAAAGCCCAGGCACCCCAGCTGATACAGGTCCTCCGTTTCCGTACCCCGACCCATAAAGCGCTTGGCCACCGACCAGATGAGGCCGGTATTGGCTTCCACCAGCTCCTCCTTGGCCTGCTGATCCCCCTGCTGGCTCCGGGCAATCAGCTCCAGCGTATCCCTCATGTTCTGCGCTGCAGCCGCCGGCGCATATGTACCGTGGTTCCCTTCCCCGGCTGGGAGGTAACGCTGAAGCTGGTCATGAAACTCTCCATGATGGTAAAGCCCATGCCGCTGCGGTCACTGCCGCCGGTGGTAAACATGGGCTTTCTGGCCTGCTCCAAATCCCCGATGCCTACGCCCTTGTCTTTAATCACAATATCCAGCACATTGTCCTTGAGAATCCGGCACCGAAGGGTGATGATTCCCAGACCGTTGGGGTAAGCATGGACAATGCAGTTGGTCACTGCCTCGGATACGGCGGTGCGGATGTCCCCCAGCTCCTCCAGGGTAGGGTCCATCTGGGCTGCAAAGCAAGCCACCGCCGACCGGGCAAAGCTCTCATTGGAGGA
>DVFK01000112.1 GCA_018713285.1 Candidatus Faecousia excrementigallinarum
CTCCCTCCGTCTTGGGGCTGCGCCCCAAGCCACCTCCCTCCCGGAGGGAGGTATTTACGGAACCCTTCTACAAGGTAACGATACCGGGCACTGGAGGGGCAGTAACGAATCGCAGAAAGCTATCGTGCGAAGTTGACACCGGGGGCACCCCGGCGGGCGGGTCAGGGAAAAAACGAATCGCAGAAAGCCATCGTGCGAAATTGACACCGGGGGCACCCCGGCGGGCGGGTCAGGGAAGTAACGATTCGCTGAAAGCTACCGTGCGAAATTGACTGCGTCGGAAAAAATACTTGACAAACCTTGAACTTCCCGGTAGAATACAGGCGGTTAGCAATGTCTAACCGCTTTTTCCTCTCTATAGGTTAGCGGACGCTAACAATATGTTGGCGTCCCAAATCTTTGCTTTACAATTAGCCTATGCTAACTGCCATACTTTCAGGGGGGTGATTCCCATGATGAACAAGCGGCTGGTAAACACCGTGCCGGAGAGCAAAAAATACATCGCCGCCAATGTGGCCTTTCAGTGGCTGGGGCTGCTGGCAAACATCGCCGTGATGACGGCCATTGCCGCATTCCTCCAGGCTCTGTATGGGGGGCAGGTGTCCCAGACCCGGGTGCTTGCCACCGCCGCCATTGTCCTGGCGGGGGTGGGGATTCGGTTTGGCTGCACCCTGGCAGCTTCTGCCATGGGCTACCGGAGCAGCCGGGCGGTAAAAAAGACCCTCCGGTCTGCCCTTTACCGAAAGCTACTAAGCCTTGGCAGCAGCTTCCGGCAGCAGGTCTCCACCTCCCAGGCGGTGCAGGTGGCGGTGGAGGGGGTGGAGCAGCTGGAAACCTACTTTGGCTCCTACCTTCCCCAGCTGTTTTACGCCATGCTGGCACCCCTGACCCTCTTTGTGGTCCTTGCTCCCATCAGCCTGGGAGCGGCGGCGGTGCTGTTTGTGTGCGTACCCCTCATCCCTGTGTCCATCATCCTGGTGCAGCGGTGGGCAAAAAAGCTATTGTCTAAATACTGGGGGGAGTACACCGCCCTGGGGGACACCTTCCTGGAGAATTTGCAAGGGCTTACCACCACCAAAATCTACCAGACCGATGGCCTCAAGCAGGCGGAAATGAACGCCCAGGCGGAGCGGTTCCGGAAAATCACCATGAAGGTGCTGACCATGCAGCTAAACTCCATCACCATCATGGATTTGGTGGCCTATGGCGGCGCTGCCCTGGGGGCGGTGCTGGGGCTTTTGCAGCTAAGAGCCGGAACCGTGTCCCTCTTTGGGTGCCTCATGATTCTCCTTCTTTCTGCGGACTTTTTCCTTCCCATGCGGCTTTTAGGCTCCTTTTTCCACATCGCCATGAACGGCATGGCGGCCTGGGAGAAGATGGAGAACATTCTGGATCTGGAAACCCCAGCCTCTGGCACCAAGAAGGTGCCGGAAGGGGCTGCCCTTTCCTGCCGGAATCTGTCCTTCTCCTATGACCCGGAGCGGCAGGTGCTTCAAAATGTGACATTGGACTTTCCCCGGGGGAGCTTTACCGCCATTGTGGGAGAAAGCGGCTGCGGCAAGTCCACCCTTGCTTCCCTCCTCATGGGCAGAAACACCGGCTTTACCGGAAGCCTCACCCTGGGGGGGATTCCTCTGGAAGAGATTTCCCAGGAGAGCCTCCTGAAAGCCGTCACCTACATCGGCCATCAAAGCTACCTCTTCAAGGGCACCGTCCGGGAAAACCTGGCCATGGCCTGCCCGGAGGCAACGGACGAGACCATGTGGGCTGTGTTGGAGCAGGTGAAGCTGTCGGATTATCTTCGGCAGGAGCAGGGGCTGGACACCCTCTTGCAGGAGCGGGGAGCAAACCTCTCCGGAGGGCAATGCCAGCGGCTGGCCCTGGCCCGGGGACTTCTCCATGACAGCCCCATCTACATCTTTGACGAGGCCACCTCCAACATCGACGCGGAAAGCGAAAACCACATCGTTTCCCTGATTCAGGCCTTGGCGGGGAAGAAAACCGTGATTATGATTTCCCACCGCCTGGCAAGCATCCGGGAGGCAGACAACATCTGTGTCCTGGAAAAAGGCCGGGTGGCAGAGTCCGGCACCCACCAGAGGCTTCTTAACCAAAAGGGCGTCTATGCCCGACTTTATACAGCCCAGCAGGAGCTGGAAACCTATGCACAAGGAGGCGTTGCCCTGTGAAAAAAAGCGGATTTACTGTCATGTCCCGGCTTATCGGCCTGGTGAAGCCCCTCTCCGGCTACATGGTGCTGGCGGTGGGGCTGGGGGTGCTGGGGCACCTGTGTGCCACCGGCATTACGGTGCTGGGGGGCTTTGGGATTTTGCAGATTCTGGGGCTTTCCGCCCCTCTGACCCTGGGAGGGGTGTTCGCCCTTCTGGCGGTGGCGGCGGTGCTCCGGGGCCTGCTCCGGTATGGGGAGCAGTCCTGCAACCACTTTATCGCCTTCAAGCTTTTAGCACTTCTCCGGGACAGGGTGTTCACCGCCCTGCGGCGGCTGTGCCCTGCCAAGCTGGAGGGGAAGGACCGGGGAAACCTCATCAGCCTTATCACCTCGGACATTGAGCTTTTGGAGGTGTTTTACGCCCACACCATTTCCCCCATCTGCATTGCAGTGCTGTTCTGCCTGGGGGTGGGGGCGTTTCTGGGAAGCTGCCATGTGCTTCTGGGACTTTACGCCCTGATGGCTTATCTTCTGGTGGGGGTGGTGATTCCCCTGGCCACCTCCAAGCTCAGCCGGGACCGGGGACTGCGGTTCCGGGAGCAGGCGGGGGACCTGTCCGCCTTTGTGCTGGACAGCCTCCGGGGTCTGCCGGAGATTCAGCAGTACGGCAGGGGAGAGGCCCGGCTGCAGGAGATGGAAAGCCGCACCGCCGCCCTTTCCCGGGTGGAAAAGGCCATGAAGGCCGCCGCCGGGGGGAACGCCGCCGTCACCGGAGGGGTGATTCTCCTGCTGGATCTGGGGATGCTCCTGCTTGCTTCCCAGCTTCTGGGCTTTTCCGGAAGCCTGATTGCCACCCTGACCCTCATGGGCTCTTTCGGCCCGGTGGTGGCTCTGGCGGCTCTGGGAGCCACCTTGCAGAGTACCTTCGCCGCCGGAAACCGGGTGCTGTCCCTTCTGGATGAGTCTCCGGTGGTGGAGGAGATTACCGGCAAGCCCCCGGTGGAATTTTCCGGGGCAACTGCGAAAAACGTCACCTTTTCCTATGAAAATGAGGAAATTCTCCGGGATTTCTCCCTGGAAATCCCCAAAAACACCATTGTGGGCATCACCGGCCGCTCCGGCTCCGGAAAGTCCACCCTCTTAAAGCTCTTTATGCGTTTCTGGCAGACCGGTTCCGGTCAGGTGGCAATCGGGGAAACCTCGGTGGAGGACATCAACACCGGAAATCTTCGGCAGATGGAAAGCTTCGTCACCCAGACCACCCACCTGTTCCAGGATACCATTCGGGGCAATCTGAAAATCGCCAAGCCGGAGGCAACGGAAGAAGAACTGATTGCCGCCTGCAAAAAGGCCTCCATCCACGACTTCATCATGACCCTGCCCAAGGGCTATGACACCCAGGTAGGGGAGCTGGGGGACAGCCTCTCCGGGGGAGAGCGGCAGCGGTTGGGTCTTGCCCGGGCTTTCCTCCACGACGCTCCCTTCCTCCTGCTGGATGAGCCTACCAGCAATTTGGACAGCCTGAACGAGGGCGTGATTCTCAAATCCCTCCATAAGTCCTGCCGGGACAAGACCCTGATTCTGGTATCCCACCGAAAGTCCACCATGGGCATTGCTGGGAAGGTCTGCTCCGTGGAAAACGGGAGGGTCAGCTGATGGAAGCAAACCTGGAAAAGAAAATCCTGAAAGAAATGATTGGCCTTTACTGCCGGAAAAACCACAAAACCAAAACCCTCTGCCCGGACTGCGCCCGGCTGGAAGCCTACGCCCTGGAGCGAATCGAAAAATGCCCCTTCCGTAAGACCAAAACCTTCTGCTCCTCCTGCAAGGTGCACTGCTACCGCAAGGATATGCGTCAGCAAATCCGGAAGGTGATGGCCTTCTCCGGCCCCAGACTGCTGCTTTCCCACCCGGTGCTGGTGGTACGCCACGGGCTGGAGACCCTGAAAGACAAGAAAAGAAAGGACAAAAACCCATGAAACGAGTATGTTATATTGTATTGGGCTGTATCGGTGTGGGGCTGGGAGCCCTGGGTGCGGTGCTGCCTCTGCTTCCTGCCTTTCCCTTTCTCATGCTTGCCGCCTGGAGCTTTGCCAAAAGCTCCAAAAGGCTGGATGCCTGGTTCAAGGGTACCAAGCTTTACAAAAACAACTTAGCAGACTTTGCCGCCGGGCGGGGGATGACGAAAAAGACAAAGGTGCGGATTATGCTCACCGTCACGGCCCTTATGAGCATCGGCTTCGGGATTATGGGCAGCCGGGGGATTTACGCCGGGTGCATCACCCTTGCCTGCGTGTGGGTGTTTCACATCCTCTACTTTGTCTTTGGGGTCAAGACCCTGGTAAAGGAAGGGGAGATGGCATGAAGAAAATCCTGGGCATTTTGCTGCTGGTGAGCTTTCTTGCCACCGTATCCGTACCTTTAACCGGGGTGATTGTCCACAAGCTGGCTTCCACGGTCTTTCTGCTTCTCAGCCTGGTGCACATGGTCACCGCCCGGCGGAAAAGCAAGCTGGGATGGATTCTGCTGGCGCTGGTGATTGCCGCCTTTGCCTCCGGCATCCTGGGGATGATTCTAGATGATTATCCGGTGGTTCTGGGGCTTCACAAGCTTCTCTCCCTGGGAAGCGTTTTCGCCCTGGGACTTCACAGCGCCGTATATTTTCGCAGAAAAAGGGAAAGGGATTGACAAGCTTTCCTTCCCATGTTACAATTTTAGAAGAAAATGCAAAGTGCCCCTGTCCTCGTGTGGAGGCTGGGGAGAATAGGGAACCCGGTGAGAATCCGGGACGGTACCGCCGCTGTATGCGTGGAGGTGCCGGGCGTGACGAAAGTCGGTCATTGGGATTTTTCCTGAGAAGGCTGCCCGGTTGCCTGTGAAGCGTAAGTCAGAAGACCTGCTTGTGCACATATGGCCGAAGGGTTATCCCTCCGGCAACTTTTAAGCGGCAGAAAACGGCTGCCCCGGTCTATCCTTTGGGCTGGGGCAGCTTTTTTGTCGGGGAGCAGGTACGGCCTTTTTGCGCCGGAAGCGATCCTCAGGGCCCGGGGAACGTTTTATGGAAATAGGGGAAACTCTGAATCAATCGTCTGCGGCTGGATAGCGGATCTTTTTTGCCATCCATGCAGAATGAAAAACAGGAAATACATACAGTATTCCGCTGTTTTCCATTCTTTTGCCTGTCAAAAAATCTCTCGCTACCAGCTCTTGCCGATTCCTTCAGAGCTTCCTGAGACTTAGAAAAAGGATGATTTTAACATGAAAAGATGGCTGAAAAACGCATATTTTCTCCTGGCTTTGGGGTGTATTGTGCTTCCTCTGCGAGCCAGCGCCATGCACATCGGGGAAGGCTTCCTGCCTGCGGGATGGAGCATTGCCTGGGGACTCCTGTGCCTGCCCTTCCTGATTTACGGCCTGGTGGGGATGAAAAAGCGGATTGCCGCTACCCCCAAGGTGAAGATTCTCCTTGCCATGTGCGGCGCCTTTGCCTTTGTCCTCTCCGCCCTGAAAATCCCCTCCGTCACCGGCTCTTGCAGCCACCCCACCGGTGTGGGTCTGGGTGCGGTGCTGTTCGGACCGGGAATCACCTCCGTGCTGGGCTTCATTGTCCTGGTGTTCCAGGCGCTCCTTCTTGCCCACGGCGGTATCACCACCCTGGGTGCCAACACCTTCTCCATGGCCATTGCCGGCCCGGTGGTTGCCTGGCTGGTGTTCAAGGGCTTGAAGAAGGCGAAGGTTTCCACCGGCATCTGTGTCTTTGCCGCCGCCTGCCTGGGAGATTTGCTGACTTACGTGGTCACCTCCATTCAGCTGGGTGTGGTTTACGGCGGTTTCGTAAAGTTTTTGGGAGTGTTTGCCCTGACCCAGATTCCCCTGGCCATCGCGGAAGGACTGCTTACCGTGGTGATTTTTAACATCTTAGAAAAGTACAGCCGTCAGGAGCTACAGGAGCTTTCCGTACTGTAAGGAGGAAAAACCATGAAACTTTGGCAGAAAAATCTGATTTTAATTCTCATTGTGGTGCTGCTGGCGGCAATCCCTCTGTGGCTGTGCCGGGATGCGGAGTTCGGCGGTGCCGACGGACAGGCAGAAGAAGTGATTATGGAGCTGGCGCCGGACTACGAGCCCATCTTCTCCCCCATTTTTGAGCCTGCCAGCGGCGAGATTGAGTCCCTTCTCTTTGCCCTCCAGGCCGCCATCGGCTCCGGTGTGGTGTTCTTCTGCATCGGCTACATGGTAGGCAAGCGCAAAAAGGCCGACTGATATGGGGACGGATCGATACGCATACAGCTCCCGGCTCCGGCGGATGAACCCGGCGGCCAAGGCCTTTTTAAGCCTTCTGGCCCTGACCCTGTGCCTGATTTTCGGGGGCATTGCCCCGGGGGTGTTTACCCTTCTTTTCATGGGGTTTCTGACGGTTTTCTGGGGAAAAATCCCCTTCCGGGTGTTTTTTCGGTTCCTGCTGGTGCCCTTGACCTTTCTCCTTCTGGGGTGCCTCACCATCGGCGTGGGGCTTCACCCGGCGGACACCCCTGTGGTGGCGGCGATTCCGGTAGGGGGGAAGCTCCTGGGCTTTACCCAGGGGTCTATATTGCAGATGCTTTCCATTTGCAGCAAGTCCATGGGGGTCATGGCGGCGGTGTATTTTCTCACCCTCACCACCCCCATGACGGACCTGACCCAGGGCCTGTCCCGGCTCCACATCCCGGGACTGCTCATCGAGCTGATGGAGCTGATCTATCGATTCATCTTTGTGCTGTGGGAAACGGCGGGGCAAATCCGCACCGCCCAGGAATCCCGGCTGGGCTACCGGGGCTTTGCCCGGAGCCTCCGCTCCCTGGGAATGCTCGCCTCCATGGTGTTTTTAAGAGCCTGGAAAAAGGCCGACCGGGTGTACTGCGCCCTGGAATCCCGGGGCTACACCGGCACCTTGAAAACCCTGCCGGAGGGCTATGAAAAGGGAACGTTCTGCTATTTTTGGGCAGCCCTGATTCTTTCCGGGCAGGTTTTATGTTATCTGTGGGAGGCGGGAATACTGTGAGCCAATATGCCATTGAAGCGAGGAATCTTCACTATACCTATTCCGACGGCACCAAAGCCTTAAATGGGGTGGACTTTTCCGCCCAGGCAGGAAAAATCACGGGAATTTTAGGCAGCAACGGCGCCGGAAAGTCCACGCTGTTTTTGAACCTGAACGGTGTCTGTACCCCGGAGGAGGGGGAAGTGTACCTTGCCGGGGAGAAAATCACCTACAACCGGAAGGGCATCGCCCGGCTGCGTCAGGGGGTGGGGATTGTGTTCCAGAACCCGGACGACCAGCTGTTTTCTGCGGATGTGTACCGGGATATCTCCTTTGGCCCGGTGAATCTGGGACTGCCCCCGGAGGAGGTACACCGCCGGGTGGAGAAGGTCATGGAGCAAATGGACATCACGTCGCTCAAGGACAAGCCCACCCATGCCCTCTCCTATGGTCAGAAAAAGCGGGTGGCCATCGCCGGGGTGCTGGCCATGGAGCCGGAGGTCATCATCCTGGATGAGCCCACCGCCGGCCTGGACCCCCAGGGGGTGAGCAGCATCGGGAAGGTCCTCCGGGAAATTCGGGATCAGCTCCACATCACCATCCTCCTGTCCACCCACGACATGGACATGGTGCCGCTGCTGTGCGATTACTGCTACCTCCTCTCTGAGGGCAAGGTCCAGTCCCAGGGCACCCCGGAGGAGCTGTTCTCCCAGCCGGAGCTGCTGCGACGCCACCGCCTCCGGCTGCCAAGAATCAGCCACCTGATGGAGCTTCTCCAGAAAAAAGACGGCATAGGCCCCGGCAGCCGAGTCTGCACCATCTCCCAGGCCAGGATAGAACTCCGCCGCCTCCTGAAAACAAACCATTAACCATACTTTTAACCCCCTCCTTTTCGACATTCCCGAAAAGGAGGGGGTTTGGTTTGGCGGGGTCAACCTTTGCCGCTGGGGGAAGGGGGTAAGGGCAGGGGCTGCGCCCGCTCTGCCCGGAGGAGGATATGCAGGGTCAGGCAAAAATCCGGGTCCTTCAAGTCCCCATCAAGGAGCTGGGTGATATGGGCCAGCCGGTCCAGAAGGGTGGAGCGGTGCAGATACAGAGCCGCCGCCGTTTTGGTGACGGACAGGTGGTTGTCCAGATACACCCCCAGGGTGTGGAGGTAGGAGACTTGGGAGGTTTCATCGTGGGCTTTCAGCCGCTTCAACCCCTCCGGGTAAAATACCCAGGCAGGACGGCTTGCCAGAGCGCCGGTGAGAAGCTGGGGCAGCAGGTAGTCCTGAAAATAAAACACACCCCTGCCTTTGTCCTGGGACAGGCCGTTTTCCAAGGCCCCGGAAGCCTGAAACCAGGCGTGGTTGGCATCGTACAGGCTGGAAAACACCGCCGAAATGCCGCACAGCAGCCCCAGCTTTTCCAGCACCGGCAGCAGCGGTTCCACCGTCTCCTGCTCCGTGGCAGCAGCCGGGAGGAAGCCTGCCACAGAATCCCCGTATTCAAAGGCCATGGCCCCGGGGCATTGCTCTTCCAGGGAGGCGGACAGATAGGCCCCAGGCAGGGCCGGCTTGCCGGAGGCTGGCAGCAGCCGGATACAGACCCAGCTGTGGCTGCCGTTTTCCATACTCAGCGCCCGGCGGTACTCAAAGTCCACGCTCTGTCCCCCGATGATGCTCCGCAGTGCCCGGCGCACTGCGGAACGGGTGCTGGCCAGCACCGGATTCTGCTGAATCCCCTGACGCAGCAGCTTGCACAGGAACACCGCCAAGGTGCTGTCCGAATCCCGGAAGGGACGCTGCCCCTCAAGAATCGTCAGACAGCCCAGGTACTCCTCCTGGTCAAAAATATTCACCGACAAAGAGCGGCGGCCCTGAAGCTCCAGCAGCAAGGGCTCCCGTACGTGGGTGGAGATATCGTGTAGGGAGAGGAAGGTGGCCATTTTTTCCGGGTCGAAGGATTCCGTATCCAGCCGCAGTCCCAGCTCCTTTTGCAGGTACGCCTCCTCCGTTACCCCCAGGTATCGGAAGTCCGAGCCCATCAGGAGCAGAGGATTTTCAAAAATCCCTCTGCTGGCCTCCAGCATCCGGCTCAAGCTGGCACCGTGGCGCAGCACCGTCCACAGCTGCTCCTCCCAGCGGTCATACCGGTCAAAAATCCCCTGCACCAGGTTGAACACCTGAAAAATATCCCACTGCCCTTCCACCAGAATCACGCTGCACCGGTCATAGTAGGCGTTGAGGTTCCAGTGATGCCCCAGACAAATCAGGCATACATTCTCCCCAATGCCGGGCCGCTGGGGAAGATGGTCCCCGGAGCATACATACACCCGGTTTTTTTCAAAGACTTTGTTCCTGTCCAGGTAAAATTCTGGCCGCTGCAGCACCAGGTCGCTGCCGTTCCGGCCCTGAAGCGTCACCGTATGCAGCTGTTCCTTCATTCTCCAGTATAAGATGTCCGGGCTGAGCTTCATACCCCTGTTCCCCCTGTAATTTTTCTTTCATTATAAATTCCTGCAAAAACCCTGTCAACCCGCCCCATACATTTTGTATGGAGACTCCAGGGGAATATGGCGGATTAGCCAAAATTCAACCATACAATTTGTATGATTTGGCGGGATACAACCTGTACGGCTCCCAGGGGGAAAAACCGTCCTTTTTGTAGAATATCCCACCGGCCCCCTTCGCCTTTATAATAATGGCACAGCAAACAAATGATGGGAGGAATACCATGCTGAAAGAAAAATTGGACTCCAGGAAGTGCTTTGCCACCGCCTGGGGCAAGCTGATTACGGAGGAGGAGGCCTACCGCCAGCTGAACCGGCAGATTGCCGCCTTTACCGCCAATCTGTTCCAGGTTATGCGGATTTTTGAGCCCAGCTGGGAAAAGCGCACCGAGGCCATTTGCAGCATCGCCAACATGATGAACATGGCTGTGGCAGGCACCCCGGAGCAGCAGAAGGATTATGTAAACGAATCGCTGTATGAGGCCTTCAACATCCCTGAGCTGTGCGAAAAGTCCAGCTGGCTGGGAGGCATTACCGGAGACTCGGGAGACGAGTGGGAGAACATGGCCGGCCGGGTCATTCAGTTTACCCGGAATCGGGTGGAGAAGGAGCTGGACACCTGCCCCTGGGACATTGTAGGCAGCGAGCTTTGCAACATGACCACCAGCATGTTCACCGCCAACTTCGACCTGGCTTCTTCCCATGGCACAGACAATGAGGTATCTCTGAATATGTGCCAGGCACGGGGCTGCGGCAACAAACACTGCCGGGTAGTGGCAGAGCGGCGGGATGTGTATAATCTTCCCCAGCAGGGCTGGCTGGACCATATGCAGCAGCCGGTGGACCCCATTCACGACACTCCCAGGGAGCGGATGGTGAAAGAGGGCCAGTGCCTGCGGAACGGTCAGTACACCCAGAGCTTCGGAGAGGAGACCTCCCTGGAGCAGGCCTACCATTGGGTGGCTCAGATGGGCTGGGTCTGGTCCGTCCAGTTCCCCATGATGGCCATTAAGGATATGGCCCCGGACGAGGATGAATTCCTGCGAGTGTTCCGGATTGTCTTTGCCACCGCAGGGAAAAACCAGTTTATAGACCCCTTTGCCAAGGAGGGTCTGCGGAGTTATCTGGGAGTGCCCCACGAGCTGGACGACAATGACGGCCGGCTTTTGGGGGGCTACATCCGCTATATGCTGGATGTGCAGCAGGTGCCCTACACCATGGAGCGGTGGACCAAGGATGAAACCTGGATTCGGGTCAGGAACGAGGACTTTACCGCCCGGTATGAAATGGCGCCTCTGGAGGAGCTGGTGGATGCTTACGAGGCCCAGTGGAACGGTGCCGCCAAGACGCTGGTAAGCCCGGAATGGTCTTGTGTCATCGAGGGCCGGGAGGAAGAAACCATGTATATCAAGGTCATCCGCAGGGAAGACCCCCGGATGCTGTAAGGAGGTGCGGGAAAATGCTGTTTCGAGAGGATAAAGTGGCAAGAGCCGATGCCCAGGCCATCCGCCAGGGGGTAGGTCTGTACCGCTGGACCCATGATCTGGTGGAGGTCACGGGAGAGGATGCCCTGGAAGTGCTCCAGAAAATTTACATCAGCGACCTGTCCAAGGTGGCAGTGGGCCGCTCCAAGTACACCGCCTCCCTGGACGAGGCTGGGGAGATTATCGACGATGTGATTGTCATGCACATGGAGGAAGGATGCTATTGGGTATCCGACCTGTACGGCCCCCGGCTGCTGCCCTGGATTGAAAAGCACAAGGGTCAGGCCCGGGTGCAGGCAAAGCTCATCACCTATGACTGGGATATGTACGCCGTACAGGGGCCGGACAGCCAGAAGGCCATGAATGCCCTTCTGGATGCCCCGGTGGACGAGCTGAAGCGGTTTGCCATCTGCCAGCGGAAAATCGGGGATATCCCTGTGTATATCCACCGCTCCGGCTTCACCGGAGAGAACGGCTATGAGATTTATGCCGCCTTTGACAAGAGTCAGGCCATCCACGATGCTGCGCTGCAGGCGGTGGAGCAGGCAGGCGGCCGGGAACTGCAGACGCTGGAGGTGTATGTGCGCTCCGTCCCCATGGAGAAGGGCTTTGCCCTGAAGCAGGACTTCAAGCACCTGAGCCCCTACGAGTGCGGTATGGACTGGGCTGTGGCGGAGAACAAGGACTTTATCGGCAAGGCCGCAGCCCTGGAGCGAAAGGCCCATCCCAAATACCGGATGGTGGGACTGGAATTTTCCCGGGAATCCACGGAGGATATTGCCATCTGGGAGCGGGTCTATTGGTACGGTGTGGAGGTGGGCCGCTGCGCCCAGACCATCTACGGCTACACCGTGGACAAGAACATCGGCTTCGCCACCCTCCGGGCAGATGTGCCGGATGGGGCAGAGGTAACTGTGGGCTGCAATGATTCTCCCGCAGTGGTTGTAAGCAAGGTATTCTGCTAAGGAGGTAACTATGGGCAGACTGGATGGAAAAGTATGTATCGTAACCGGTGCTTCCGCCGGGATTGGCAGGGCCACCGCCCAGCTGTTTTGCCGGGAAGGGGCCAAGGTAGTGGCTGTGGCTCGCCGGGAAGAGAGGCTGGAGGAGCTGGCCCGGGAGTGCAAGGACCTGCCCGGGGAGATGACCTGGTACGCAGGGGATGTGAGCACCCCGGAGACCGCCGCAGCCATGGTGAAGAAGGCGGTGGATACCTTCGGACGGCTGGATGTGGCGGTAAACGGCGCCGGTATTATGGATGACAATACCGCCATTGGGGATATGTCCGATGAAATGCTCCTGAAAACCTTCCAGGTCAATACCTTTGGCCTGATGTACGGTATGCGGGAGGAATGTCGGCAGTACCTGGCCCAGGGGGATGGGGGCGTGATTGTGAATATCTGCTCCGTGGGCGCTACCCACCAGACTTCCGGTGCTGCCTACTGCGCCAGCAAGGGCGCAGTACTGGCGGCCACCAAGAACACGGCCTTCATGTATATGGAGGAGGGGATCCGGTGCAATGCCGTCTCCCCTGGGGGCGTGGTGACGGATATTCCTCTGGTGATGCCCCCCTCCGACCCCTTCGGCTTCGGCCGCACCAGCCGGCTTCTGGAGTTCTCCGGGGAGCTGGCCATGCCTGAGGAGCTGGCGGACGCCATTTTGTTCCTGGCCAGCGACCAATCCCGCTATGTCAACGGAGAAGAACTCAAGTGTGACGGCGGCTGGACCTGCTTCTAAAAAAACACCGGGCAGCCTTTTGGCTGCCCGGTCAGCGTGTCAAAAAACTTTTTGACACGCTGCCAGACTGTCAAGAAAGGCACAAAGACAGTTAGAACGCCGCCCGTCGGCGTACATGGAGTACGGTAGGGCGGCGTTTGCGCAGTAAGGCAAAAGCGTTGCGAAGCAACATTTTTTCCCTTTTATTGGGAGAACCACACCTGGTATTCTTTCCAATCCTCCAAAGAGGAAAAAAGCCCGTTTTCTTTTGCTTTTGCCGGTTTGGGACTTTATTGACAGTCTGACCGGGCAGCCTTTTGGCTGCCCGGTACTTTTATTCGATGGCCTGCAATTCCTTGTCCAGGTCCTCCAGATAGGGCTTCAGGTGCGCCGACTGGGGGAAGCTGGCCAGCTTCCGCAGGGTCAGTCCGCCTACCAGCTTCATCTGGGGATTCTTGGAAGCTCCCTCGCTGTACTTATCCAGCACCGCAGCTGCTGCCGGATTCTTGAGAATGTCCTTTACCTTGCTGTCCAGAGAAAATGCCATGATTTGTTACCTCCTGTTTTTGTTGTTTTTCTGCCATTATTATATAAAAAAACCGGCAGACACACCAGCCTGCAAACAGGCGGGGTTGTTGCTTTCAGAGTCCGTCAGATTGTGGGCCCCGCCGCAGAAAAACCCACCGCCAGGCCGTAGGATTTTTGTGGTTTTATCTATCGACTTTCCCCGGCTCTCCGTGGTATAATCTTTCTGTATTTTACAGGAAGGGAGAGGACACGGTATGGAAAACAAAATTCCCGCCGCCGTAGGACTTCTGGCCCATGTGGATGCGGGAAAGACCACCTTGTCGGAGGCCCTTTTGTATGTGGCGGGGGTGCGGCGGACTTTGGGGCGGGTGGATCACCGGGATGCCTGGCTGGACACCCATGAGCTGGAGCGGGCCCGAGGCATTACCATCTTCTCCAAGCAGGCCCAGCTGCCGGAGCAGCATATCACCCTGCTGGACACCCCGGGGCACGTGGACTTTGCCCCGGAGGCGGAGCGGGTCATGCCGGTGCTCAGCTGCGCCGTGCTGGTGATCAGCGGCACCGACGGAGTTCAGGCCCACACCCTTACCCTGTGGCAGCTTCTGCGGCGGTACGCCGTGCCCACCTTCTTATTTTTGAACAAAATGGACTTGCCGGGAAAAAGCCGGGAGGAATTGCTGAAGGAATTGCAGGAGGCCTTCGGTGCAGGATTTGTGGACTTCACCCAGCCCCGGGAAGCCATCTGGGAGAACGCCGCCCTGTGCGACGAGGCTCTGCTGGAAACCTACCTGGAAACCGGCTCTGTCACAGAAGGGAACCTCCGGGAGCTGATCGCCCATGGAAAGCTCTTTCCCTGCTGCTTTGGCTCCGGTCTGAAACTCCAGGGGGTGGACACCCTCCTGGAACTTCTCACCACCTACGCCCCCCGGCAAGATTTCCGTGAGGAATTTGCCGCCCGGGTCTATAAAATCTCCCGGGACCCCCAGGGAAATCGCCTCACCTGGCTGAAAGTCACCGGCGGGTCTTTGTCCGTCCGCACCGCCCTTGCCTACGAAACGGCAAAGGGGGAAAAGGCAGAGGAAAAAATCCAGCAGCTGCGCATCTACTCCGGGGAGAAATTCACGGCGGTGCAGCAGGTGCTCCCCGGGGAGATTTGCGCCGCCACCGGCCTTTCCCAGACCTGGATTGGCCAGTCCTTAGGGGCTGAGCCGGAGGGTCAGCCACCTGTAGTGGAGCCGGTCATGTCCTACCGGATTGCCCTGCCTTCCGGCACCGACCCTATGACCGTCCTTCCCAAGCTGCGGCAGTTGGAAGAAGAGGACCCGATGCTTCACATTTTGTGGGAGGCGGGGCAGATTCACGCCCAGGTCATGGGAAAAGTCCAGCAGGAAATCCTCAAAAGCCTGATTTCGCAGCGGTTTTCTTTGGAGGTGCAGCTGACTGACCCCAAAATCCACTACCGGGAGACCATCGAAAATACGGTGGAGGGGGTAGGGCATTTTGAGCCTTTGCGCCACTATGCAGAGGTCCATCTTCTTCTGGAGCCCCTGCCCCAGGGGAGCGGTCTGGTGTTTGACACCCGGTGCCCCACGGACGTGCTGGATATCAACTATCAGAAGCTGATTCTCACCCACTTGCAGGAAAAGACCCACAAGGGTGTGCTGACCGGCGCTCCCATTACAGACATGAAAATCACCCTTCTCCTGGGAAAAGCCCACCTAAAGCACACAGAAGGGGGCGACTTCCGCCAGGCAACCTACCGGGCGGTGCGCCAGGGACTGATGCAGGCAAAGTCCAGGCTCTTGGAACCCTGGTATCGGTTTACCCTGATTGTGCCCTCCGCCCAGGTGGGTCGGGCCATCACCGACATCCGGGCCATGGGGGGACTGCCGGAGCCTCCGGAAAACCGCCGGGAAAACGCCATCCTCACCGGGCAGGTGCCTGCCTCGGAGCTGGGGGACTATGCCCAGCAGGTGGCGGCCTACACCCAGGGAAAGGGGCAGCTCCAGCTGAGCCTTCTGGGCTACGCCCCCTGCCACAACCAGGAGGCGGTGGTGGCGGCGGCAGGATACAACCCGGAGGCAGATCTGGAAAATACCCCGGATTCCGTATTCTGTGCCCACGGCGCAGGCTTCACGGTAAAATGGAGCCAGGTCAAAGATTATATGCATTTAGAGAGCGGCTTGCAGGAGGAAAAGCCTCCGGAGCTGCTCACCCGGAATCTCCGGGTGGACGACAAGGAGCTGGAGGCCATCATGCTCCGGGAGTTTGGCCCCATGAAGCGGCCCCTTTACCGGGCCCCGGAAAACCGTCCGGCAAAGGAGGAAATTTTCATCCGTCCGCCCCAGCAGCGTTGCCTGATTGTGGACGGCTACAACATGATTTTCGCCTGGGACGGCCTGTCCGCCACCGCCAGAACCGACCTGGACGCTGCCCGGCGGCAGCTTCTGGACAGGCTCAGCAGCTATACCGGCTACACCAAATGCCGGACGGTGGTGGTATTTGACGGCTACAAAGTCCCGGGAAATCCGGGAGAAAAGGGGCATTTTCACAATTTGCAGGTGGTCTACACCAAGGAAAACCAGACGGCGGATGCCTACATCCAGATCCTTGTCCGGGAGATTGGCAGAAACTACCAGGTGCGGGTAGCTACCTCCGATGCCCTGGTGCAGCTCAGCTCCCTGGGAAGCGGCGTGCTTCGGATGTCCGCCCGGGAGCTGGAAGAGGAGGTTTCCCGGACCGCCAAAGAAATGCAAGCCCATTTTCACGCAGAATAAGAAGGGGCGGCAGACCGAATCCGGCCTGCCGCCCTATTAAGGATAGATAGGAGATGTATCGAAGGAAAATCAGAAGTCGACCTCGGTGTCGTAGTAGCAGCACTTGAGGAGCTTTTCCATCTCCTCCTGGGTGGGAATCCGGGGATTGGAGCCGGTGCAGGCGTCGGCGATGGCGTTCTTGGCAATCTCCGGCAGCCGCTCCAGGAACACCTTCTCCGGCACGAAGCCCTGGTCGCAGGGGTAGGAGTCGGCACCGTAGTGGGCGATGCACTGGGGAATGTTCAGGTCGTCGTTCATCTTCCGCAGATAGGCGATGAGCAGAGCCACCTTCTCGTCGTTGCTGCTGCCTCCCAGCTTCATCTCGTCGGCAATGACGCCATACCGGGCCTTGGCGGTCTCGTTCTTGGCGTTGAAGGCGATGACCTTGGGCAGGTACATGGCGTTGGCAGCGCCGTGGATGATGTGGGCGCCGTAGTCCGCAAAGGCGGCACCGGTCTTGTGGGCCATGGAGTGAACAATGCCCAGCAATGCGTTGGAGAAGGCCATACCCGCCAGACACTGGGCGTTGTGCATGGCGTCCCGCTTCTCCATGTCCCCATTGTAGCTGCCTACCAGGTCATGCTGAATCATGCGGATGGCGTGGATGGCCAGGGGGTCGGTGTAGTCGCAGTTGGCGGTGGACACATAGGCTTCAATGGCGTGGGTCATGGCGTCCATGCCGGTGTGAGCCACCAGCTTCTTGGGCATGGTCTCAGCCAGGGTGGGGTCTACGATGGCCACATCCGGGGTGATTTCAAAGTCTGCCAGGGGGTACTTGATGCCCTGCTCATAGTCGGTAATGACGGAGAAGGCGGTGACCTCCGTAGCGGTGCCGGAGGTGGAGGAGATGGCGCAGAACCGGGCCTTCCGCCGCAGCTGGGGAATGCCAAACACCTTGCACATCTCCGGGAAGGTGATCTCCGGGTACTCGTACTTAATCCACATGGCCTTGGCAGCATCGATGGGAGAGCCGCCGCCGATGGCCACAATCCAGTCCGGCTGGAACTTTTCCATCGCCTGAGCGCCCCGCATAACGGTGTCCACGGAAGGATCGGGTTCGATGCCCTCGAATACCTCTACCTCCATGCCGGCCTCTTTCAGGTTGGCGATGACCTTGTCCAGGAAGCCGAACTTCTTCATGGAGCCGCCGCCTACGCAGACCATGGCCTTCTTGCCGTCAAAGGTCTTCAGGGCATCCAAAGCGCCCTTTCCATGATAAATGTCTCTGGGAAGAGTAAATCTTGCCATATTTCTTTCCTCCAAATTCTCAGTATGGTTTTTCCAAGGGTAAAGCTTAGCACGTTTCCGGAAAAACACAAGGATTATGCCGGATCGGAATATGATATTTGTATTTTGATATATGAGAAAGAAGGTGTACGTGATGGATTTCAACACCCATCAGCTCCACTGCCTGGTGGAAATCGAGCGCACCCGCTCCGTGTCCCAGGCTGCGGCAAATCTGTATATGAGCCAGCCCAACCTGAGCCGGATTCTCCGGGAGACGGAGAACGCCGTGGGCTTTCCCATTTTCGAGCGCACCAGAAAAGGCGTCCGCCCCACCCAGAAGGGGGTGACCCTGCTGCGCCACGCCCGGAACATCCTCCGGGAGGCGGACTTCATCCAGGGAATGGGCCCCGCCGGGGAGAGTCCCAACCGGTTCCGGATCTGTCTGCCCCGGTCCTACCGCCACGCCCAGAATGTGGCCCGGTTTTTGCAGTCCCTGGGACCGGGGGAAAAGCTGGACGCCATGGTAAAGGAGTGCCACCCCCGGCAGGCACTGGAGCTGCTGGACAGCGGCAGCGCCGAGGTGGCGGTGATCCGGTTCAGCCTGGAGTACGGGGACTACTTCGCCGAGCAGATGGAGCAGCGTTCCATGACCATGAAGCCCCTGGGGCAGACGGAATATACGGTGGTGGTGAGCAGGAACAGTCCTTTGGCTTCCCGGCACCAGGTGTCCCGGGAGACTTTGTCCCACTACCGGGAAATCCGCCACCGGGATGTGTTCTACCCCCGGAACCTGCCCCAGGAGGGGAGCTTTCTCTATACCGTGGACAGGCTTGCCCAGATTCAGATGCTCCATGGACTGCCGGATGCCTATATGTGGTGGGAGCCCCTGGAGGAGGGGGTGTGCAAAACCTTTGCCCTGACCCAGCTTTCCTGCCAGGAAGGGGGAACCCGGTATCAGGATGCTTTGGTATACAAGCCCCGGGGCCCCATGTCGGAGACGGAGCGCCGGTACCTCCGGTTCCTCCTGGAGCCGGAAAAGGGGGAAACTGCCCCCCTTTTGGGTTGACAATCCTTCTCAAATCTTTTAAGATGGTATTTGTGAATTTTTTATGAAAGAGAGAAGATTGACCCATGCCTGAAAAATCTCCCCTGTCCTCCGAGGCTTTTACCTTTGAGGGCAAGCTGCCCCTCCGGCAGGCCATTCCCCTGGGCTTGCAGCACGTGCTGGCCATGTTCGTGGGAAACCTCACCCCGCTGCTCATCATCACCAGCGCCTGCGGTCTGGTGGGGGGTGAATTTGCGGATTTGCAGATTAGCCTGCTGCAGAACGCCATGCTGGTAGCCGGACTTGTGACCCTTTTGCAGCTTTTTGCCATCGGACCCATCGGCGGCAAGGTGCCCATCATCATGGGTACTTCCTCCGGCTTCATCGGGGTGTTCCACTCCGTCACCGCTTCCATGGGTGGCGGCATCCTCGCCTACGGCGCCATTATGGGCGCTTCCATCATCGGCGGCCTGTTTGAGACGGTGCTGGGTGCATTCCTCAAGCCCCTGCGCCGGTTCTTCCCCAGCGTGGTCACCGGCACGGTGGTGCTGTCCATCGGCCTGAGCCTGATTGCCGTGGGCATCGGCTCCTTCGGCGGCGGCAGCGGCGCTGTGGACTACGGCTCCGTGGAAAATCTGCTGCTGGGCGTTTTCGTGCTGGTGGTGATTCTGGTCTGCAAGCACTGCCCCAATCGGTTTATCAGCTCATCCTCCATCCTGGTGGGCATTATCGCCGGCTATTTTGCCGCCGGGCTCATGGGTCTGTTTCTCCCCACCACCGGCGTCACCGCCGAGGGCGTGACCTACACCAAGGCCTGGGTGCTGGACTGGAGCAAGGTGGCAGAGGCCTCCTGGTTCGCCGTACCCCAGCTGATGCCGGTAAAGCCGGTGTTTGATATGCGGGCCATCGCCCCGGTGATGATTATGTTCATCGTCACCGCCGTGGAGACCGTGGGCGACATCTCCGGCGTGATGGTAGGGGGGCTTAACCGGGAAGCTACCGACAAGGAGCTCTCCGGCGGCGTCATGTGTGACGGCCTGGGCTCCTCCTTTGCCGCCCTCTTTGGCGTGCTGCCCAACACCTCCTTCTCCCAGAACGTGGGCCTTGTGACCATGACCAAGGTGGTCAACCGCTTCGCCCTGGCTACCGGCGCCGTATTTCTGGTGCTGTGTGGCCTCATCCCCAAGCTGGGAGCATTGGTCTCCATGATGCCCCAGGCGGTACTGGGCGGCGCAGCGGTGATGATGTTCTCCTCCATCGTGATTTCCGGCATTCAGCTCATCACCAAGGAGCCCCTCACCCCCCGGAACCTGTCCATCGTGTCTGTTGCCCTGGGTCTGGGCTACGGCATCGGTGCCAACCCCGGGGTGCTTGTCCAGGCTCCCCAGTTTGTGACCCTGATTTTCGGCGGCAGCGGCATCGTCCCCGCAGCGCTGGTAGCTATTCTTCTGAATGTGCTGCTTCCCAAGGAGAAAAAGGTAGAGGAAAAGGTATAATTTTCCTCTGGAAACAGGAAAAAGCGCCTGTTGCAAAACAAAGGCTAAAAAACCAGGGAGAACCCCCAAAAACCGGGGGTTCTCCCTCACTTTTTTGCCTCGTGGACGGAACCCTTCCGCTTCGCCGAAGCATAAGCCAATATACAAGTGCAAAAGCCGGAGAAAAATAGCTCCCTCCGGGAGGGAGCTGTCACGGCGTTAGCCGTGACTGAGGGAGCCAGCGGGCGGTGCAGTTCCGGTTTGCTTATGGGGTGGTACTTGCTGGTGGGTATCGAAACCGTGAACTTCTTTCATTGGGTGCTATCGTCAAATCGGCTTGTCCTGCCTGCCGGCGGCCTTCCTTTCTTGCTCCGGCAAGAAAGGAAGCAAAGAAGCCGGCTTAAGGGGGGAACAACTCGCTCCCGCTCGAATTGTTCCCCCCTTAAGGATCCCCCGGGTGGAACCATCCGGGATTGACCCTTCGCTTTGGTTCGGGTGCTGATTTTTAGTCCCTACCCCCGTTTTGGATTGTGTGTTTATGGGTTGCTTCTTTCCCACGCTGTCGATTGAAAGTCTGAAAAAGCCCGGTATCGCACCATAGAACGATACCGGGCGGGTCAGGGAAAGAACGATTCGCAGAAAGCTATCGTGCGAAATTGTCAGCGGCGACTCGCCGCAGCTCCCTCCGGGAGGGAGCTGTCACCGCAGGTGACTGAGGGAGCAAGCGGGCGGTGAAGTTCCGGTTTGATGAAGGGGCGGTACTTGCTGGTGGTTATCGTCACCCGGTTACAGCTTTTGGGTCTGTTATCCAATCAGCCTTCTGCAAGCGCTTGCCAGCGGGGCCTTACTTTCTTGCTCCGGCAAGAAAGTACGCAAAGAAGCCGGCTTAAGGGGAAAACAACTCACTCCCGTTCGGTGTTTCCCCTTAAGAATCCCCCCTAACCGTCGGTAGATTGACCCTTCGCTTGGGCTCGGGTGGTATGTTTTGGCTGCTGCCCCCGTTTTAGATTTGCGGAATTTTGGGGCGTTTTTATCCCACGCTGTCGATTGAGAGCACGAAAAAGCCCGGCATCGCACCATAGAACGATACCGGGCGCTGGAGGGGCAGTAACGATTTGCAGAAGATTCCCGTGCGAAATTGGCTGCGGCCACTCGCCGCCTACAGGACGTAGAAGAAGATGGAAAGAAACTGCAAGAGGCTTCCCAGGACTACGAAGATGTGGAACACGCTGTGGAACCAGGGCCGTTTGGAGCCGATGCCGTAGAGGATGGCGCCTACCGTGTAGGAGATGCCCCCCAGAAGCAACAGTACAAAGCCGGGGGTGCCGATATACAGGGCGGTGATGCGCCAGAAGGGGAGGATGGCCCAGCCCATGCCGATGTAGCAAATCATGGAGAACACCCGGAACTTCCGCAGGTCGATGGCGGTGAGGGTGCAGGCGATGGCAGCCAGAACCCACTCCAACGCCAGGAGGCTCCACCCCAGGGCGGGATTTCTGGGGAGGAAGGCGCTGATGAGAATGGGGGTGTAGGTGCCGGCGATGAGGGCGTAGATGGTGCAGTGGTCAATGACCTGCATGACCTTCTTGCCCATGCCTGCGGGCAGACCGTGATACACACTGGACACGGTGTAAAGGGCGATGAGGGACAGCCCATAAATCAGCACCCCCAGAATGGGCAGGGGGGCATCACCAGGGACGGTGCGCACAAGCCCCAGCACCAGAGCCAGCACGCCGAAGCCGCCGCCTACAATGTGGGTGATCATATTCATCAGCTCCTCTCCCCGGGTGTAGTTGGGAAGAAGCCGCTGGGACAAGGGGATGCGTTTTGCCATAGGGGTTACCGCCTTTCAGGATTTGGAAATATTATACCCAAGAACTGCCCCGTTTGCACCCTCCCGGGGGTTTTTCCCTCTCTCCAGAGGGGATAGCCGCCTCTCCTGACAGTAGAGAAGGGGGAGAACTGGTCATTTTGCATAAAATCAGGCGGGTATTTTCGGCGCAGGCAAGGGATGTTCACAATAAGTTTCCATGATTTTCGGAGGGAACTGTGATATAATGTTAGTGGTAGCGGAAGCTGCCAATGATGCGCAAATAAGGAGCCGCTATGAATAATAACATATTGTTTTTCCTGACACCGAAGGCCATGTGTTCCTTCGTTTATGACGATTTCACCATCCGCCAGGCGCTGGAACGGATGGAGACCGCAGGTTACGCCGCCCTTCCCATCCTGAACAAGCGGGGAGAGTATCGGGGCACGCTGACAGAGGGGGATCTTCTCTGGGCCCTGAAGAATATGTGCTACATGGATATGCGCCAGGCAGAGGCCCGGAAGATTATGGAGATCACCCGCCGGAAGGACAATGTGCCGGTGCGGGTACATACGGGGATGCACGAGCTCATCAGCCGGGCCAGCACCCAGAATTTTGTCCCGGTGGTGGACGACAAGGACGCCTTCATCGGCATCGTCACCAGAAGGGCGATTATGCAGTACTGCTACCAGCAGCTTTTCCCGGAAGACTGAAAATATATACCAAGGGCTTGTTGTAAAGCGGAAGTTTGGAAAAGTAAGTAAAGATGAGGGAGAGTCTCCAAAACCGGGGGTTCTCCCTCCTTTTTCCAATTTCTATTTAGCTAAAACACGGAAAAATCCTTCTAAAAGCAAAAATTCCCATAAAACGCACCCGCCCATAGCTCCCTCCGGGAGGGAGCTGGCACGCCGGAGGCGTGACTGAGGGAGCCTGCGGGCGGTAAGCTGTTGGTTTGCTTTTGTGTCGGCACTTGCCGCAGGTTCTCCATACCGCCGGGGAGGTACCCCCCTGTCCTTGGAATTGGATATTCGCCCGATGGCTCCCTCCGTCTTGGGGCTGCGCCCCAAGCCACCTCCCTCCCGGAGGGAGGTATTTGCGGAAGCCTTCCGCATGGGAACAATACCGGATGGGTTCTGGGAATTGGGCGTAAATGTCTGGTGTAAAACTCTCATTTTGCATTGGAACCTTATTTGTGGTTGAAATACCCGGGGAAATTTGATAAAATAGGTTAAATATGTGCAGGAGGGGAAATATGAACGACGAAAAGCTGAAAAAACAGCTGGGTGCCAATCTTGTGTCCTACCGTAAGCAGTTTCATCTGACCCAGGCTGCCCTGGCGGAGAAGCTGAATTATTCCGATAAAGCCATTTCCAAGTGGGAGCGGGGCGAGTCCATGCCGGACGTAATCACCCTGGTGCAGCTGAGCCAGCTGTTTGAGGTGACTGTGGACGACCTCCTCCGGGACCCGGAGGCGCTGCCGGAGGATGCCAATGTGGTGGAGCGCACTGTGGACAAGGTCATCACCAAAACCATGAAGCGAAAGGCGGACAAGGGCATTATCTGTATGCTGTGCTCCCTGCTTGTGTGGTTTGTGGCGCTTTTGTTTTTTGTGGTGATTTCCTCCATCGGCTACCCCAACAGCTGGGTTTCCTTTTTTTATGCCGTTCCGGTGAACGCCATTGTGCTTCTGAGCCTGCGCTCAGCCTGGCGGGATTTTCGCCGGAACGAGTGGTACATCTCTGTCATCATGTGGGGCACTTTGCTTAGCATCTTTGTGAGCCTTTTGATTTTCCTTCACTGGAACACCTGGAAGGTATTTTTGCTGGGCATCCCCGGCCAGGCGGCAATCTTTTTGTGGTTCCGGATGTACCGTCCCCGGGAGGAGGCAGCCAATGGATAAAAAGCAGCTAAGAAAAGAAATCCGGGAGAAGAAACGGGCCATGACCCCGGAGGAAATCCGGGAAAAGAGCCGGATTCTCATGGAAAAACTCATAAATACGGAGCAATATCGGAAAGCCCATACCCTCTACGGCTACCTGTCCTACAACCAGGAGGTGCAGACCCTGCCCATTCTGGCAAAGGCCCTGGCAGAGGGTAAGCGGGTCGCCGTCCCCAAGGTCTACGGGGAGGAAATGCGCTTTTTGTACCTGGAGGATTTAAGCCAGGTGGCCCCGGGCTACGGGGGAATCCCGGAGCCTGTTGCCGATTCCCCGGTGGCGGAGGACCCTCACGCCCTGGTGCTCATGCCCGGTCTGGCCTTTGACCGGGAGGGACACCGGATTGGCTACGGCGGGGGGTTTTACGACCGGTTTCTGGCAAAGGAGCCGGAGCACCCCACGGTGGCTCTGTGCTATGAATTTCAGATGGTGGAGAACCTGCCGGTGGAGGAATTTGACGTGCCGGTGGATCTGGTGCTCTGCCCATAAATGAAGGAGAAAGACATGGAATATGTGGCAGTAATTGTGGTGATGGCGGTGGTGTTCGGCGGCTGCTATCTGGTGGACAAGGGCTTTACCCGGGTGTTCCGGAATCAGCAGCAGCACCACTCCGGCCTTGCGGTGCGGCTGAATAAGCGGTACGGCTCCTTCGGGCTGATTCTGGCGGTGCTGGGACTGGCGGCGATTTTCTCAGGGCTTACCAACGGCTGGATTCTCATTGCCGGCGGCAGTATCATTCTGGTGGTGGGCATTGCCCTGGTGGTGTACTACATGACCTTCGGGGTGTTTTACGACCAGGAGACCTTTCTTGTCACCACCTTCGGAAAGCGGAGCACCGTTTACCGTTACGGTCAGATTACCGGGCAGCAGCTTTACAACGCCTCCGGGAATCTGCTCATTGAGCTGTATATGGACGACGGCCGGACGGTGCAGCTCCAGGCGGCTATGACCGGGGTGTACCCCTTCCTGGACAAGGCCTTCGCCAAGTGGCTGGAGCAGACCGGAAGACGCCAGGAGGAATGTGATTTTTATAAGCCTGACCAGCATTGCTGGTTCCCCCCCATGGGAGGCTGAGCCATGCACATTCCATCCACTGCCACCAGCCAGCTTGCGCTTCTTCCCTTCCGGGAGGCTCTGGAAGCCGCAAACCGGGAAAACCCGGAGTACGATGTAAGCCAATGGCTGTATGTGCCCAATTTTTACACAGAATACCGTTACATACTGGGAACCCGGGGGAAAAATCCCCTGATTTGTGTGGGCATCAACCCCTCCACCGCCCAGCCGGGGCGACTGGACAACACCTTAAAATCCGTGGAGCGGATTGCCCTGGGAAACGGCTACGACAGCTTCATCATGTTCAATGTCTACGCCCAGCGAGCCACCGACCCGGACACCATGGAAAAGGTGTGCAACCCCCAGCTGCACCGGGAGAACCTGCAGGCCTTTTCCTATGTGCTGTCCATCTCCGAGCAGCCGGGCATCTGGGCGGCCTGGGGCACCATCATCGAGAAGCGGGACTACCTGTCCCAGTGCCTGGAGGATTTGCTGGCGGTGGGGGAGGCTCACGGGGCAAAATGGTACAGCGCCGGAAAGCGGAGCAAGGCAGGACACCCCCACCATCCTTTGTACCTGCCCCAAAACGCCCTTTTGGAGCCTTTTGATGTGGCGGATTATCTTACTACCCTGCATAACAGGGAAGGGAGGAAATAACCATGAAATTGCTCATTGCTTCCGACATCCACGGCTCTGCCTACTGGTGCCGGAAGCTGCTGGAAGTTTATGAGAGGGAAAAGCCCCATAAGCTGGTGCTTCTGGGGGACATCCTCTACCACGGCCCCCGGAACGACCTGCCCCGGGAGTACGCCCCCAAGGCGGTCATCGCCCTGCTGTCCCCGCTGGCGGAGAAAATCCTCTGCGTCCGGGGCAACTGCGAGGCAGAGGTGGACCAGATGGTGCTGCCCTTTCCCTGCATGGCACCCTATTCCCAGCTGATGGTGGAGGACAGAACCTTCTACCTGACCCATGGCCACCATGAAAATCCCCAGAACCTTCCCCGGCTGAATCCGGGAGACCTGTTCCTCTACGGACACACCCACGTGAAGCAGGACTGTGCGGTGGAGGGGGTGCGGTGCCTGAATCCCGGCAGCGTGTCCATCCCCAAGGACGGCAGCCACAGCTGCCTGGTGTACGAAAACGGGGAATTTTCCTTCCGGATTTTGGAGGCAGACTGATGGATAGTCTTTGCGATACCTGCTGGTACTACGACTACGACCAGGAGGAAGATGAATACTATTGTATGATGGAGCTGGACGAGGACGAGTTCTACCGGGCCTTTGTCCAACCCCAGGGCCGCTGCCCCTATTACCGACAGGGGGACGATTACACTTTGGCAAGGAGACAGTGATTTGAAAAAAACCATTGCACTATTGCTTCTGACCCTGCTGCTGGCAGGCTGTACGGTCAATTCCGGGGAAACCACCCAAAGCCCAACCGAACCTGCCCAAACCCAGCCCCTGGGCTACCAGCCCAGCGAGATGGAGAAACAGACCCGGGGCGGGGTGCTTCTGTGCCGGACGGAAGGGGAAATTCAGGACTTTCTGCTTCTGGATGGAAGGCCCCTCCTTCTGGACGGGGCGAGGAACCTGACCCTCCTGGGAGAATCGGGCTTGCAGGAAGCCCAGTTTCCTCTGAACCAGTCTGTAAGTATAGAGAATATTACGGTCTACGGACAGCAGGCTGCCGTTTATCTGAAAGATTCCCGGCAGGTGCTGGTGCTCAGCAACCGGCTGGAGCACCAGCAGCAGATTCCTCTGCCGGAGGACGCTGACCACCCGGTGGTCAGCCTGAAAAACGGGAAAATCTACTACTGCGTGCCGGGACAGGTGCGGGTGCTGGACATGGAAACCGGCTTTTCTGCCCTCCTGCGAAGCTTCGGGGAGGGTCAGCCGGAGATTACCGGCAGCTACTTTGACGGGGATGTGCTGGCCTGCCGGATGGACGATTCCCAGAAAGTTCTCTACATCAGCGGGGAAACCGGCCAGACCACAGGGGAAGGGGTAGAGCTTCTGTCCCTTTCCACCTGGCAGGCACAATACTACTGCCGGATTCGGGACGGCGCTGTGGAGCAGCAGGTGGTGGGTACCCGGGGCGGGGAAGCCCAGTGCTTCACCGGAGATCTGACGGGAAAGACCCTGTTTCCGGTGCTCTCCCTGAACGGACTTCTCACCTGCCAGGAGGATTCCCAGGTGCTGGAGCTGTACGACCTGGAATCCGGGAAGATGACCAGCCGGGTGGATGTGAGCCCGGCGGGAAAGCTCCTCCGGGTGGACGGAGACGGAACCTTTTTGTACCTGCTGATGGAGCAGGACGGGGCAAAAAATCTGTACCGCTGGGACCCGGAAAAAACCCCGGTGACCCAGCAGGCTCTCTACCTTGCTCCCCTTTACACCCGGGACAATCCGGATACGGAAGGGCTTGCCCAATGCCAGACCCGGATTGATGAGCTGAACCGCACCTATGGGGTGGAAATCCGCATTTCCCAGCCGGAGGAGGTACCCGGAGACTATGCCTACACCACCGAGTACCAGGTGGCGGCCATCGAGAAAACCCTGGATGGAATCGAGAAGGTTTTGCAAACGCTCCCCAATTACTTTGCCACCAAGAGTACCGGGGGCGTAAAGATGTATGTGGAGCTGGTGCGCAGCGTGGATACGCCCAGCCCCGGCACCCCGGTGTGGAGCGGCCGGAACCCCCATATCTTCGTCCCCACCATGGGAAAGGCGGAGGAGGAACTGCTGCTGGGTCTGGGGGCTGTGGTGGACAGTCGGGTCATGGGCAACAGCCGGGAACTGGACGACTGGAACGAAAAGTATAACCCGGAGGGCTTTGCCTATGCCCTGAGCTATGAAGTGCCGGAGGATTTGACCGCCTTTTTGGAAGGGGACAATCCGGCATTTGTGAATGAAATCTCCATGTCCTACCCCACAGAGGACCGGAAGCAGATTTTCTACTATGCCGTGACGGAAAACGGGGCGGATAAATTCCAGGGAGAGGCCTTGCAAGCAAAGCTCATTGCCCTGTGCGCCGGAATCCGGGAGGCTTTCGGCTGGAACAGCACCCAGGAAGCCTTCCCCTGGGAGCAGTATTTGCAAACCCCCATGACCCCGGAGAATTAAATCCCCCGTCTATATTGACATTTTGTTCATAGAATGCTAAAATTTCTGTATGGTTTTTCGTGAGTTTCTTCCGGGGCGTACCCGGAAGCTCAAATAGAAATGAATTGTGGGAGGAGAAAGATATGTTTTGTAGATACTGTGGCAGAGAAGTCCCGGAAGGACAGAGCTGCTCCTGCCCCGGTGCCCAGGCGGCTCAGCAGGCCCGGCAGGCACAACAGCAGCCTCAGCAACCGTATCAGCAGCCCCAGCAGCAGGCAGCCCCTGCCGGCAGTGATGTGGGCAAGGCTGTAGGGGATGCTTTCAAGGGCGCACCCAACGCCGCCAAGGGCCTTCTGAATGACCCCATGGGCGTCCACGTGAAGATGCCCACCGCTCTGGTATTTCTGGGCGGCGGCCTGGTGCTTTATGTTCTGAGCTGCCTGATGATTCTGGGGGGTATGCTGGGACCTGCCAAGGACGCCCTGAAATACATAGGCGTAAATGTGACCGGTACTTCCATCTGGATGGGCTTTTTGGTGTGGCTGATTTCCACCCTGGTGCCCTTCCTGATTGTGCTTCTGATGCAGGTGCTGAAGAAGGAGCAGGTGAACTGGCAGAAGGCGCTGATTACCGGCGCCAGCGTGAATGTCTGCCCCGCCATCATCGCTTTTGTGGCTGGTATCTTCACCCTGATTTCCGCAACCATCGGCGGCATTTTCATCGCCCTGGCTGTGGTGACTGCGGCTGTGCTCAATGCCAAGCTGCTGTTTGCCGGCATGAAGAAGAAGGACAACCTGGTGACCATCCTGGTGGTGAGCCTGGTTTTGGCTGTGGTGCTGCTGCTGTCCTACCTGGTGATTTACAAGGTTCTGGAAAGCGTGCTGGTCAGCGCCATGGGCGGTCTGATTGGCGGCCTGGGCAACAGCCTGAGCGGTCTGTTCAGCTGAGTTTTCTGAAAAAGGCGTCGCAGTTGCGGCGCCTTTTTTGGCAAAAAGCCCCGGCTCTGCCCGGATTTTTCAAAAGGAGGATTGGATATGGCCCGTCTTTGTCTGTACGGAAAAACCCCCTCCCACTGCCTTCTGTATGTCATGGAGGGAGGAAAGCCCCGCTACCTCTCGGAGCAGGAGGTGGTGGTGGACGTGGCGGAAGGAGATGCTGTCACCATATGCCGGGAAAAGCCTATGTCACCCCGGGGAAAGGCGCTGGCGGCCCTGGGCATTTTCCTCACCGCCCCCATTCAGGCGGCTTTGCAGCAGGACACCCCCTGGGAGGATAAAATCCCCTATGACATTCAGGTGACCCTCACCCCCCGGAAGGATACAGCCTGCACCATCGGGGTAACCAAACCGGCAGGAAAGTACCAGCCCCCCCGGGTGACGGTCTCCGGGGATGGGGTGGAGGCGGTGCAGGTAACCTGCAAGCCCTGCCCAGAGATTTTGCACCAGGCCTTTTTTGTGTACCTTTGCCGGCTGCTGGGGATGGCGGCCTGGGGCTGGGTGCTGATGGGTCTGCTTTTGCGGGCGGGTCTTCAAAATGGCTCGACCCTGGGCTCGGTTGTTGCCGGAGCGGTGAGCCTGGGCATTCTGGGGGTGTGCCTCTACGCCTGGAAAAAGGGCAGTAGGGTGCGAAAGGACAGCCTCCTTGCCCTGGAAAAAATCCCACCTGCCTGAACCCATGAAAAGACGCCCTCCCCAGGGAGAACACTTGACGGTTTCCGGGTTTTGTGATATGATACCAGGAGCCACGCCGGTGTGGTGGAACAGGCAGACACAAGGGACTTAAAATCCCTCGCCCTAAAAAGCGTACCGGTTCGATCCCGGTCACCGGCACCAGAAATCCCCGGAAGGGCAACGCCCTTCCGGGGATTTCTATGTCAAGAGAACCGGAATCGAACCCATAGCAGTGGAACCTGCCGGGGGCAGGTTCCGTCCCCCAGTGCGCACACTGGGGGCAACCACTATTTTTGCCAAAGGCAAAAATGTAAATCGATCCCGGTCACCGGCACCAAAAATCGACAAGCACCGTCAGGGGCTTGTCGATTTTTACTTATTCCCTATTCACTATTCACTCTTCACTAAAATCGAGGGGTCGATTTTTGGAAAGTAATAGGTAATAGGGAATAGTGAATAAGTGAGGTGTACCCCTTCGGGGTACGAATTTGAAATTCAGGGTAGTTATTTGTGACCGTTCCCAAAACATTATGCCCCATGTCTATTTTAGACATGGGGCATTTATCACGAAGTAAAGTCAATTCGGATGCTGCCAATTCCCCCGGAGACGGCCAGGGCGTTGCTTCCGCTGCCGACGACCTCTCCGTCAGAGGCGGAGTGGTCGGCAATGGAGATTTTGCCCAGGCCCTTCTCCACGGAGAAG
The DNA here is from genome assembly GCA_018713285.1 of Candidatus Faecousia excrementigallinarum. Classification (GTDB taxonomy): domain Bacteria; phylum Bacillota; class Clostridia; order Oscillospirales; family Oscillospiraceae; genus Faecousia; species Faecousia excrementigallinarum. The sequence goes on from DVFK01000112.1 coordinate 30,250, forward strand.
GTGTAGTCCTCCTGGCTTCCTGTCAGGTGCATTTCCACGGAGCCCACACCGCAGTCCAGGGTGCTGGTGCCGGTAAGACTGCCGGAAAAGTCCAGGGTTCCTACCCCCAGCTCCAGCCGGAAGTTGTGAAGGGCGGCGTTTTCCAGGGTGATTTTCCCGGCACCCCCTTCCAGCTTGCCGGAGTCCAGGGCGGTAAGCCCTTGCAGCTCCGCCTTGCCTGCCCCCAGGGAGAGTTCGACTTCCCGGGCGGCAAGTCCCTCCACGTTTACCTCTCCGGCGCCGGTGGAAATCTGCACATCTTCCAGCACACAGTCCTCCGGCACCGTCAGGGTCACGGCACCGTCAAACCCCAGGGAGAACCAGGATTTCCCCGATTCCCGGATGGTGAGCTTTCCGTTTTCCTGCAAAATCTCCAGCTTTTCCAGGTTGCTCTCTAAGGCAAAGCTATCCCCCTGGACAATGCGGAGCCGGGCGGCGGAGATGTCCAGCTCCAGGCTGTTCACATCCTGGGCGATGGGATAGGTTCTGGGGGTGTCCAGCACATCCCCGTCCCCCAGCAGGTGGAAAAATCCCAGAATGCTCAGAAGCCCTCCGGCGATGGACACAATCAGGAAAATGCCGAAGGCAATGGCCGCGTATTTGATCGCCTTTTGTACGCCGCTCATTTCACATCCACCCCCCCGAACATACAGGTGCCGGTGATATACAGGGTGGGGCAGCCGGGTCTGGGGGGCACCTGGGTGTCAACGCCCCCGAAGATGGAGGTGCAGTTCACCACCACGTTCACATTCTCCGGCACAAAAATGTCCACACCCCCGAAGATGGCGGAGACCTTGAGGCCGCAGTCCTGGGTAATCAGGGCTTTTCGCAAATCGTACTCCACGCTCCCGAACACGGCGCTGACCTCTGCCCCTTCAAAGTTTTCCTTGTCTACCACCACCGTCTGACCGGAGAAGGCGGCAAAGGTGTTCCGGTTTCCCGGATTCCGGAAGATAAATGTCTTGGAGGTCTTTTTGCCGAAGATGCCCCGGAAAACCATCTTAAGGCCGATAATCACAATAATGGCCGGCACCAGCAGTTTCCACAGCATATCAAAGCCCACCACATCCTGGCAGGCCAGGAGCAAAAACACACCGATGGCAAGGCCCACCAGGTTTCCGGTTTTGTCCCGGTCGGTCACCACACCGATGGCGCAGGGGACGATGAGAAACAGGGTCCACCAGCCGTCAAAGAAAATGGAAAAATCCACAATGTCCAGCGCCCGCAGCCCCAGCAGCACGCCAAAGGCCGCCAGCACCAGACCCCAAAGAATGCTTTTTGCTTTTTTCATAGTCCGTTCTTTCCTTTCTTCTATCTGCCTTCCCGGGACATAGCCCCGACCCAGGGAAGGGCTCGGGGCTATAATAGCAAAAATATGTGGTTATGGGAAGCCCTTATTTACTTACAGCAGAGAATTTTTCGGGGCTTCCGCTTGACAACCGGTCTGCACCGCAGGTTCATGTTCGCCAGATCCTCCGGCTCGCAGTTCCAGCAGCCTTCACTTTCGTACCATTGCCGGGGGTGCTTGTTCTTTTTCATAGGCTGCTCCTTTCTTACAGCACGTAGTCCGCCGCATTGACCACCTTGGTATCCAGGACGCCCTGAATCCCCTTGAGGACGCCTCCCAGCAGACCGCCAACCCCTTCCGGGCTGGGCTTGCTGCCAATATTGCCCACGTCCTCGCAAATCATGGTCACCGCATCCTCCTGCTCCGGGGTGCAGGTCACATCGGCGCAGTCCCGGATGTGCAGGCTCCTGGCAATCAGCTCCTTGGGAATGTCCTCTGCAATCTTCACCACGACGCAGTCACAGACTTCCAGCCCCTTGGGCTGCTGCTCCAGCATCCAGCGGGTAATCTTTACCAGGGGCTTGTCGGAAATCCGGGAGCCGTTGGGCTTTGCCAGCCGCACCTCTCCGGCAATGTCCGTCAGAAGGGAAAGCAGCAGTTCCCGGTAGGCCTCCGGCACCCGGGCATCCCCCCGGACATTCAGGTAGGAAATCTCATCCAGCACACCCCCGTCCTCCGGAACCGTCACATCCCCAACGACATACAGCTGCTTGCCGTACCGCCCCAGGGCTGCGCCGTCCAGGGTCAGATCGTCCAGCACCACGGCGGTGCCGTCGGGTACCACCACAATCTCCGCCTTTTCGTCAATCCGGTCGATGAGGGACTCAAGCAGGGACTGAGCCACAATCACCTCCTGGGCGGAGAAGGTTGCGCCTCTGGCAGCCAGCGCCTGGGCGTCCAGGGTCAGATCGGTGAAAATGATCCGCCGGGAAGCCCAGTACAGGGCGTTTTTCGCCCGAAGGGTAAAGAGCTTGTCAATGACGGCGTTGCGCTTGAGAAGAATTGCCCCATCGGGATAGCAGGTGGTGGAGCCGTTGACCCTCACATTCTTCAGCTGGGGATAGATGCTCTCCGGGCAGGTGAGGGAACCGTTGACACACATGCCCACGCAGGCTTCCAGCTGCTTTTCCGTATGGGAGCCGATGGTGACAGAGCCGTTTACCACCAGGAAGTAAGGCTCCTGGGAGACGGTATCCCCGCTTTTGATTTCTGTGCTTCCGTTGGCGGTGCGCAGCTGGGTACCTTCCGGCACTTCCTGAACATTGGCACAGTTGAGGGAGAAGGGCAGCTTGTTCAGAACCGCCTTGCCGGTGTCGTTGGTCAGCACCGTGGCGCAGTTGATGACGATGCTCTCGTAGTGGGCGTAGGTCTCCTCCCGGGCGTTCCGGGCGTCGCAGGTGGAGCAGTTGATAATGAGTTTCTTAGCCATAGTCTTTTCCTCCATATTTATTCCAGATTTTCCTTTAAGTACTTCCGGCACCGGGAAAGGCGGCTGCGGACGGTGCCCGGAGGCAGGTTCAGCATTTCCCCAATCTCCCGGGCGGTGCAGCCCTCTTCAAATCGCAGCTGGAAGATGGCTTTGTCCAGAGGCTCCAGGGCTTGGAGCACCAGGGCGTTTTCAATCTCCTGAATCCCCTTATCCCACTGGGGTTCCTCCCGGAGGGTTTCCAGGTAAGCCGCCTCCAGAATCCCCCGCCGCCACCGGTCAAAGTATAGATTTTTCAGGGTGCGGTAGAGCCATGCCCGCTGCTTGGTAGGGGTCAGATCTTCCAGAACCCCGGGATTCTGGAGGGCCCGGAGGAAGGTATCCTGCACCAGATCCTCCCCCAGTTCCGGACTGCCGCTCATGCGCTGGGCATAGCCGGACAGCTCCCGGTAGTGCCGCTCATACAGTTCCTCCCACAAGGCTTCCGCCCCCCTTTCTGTCTGGATAACGAATGAAAGGAAAAAAGTGTTGCAAAGATTCAAAATATTTTTTAAACCCCACGCACAAAGCCCCCTTCCGGGGCGATGGCTCCGGAAGGGGGGTATTGCTTTGGGGTTAGTCCAGAATCACCAGAGGTTTGATGAGATCTCTGGGCTTGTCCTTCATGAGCATCAGGGCAGGCTCCACGTTCTCAAGACCGTGGAAGGTGTGGGTGATGAGCTTCTCCGGGTGAATCCGTCCGGCGGTCACCAGCCGGGCCAGCTTCTCGGCACGGAGCCGTCCGCCGGGCATCAGGCCGCCCCGAATCTGCTTGTGACCCATGCCGCAGCCCCAGTCCAGCCGGGAGATGGGCACGCTCTCGCCCTCCCCCAGATAGTTCACGTTGCCAATGATTCCGCCGGGCTTGAGAATTTTCAGAGCCTGGGTGAAGGTGTTGTTGTCGCCGCCGGCTACAATCACCTTGTCCACCCCCTGACCCCGGGTCAGGTCCAGAATCTGCTCCACAATGTCGCCCTCCCGGTAGTTCACAATCCGGGTGGCGCCGAATTCCAGCGCCAGGTCAGCGCAGTTCTTCCGGGAGCCCACGGCGTAAATCTGGGCAGCGCCCCGCAGAGCTGCTCCCGCCACCGCCATAAGACCCACCGGGCCGATGCCGATGACCGCCACATTGTCACCGAAGGTGATGTCCGCCAGCTCTGCACCGTGGAGGCCTGTGGGCACCATATCCGCCAGCATGGTAGCAGCTCCCAGGTCCATCCCCTCCGGCAGGTGGGCCAGGTTCCCGTCGGCATCGTTCACATGGAAGTATTCTGCAAACACGCCGTCTTTGAAGTTGGAGAACTTCCAGCCGGAGAGCATACCGCCGGAGTGCATGGGGAAGCCGCCCTGGGCCTCCAGAGTGCTCCAATCCGGGGTGATGGCGGTGATGATGACCCGGTCGCCGGGCTTGAAGTCTTTGACTAAGGCGCCAACCTCCACCACTTCGCCTACAGCCTCGTGGCCCAGAATCATGTCCTTCCGGTCACCAATGGCACCGGCCCAGACGGTGTGGATGTCCGAGGTGCAGGGTGCCAGAGCCAGGGGACGGCAGATGGCATCCAAGGGGCCGCATTGGGGCCGCTCCTTCTCCACCCAGCCGGTGGAGCCAATCTTTCGCATTGCAAAACCTTTCATGTGTGTACCTCCTTGTGTTTGTTGAAGGCATGGTATCATGTTTTTTCAAATAAGTCAATATATATCGATAAAAAAGTAATGAATATATTGTAAAGAAACCATGTCCTTCCCATAAAGAATTCCCGGCAGGAAGAAAGTTATGCGGAAAATCTTTCCCCCAAAACCATGCCGCCAGGATACCACTTATCCGTCCAATGAAACCACTTATGGAAAATCGGTTGCGGATGGTTGGGTTATTTTTTATAATGTAGCCACAAGGAGGGAGGCACCATGAAATACGAAATCCAGATAGACCGGGCATACCCGGAGCCAAAGGTTGTCATCTACACCGCCGGTGTCACCGGGGAGGTGAGCGGCCTTATCCGGTATCTGTCGGAGGAGCCTTTGGGGGTGATTACCGGCTTCCGGGAGGAGCGGGCGTACATCCTGGAGCCGGGGGAGATCGTCCGGATTTTTGCCGGCGGCGGAAAGGTCACGGCGGTGACGGGAAAGGGCGAGTATGGGCTTCGTCTGCGGCTGTACCAGGTGGAGGAACGGCTGGATAAGGACACCTTCGTGCGGATTTCCAACTCGGAAATCGTGAATCTGAAAAAGGCTCTGTCCTTCGATTTGAGTTTCAGCGGCACCATCTCCATCCGGCTCTGTGACGGCACCACTTCCTATGTGTCCCGGCGGTATGTGCCGAAAATCAAGAAAATTCTGGGAATATGAGGTGAATACCATGAAAAAACAGGTTCTTTTGTCCGCCCTGTGGGGATTTTCCCTGGGCATTGCCATTGGCCACGTGATTACCATTCTGCTCTCCTTCGCCCGGGGGGACGGAGGCTTCTACCCCTGTATGCCGGAGCTGATTGCCGAAATGGGGAGTGAGCTGCAGGCGGTTACTCTCCAAACCCTCCTGTACGGCTGTATTGGCGTGAGCTTTTCCGTCAGTTCCCGGGTCTGGCAGATGGATAGGTGGAGCCTTTTGAAGCAGACCGGGGTATACTTCTTGGTCAATGCCACGGTGCTTCTCCTGGCGGCCTATATCCTCCGGTGGATGCACCGCAGCGTGGTGGGATTTCTCATTTACCTGGGAATCTTTACCGCCATTTTCGCCCTGGCCTGGGTGATTCAGTACGGCATCTGGAAGCGCTCCCTGAAAAAAATCAACCAAAAGCTGAACAAGCTGAATAACGGCTGACGGTATACGCCCCCGGAGGAATTTCCCTCCGGGGGCGATTTGGGATTACTTCTTTGCAATGGGCAGCCACAGCTCGCAGTAACGGGAATTGTTCCGCTTGTCATTGCCCTCCTCCCAGAACCAGTGAATCACACCGATTTCCGGGGCTTCCCGCAGGGCGTAGCCGGAGGTGGGGAGCCATTCTCCAATAGCCTTTTTTCGAAGGGTATCCATTTTTGTTGTGGGGAACTGGCACCGCTCTGTTTCGCACACCAGGTAACATCCGGCGGGAACGGGCACATTTTCGAAACGGGCTGTAATGTCCGGGGGCAGCTCATCCATATCCTCCAGTGCCCACTGGGGGAATTGATAGGCAAAGTAAAAGTCGTATCCCTCCGGGTCAAAGTTGGTCAGGACCTGATAGACGGTTTCATGCTCCCGGCACATCCCTTCCAGAATATACTGCTCCAGCCGGGTTTCACAGGCAAAATTGTGATCCTGATCCTGTTTGTCATTGGGGGAACCGGTGAAGTGGCGCTTGTAGCCGGTGAGCACCATGGCGGGTTTCTCTTCGATTCTGTAATTCATAACACTACCACCTTCCAAAGAAACTTTGATGGACAGGCGGGAAAAGGATTTGAGCATCACGCCCCGGCCCCGGGCCTGGGACGGGGGAATGCCATGGAATTTCTGGAATGCTTTTGCAAAGCTCTCCGGGTTGTCGTAGCCATACTTATAGGCCACATCAATCACTTTTTCCTGGGTGTTTGCCAGTTCCGCTCCTGCCAGAGTCAGTCTGCGGTTGCGGATATATTCTCCCAGGGTATACCCGCAAAGGATACTGAACACCCGCTGGAAATGAAAGGGGGAGGAAAAGCTTTCCTTTGCAATCTCCTCATAGTCCAGCTCCTCCGTGATGTGGTCTTCGATGTAGTTGATGGCGCTTTGAATACCGGTAATCCATTCCATGTTGTTCCCTCCTGTCGGGTATCAGTATAGCAGAGGCGGCAGCAAAAATCCTGACATGGTGTGCTGTCCCTGTCCGGGTCAAAGACTCCCTTCCAGCTTCAAAAGCCATTCCTTCCGCCAAAGACCCCAGGCGTAGCCGGTGAGGCTGCCGTCGGTGCCGATAACCCGGTGGCAGGGGAGGAACAGGGAGAGCTTGTTTTTTCCCACGGCGCCGCCAATGGCCTGGGCAGACATGGGGCGGTCAAAGCGCCGGGAGAGATCTCCATAGGTGCAGGTTTTTCCGTAGGGAATCTCCCGGAGCATTGCCCACACCTCCATCTGAAAAGGGGTGCCCACCGGGTGCAGTGGGGGAAGTTCCCCGGGCTGCTCCCCGGCAAAGTACCTGTCCAGCCACCGGGCTGCCGGAAGAAGGGCCGGGGGGATTTCCCGGTCTGCCCCGGAGCGGGTTTTCCCGAACCGCACATCCGTCAGGCCGATTTCGTCCGCTGTCAGCAGAATCTCCCCCAAAGGGGAGGGATAAACCCCGGATACTGTCATTCCTGCACCTCCTGGTAGTCATCGGCGGGAGGGGGCAGGAACTTTTTCTTTTGGAAGGAAGCCCGCATCCCGGCAATAAACTCCTGCAAGGTGGGGTTGTTTTCCATGGACTTGTAGTAGATTCCAAAGGAGAGGGGCGGGCAGTCCCGGATGGGAATGGCGCAAACCCGGGTGTTTTTGGGCACCAGAATCTCCGGCAGGATGGAGACCCCATAGCCTGCCGCCACCAGCACCATGATGGCCTGCTCGCTTTCGCAGAAGTAGAATTCCCCGGGCTGGCGGTTGGCCATCAGCTCTCCGTGAATCCGGCCGATGTGATAGGGAGCCCGGGTGGGATTGAACAGCACCAGCAGCTCCTGCTCCAGGTCCTTCAGGGTGAGAGACTCCCTCCGGGCCAGGGGGTTGTCCAGGGGACACAGGCAGACCAGGGGGGTCTGGGTCAGCTCCTGATAGGCAGCCCGTACCCGGATAGAGGAATCCTCCCGGAAGGCCACCACCGCATCCAGGTCCTCATCGTCCAGCAGCCGGTAAATGTGGTTGAAGGGCAGCACCGGAAGCCGGGGATGGAGCATGGGGAATTGGGCTTTCAGAGACTCCATCACAGGAATCATGAGAAACAGACAGATATAGTTGTAGCAGCCCACAGACAGAAACTTCATGGTGGAGCTTTCTGTCGCTGCAAACCGATCGGTCATCCGCCGGGCAATGGAGAGAATGTGCCGGGAATCGTAGAGGAACACCGCGCCTTCCCGGGTGAGCTTGACGCTGCGGGTAGACCGGGCGAAGAGTTTGGCGTTCAGCTCCTTTTCCAGAGCCTTGATCTGCTGGGTCACCGCCGGCTGGGTGATGTGCAGCTGCTGGGCAGCCCGGGCAAAGCTTAAATTCTCCGCCACCGCCAGGAAACATTCCAGCTGAAAGGTATTCAAAGAAACCACCTCTTTATCAATAAGCTTTCCTTATCAATAATAACATATTCTGAATTCACATTCAAGGGGAAAACGAGTATAATATCAGGCGAAAAATCAAATGATTGGAGGATACTGTATGGTTAAATTGATTTTAGCCCAGGTGAAGCAGTATAAAAAAGCCTCCCTGCTGACGCCAGTGTTTACGGCGGCGGAAGTGGTGATGGAGGTACTGATACCGTTTATCTCGGCACTGGTCATTGACCGGGGCATCCAGGCGGGAAATCTGTCCCAGATTCTGCTGTATGGGGGTCTGATGCTGGTGATGGCCTTTTTGTCTCTGGCCTTTGGCGTGCTGGCTGGTCGTTACGGCGCTATGGCGTCTGCCGGTCTTGCCTGCAATCTCCGGGAAGCCATGTTCGGCAAGATTCAGACCTATTCCTTTGCCAATATTGACAAGTTCAGTACGGCAGGTCTGGTGACCCGGCTGACCACGGACGTGACCAACATCCAGAACGCCTACCAGATGTGCCTGCGTATGGCAATCCGGGCACCCCTTATGTTCCTGTTCAGCATCATCATGTGCTGCACCATCAGCCCCAGGCTCAGCAGCATTTTCTTCGTGGCTGTGGTGTTCCTGGCCATTGCCCTGTCTTTGGTGATTGCCACCGTGACCCGGATTTTCAACCAGGTGTTCAAAAAGTACGACGACCTGAACGCAGAGATTCAGGAGAATGTCTCCGCCATCCGGGTGGTCAAGGCCTTCGTCCGGGAGGATTTCGAGAAGGAAAAGTTCTACAATGCCGCCAATAACCTTTACAAGCTCTTTGTAAAGGCGGAAAAGCGGGTAGCCCTCAACGGCCCCATTATGATGGTGGTCATCTACGGCTGCATGGTGTCTTTGTCCTGGTTCGGCGGCCGGTCTGTGGTGTTCGGTGAGATTACCTCCGGCCAGCTGTCCAGCCTTTTCAACTACATCATGAATGTGCTCATGTCATTGATGATCCTTTCCATGGTGTTCGTCATGCTGTCTATGAGCATTGCCGCCATGAAGCGGGCGGCGGAGGTGCTTTCCGAGGTCCCCGACATTCAGCAGCCCAAGGAGCCCATCCACGAGATGAAAGACGGCAGCGTGGAGTTCTCCCATGTCCACTTCTCCTACCGGCACACCGGCGGCGAGGAGGTGCTGGAGGACATTAACCTCCATATCCACTCCGGCGAGACCATCGGCATCATCGGCGGCACTGGCTGCGGCAAGTCCAGCCTGGTGTCCCTCATCAGCCGTCTGTACGATGTGGATAAGGGCAGCGTCAAGGTTGGCGGCGTGGATGTGCGGGACTACGATATGGAGTTTTTGCGCAACAGCGTGGCTGTGGTGCTCCAGAAGAACGTGCTCTTCTCCGGCACCATCCTGGATAACCTGCGGTGGGGCAACGAGGAAGCCACGGAGGAGCAGTGCATGGACGCCTGTAAGAAGGCCTGTGCCCATGACTTCGTGATGAACTTCCCCAAGGGCTACGAAACCTGGATTGAGCAGGGGGGCACCAACGTGTCCGGCGGTCAGAAGCAGCGGCTGTGTATTGCCAGAGCCCTGCTGAAAAACCCCAAGGTGCTGATTCTGGACGACTCCACCAGCGCCGTGGATACGGCTACCGACGCCCGGATCCGGAAGGCATTCCGGGAGGAAATTCCCGACGTGACCAAGATTATCATTGCCCAGAGAGTGTCCGCCATCGAGTCCGCCGACCGGATTCTGGTGCTGGACGACGGCAAGGTGGTGGGCTTCGACACCCACGAGCACCTGCTGGAGAACAACGACATTTACCGGGAAATCTACCAGGTACAGACCCAGGGCGGCGGCGACTTCGACGGCCCTACCCCGGATGCGGTACCGGAAGGAAAGGAGGCGTAAGCCATGCATCAGAAGAGTTACGGCGCAAAATTCCAGGGCAATCCCTGGCCCATTCTGAAGCGGGTTCTGGGGTATATGCTCCGGGATTACAAACTTGCCTCCTTCCTGGCGGTGGTGTGCATTTTGGTTTCCGCCCTTGCCACCCTGAACGGCATTTTGTTCATGCAGACCCTGGTGGACGACTATGTGGAGCCCCTGGTGGGGGTAGCCAACCCGGACTTTGGGCCTTTGGCAGGAGCCCTCATGAAGCTCATCGCCTTTTATGTGGTGGGTATCCTGGCTTCCTTCCTGTATAACCGGATTGTGGTGATTATCTGCCAGGGTGCCATGCGGAATATCCGGGTGGAGCTGTTCAACCATATGCAGAGCCTGCCCATCAAGTATTTCGATACCCACCCCCACGGCGACATCATGTCCGTCTACACCAACGACGTGGATACCCTCCGGCAGCTCATGGGTCAGAGCATTCCCCAGCTCATTAACTCCTCGGTGACGGTGGTCATCACCTTCGCCAGCATGCTGTATATGAACATCCCCCTGACCATCTGGACGGTGTTCATGGTGTGGGTCATGACCCGGGCCATGGGCTTCATCGGCAGTAAGTCCCGGAAGTACTTCTCCGTCCAGCAGAAGAGCCTGGGCAAGGTGAACGCCTACATCGAAGAGATGATGGCAGGCCAGAAGGTGGTCAAGGTGTTCTGCCATGAGGAGAAGAATCTGGAGGAGTTTACCAAGCTCAACGATGAGCTGCGGGAATCTGCCTATAAGGCCAATGCCTTTGCCAACATCGTCATGCCGGTAAACGGCAACCTGGGCTACATCAGCTATGTGGTGTGTATCATCATCGGTGCCATCCTGGCCCTGAACGGTATGTTTGGCCTGACCCTGGGCACCCTCATCAGCTTCATTGCCCTGAACAAGAGCTCCACCCAGCCCATCAGCCAGATTGGCCAGCAGATGAACTCCGTGGTTATGGCTGTGGCAGGTGCAGAGCGGATTTTCGCCCTGATGGACGAGAAGCCCGAGACCGACGAGGGCACCACCCAGCTGGTAAACGCCCGGGAGGATGCCGATGGCAATCTCACGGAGTGCCCCCAGCGCACCGGCGTCTGGGCCTGGAAGCATAAGACCAAAACCGGCGAGATTATCTACAAGAAGCTGGAAGGGGACGTGACCTTCGACGATGTGGACTTCGGCTATGAACCGGATAAGCTGGTGCTCCACAACATCAAGATGTACGCCACCCCCGGCCAGAAGATTGCCTTCGTTGGCTCCACCGGCGCCGGCAAGACCACCATCACCAACCTGATTAACCGTTTCTATGACATTGCCGACGGCAAAATCCGCTATGACGGCATCAACATCAACAAGATCAAAAAGGCGGATTTGCGCCGCTCTTTGGGCATGGTGCTCCAGGATACCCACCTGTTCACCGGCACGGTGCTGGACAACATCCGCTACGGCCGTCCCGACGCCACCGACGAGGAATGTATCCAGGCGGCAAAGCTGGCCAACGCCCATAGCTTTGTGAAGCGTCTGCCGGAGGGCTATCACACGGTGCTCACCGGCGACGGCGGCAACCTGAGCCAGGGTCAGCGGCAGCTGCTGGCCATCGCCCGGGCGGCGGTAGCCAATCCTCCGGTGCTGATTCTGGACGAGGCCACCTCCTCCATCGATACCCGGACGGAGGCTCTGGTGCAGGAGGGCATGGACCGGCTCATGGCTGGCAGAACCACCTTCGTCATTGCCCACCGCCTGTCCACCGTCAAGAACGCCGACTGTATCATGGTTCTGGAAAACGGCAGAATCATCGAGCGGGGCAACCACGATCAACTCATCGCCGAAAAGGGCCGCTACTACCAGCTCTACACCGGCAAACCCGCCCAAAAGTAAACAAAACCCCGCAGCTTGATAAGAAAGCTGCGGGGTTTTTGTATCTGTCCTCTTCCTGCACCGCAGTACCGATACCGGGCGGGGCAGGGAAGTAACGAGTAGCAGAAAGCCATCGTGCGAAATTGACACCGGCGGTACGCCGGGGCTCCCTTGCCAAAGGGAGCTGGCGCCGGAGGCGACTGAGGGATTCACAGCAGACACTTCCAATTCCCACAAATCCAATGTGGAAACGCAAAAGCCCATAGCTCCCTCCGGGAGGGAGCTGGCACGGCGGTAGCCGTGACTGAGGGAGCCAGCGGGCGGTGCAGTTCCGGTTTGCTTTTGGGGTGGTACTTGATAGAGGTTATCAACGCCCCAACTTCCACCGCAGTAACGATACCGGGCGGGTCAGGGAAGTAACGATACGCAGAAGGCTACCGTGCGCATTGTCTGCGGAGACTCGCCGCCGATACCGGGCGGGTCAGGGCAGTGACGACCTGCATCAGCTACCGAGCGAAATTGACACCGGAGGCACTCCGGGCGCTTGCCGGCGGGGCCTTCCTTTCTTCCTCCGGCAAGAAAGTAAGGAAAGTTGTCCGGCTCAAGGGGGGGATAACTCGCTCCCGCTCGAATTATCCCCCCCTTGAGAATCCCCCGGGTGGAACCATCGGAAGATTGACCCTTCGCTTTGGCTGGGGTGGTGGGGGTTAACCCCTACCCCCGTTTT
>DVFK01000113.1 GCA_018713285.1 Candidatus Faecousia excrementigallinarum
TAGCGGTTGGCGAACCTGCTATTACTCTATCATCGGAGGTTTTTTATTTCCATCCATAAGTAGAACTTTTTCCGCCTCACCCGCATAGCGGGTGGTTGTCTTTCTACGAATCCCAAAGACCCGGCTTATCGCCGGGTCTTTGCATTTTATCAGAAAATTTTTCCTGAAATTATTTTATTTTTTGCGATAATTCTATTTTACAAATGGATATCATTGTATTATAATGATATCGGCGATTTTAGTGCATAAAAACGCCAATCTATTCAAGAACAGGAGTGTTTTGTATGAGCCGGATGTTTGGTACCGTTTCGATGGGTATCCGGGCTCCCATCATTCGTCAGGGAGATGACCTTTCCAAGATTGTCGTGGATTGTGTCCGTGAGGCAATGAAGGAAGGACTGGCTCCCAGAGATCGGGACGTAGTGGCTATGACCGAAGCCATCGTGGCCCGCTCCCAGGGCAACTACGTCAGCGTTGACAACATTGCCCAGGATATTCACAACAAGCTGGGTGGAGAAACCGTAGGTGTGATTTTCCCCATCCTCAGCCGTAACCGCTTTGCCATCTGCCTGCGGGGCATTGCCAAGGGCTGCAAGAAGGTAGTCCTGATGCTCAGCTACCCCTCCGACGAAGTGGGTAACCATCTGATTGATTGGGACCTCATGGACGAGAAGGGCGTAGACCCCTACAAGGATGTACTGGATGAGAAGCGTTATCGGGAACTGTTCGGCTACATCAAGCACCCCTTTACCGGCGTTGACTATGTGGAGTATTACAGCAGCCTGATCAAGGAATGCGGCGCTGAGGTGGAAGTGGTATTCGCCAACGACCCCCGGGCCATTCTGAAGTACACCAAGAATGTGCTCCACTGCGACATCCACACCCGTGCCCGCACCAAGCGGCTGCTGAAGGCCGCCGGCGCTGAGCGGGTTTACGGCCTGGACGAGATTATGACCGCTCCCATCGACGGCAGCGGCTACAACGCCAAATACGGCCTGCTGGGCTCCAACAAGGCTACCGAGGACACCGTAAAGCTGTTCCCCAGAGAGTGCCAGGACCTGGTGGAGGACATTCAGGCAAAGCTGCTGGAGCTCACCGGCAAGCATGTGGAAGTGATGGTCTACGGCGACGGCGCCTTCAAGGACCCCGTGGGCAAGATCTGGGAGCTGGCTGACCCTGTTGTCTCCCCTGCCTACACCGCAGGTCTGGAGGGCACCCCCAATGAGCTGAAGCTCAAGTATCTGGCGGACAACAACTTCGCCTCCCTCTCCGGCGAGGCTCTCCGGGATGCTATCAAGCAGGAGATTCAGAAGAAGGACGGCTCCAGCCTGGTGGGCAACATGGTATCCCAGGGTACCACTCCCCGTCGGCTCACCGACCTGATTGGCTCTTTGTGCGACCTGACCTCCGGCTCCGGCGACAAGGGCACTCCCATCATCTATATCCAGGGCTATTTCGACAACTACACCAACGAATAAGCAAAAGGGACGAGCCATCCGGCTCGTCCTTTTTATATAAAATGGGCTATCCCTGAGGGACAGCCCGTGTTTTATGCCTTTTCCACTGCCTCTACCACCGGGGCAATGGGGTCGGTATTGACCGCCTCCATCCGGCCGTTGTCGTAGCTTTCTGCTACGGCAGGGTCAATGGGAAGTCTGGCCAGTACCGGCAGGCCAAAGCTCTCGGCCACCTGGTCCAGCTTGCTCTTGCCGAACACGGAAATCTTCTTTCCGCAGTCGGGGCACTCCAGGTAGCTGTAGTTCTCCACGAAGCCCAGCACCGGAATGTGCATCATATTTGCCATCTTCACGGCCTTGGAAACAATCATGGACACCAGGTCCTGGGGGCTGGTGACAATCACAATGCCGTCCACCGGCAGGCTCTGGAACACCGTCAGGGGCACATCGCCGGTTCCGGGAGGCATATCCACAAACAGGTAGTCCACATCCTCCCAGATCACATCTGTCCAGAACTGCTTGACTGCCCCGGCAATCACCGGGCCCCGCCACAGAACCGGTGCGGTGCTGTCATCCAGCAAAAGGTTAATGGACATGACCTGGATGCCGGTCTTGGTAACGGCGGGATACAGGCCGTCCTTGGTGGCACCCTGGCACTCGGTAACGCCGAAGGCTGTGGGGGCGGAGGGGCCGGTAATGTCTGCATCCAGGATGCCTACCCGCTTGCCCTTCCGGGACATGGCCACTGCCAGCATGGAGGTGACGGTGGACTTGCCCACGCCGCCCTTGCCGGATACCACGGCGATAACCTTCTTTACGCTGGCCTTCTCATTCAGCTTCGCCCGCAGGCTCTCCGCTTTCCGGTCGCCGCAGTCCGAGCTGGAACAGGAAGCACAATTTCCGTTGCAAGAACTCATGTTCAAAACTCTCCTTTATCAAAGGAAGCTCTGAATAAATAGGCAAGAGCTGGCAGCGAGAGATTTTTTGTCAGACAAAAGAATGGAAAACAGGGGAATACTGTATGTATTTCCTGTTTTTCATTCTGCATGGCTGGCGAAAAAGATCCGCTGTCCAGCCGCAGACGATTTGTTCAGAGATTCCCATAATCTTGGTTATTATAAATCGGTTTTTTCCCGGTGTCAATGGGCTTTACAGCCCCTCCTGGGCCGCCCCCCACTGCTCCATCAAGTCGTTGAGCAGGTTCTCTGCCTCTTCCTTCTGAGAGAGCAGGCGGGTCAGCTCCTGGTAGTCCGCAGCAGCGGCTTCCATGGCGGTATTCAGCTCCCCGATTACCGCCTCCTGCTTTTCAATCTCCCGCTCCAGGCGGCGCACCAGCTTTTCCGTTTCCTTGGTGCCCCCCTTGGGCTTCTCCTTTTTGGGCTTTGCAGGGGCTGCTGCCGCCGGCTGGGCCGCCATGGCCTCATGCTCCAAAATGGAGCGGTACTTGCTGTAGCCGCACTTGAAGTCCCGGATATGCTCCCCTTCCAGAAGCCAGATTCGCTCCGCAAACTTCTCGATGAAATACCGGTCGTGGGAGACGAACAGCAGAACCCCTTCAAACTCCTCAATGGCCGCCTCCACCCATTCCCGGGAGGCAATGTCCAGGTGGTTGGTAGGCTCATCCAGAATCAGCAGGTTGATTTTTTCGTCCATGAGCATACACAGCCGCAGACGGGACTGTTCGCCGCCTGACAGGTCGCCCACTTTCTTGAATACATCCTCGCCCTGGAACAAAAAGGCGCCCAGGCGGTCTCTGGCGGTCTGAGGGGTGCAGTTTTTCTCATAGAGCATGGTGTCGTACAAGGTACGCTCCGGGTGGGAGAAGCGGATAATCTGGGGCAGGTACCCCACCTTCACCGTGGGGCCGAACTGAATCTTGCCGCCGCAGGGCTCCTCTCCCAAAAGGCAGCGGATAAAGGTGGACTTTCCTGTGCCGTTGTCCCCCAGAAGGGCAATCCGCTCGCCCCCTTCCACCTTCAAATCCACCCCGGAGAACAATGTGCGCTCCCCGAAGATTTTTTCCACATTTTTCATCTGGAATACCACATCGCCGGAGAATTCCTTTTCCCCGAAGGTGGCCTTCATAGTCTTTTCCGTGGTGGGGCGCTTGGTTTTTTCAATCCGCTCCATCCGGTGCTGAATGGACATGGCCCGGCGGTACAAAGTGCGGTTGTTGATGCCCCAGCCCTTCATCCGCTCAACGGTGTAGCCCAGCTGCTTCAGCTTGGCCTGCTCCTGCTGATACTGCTTCATTTGCAGGTTGAACCGGTTCTGCTTCTCTTCAATATAGAAGGAATAGTTGCCGGAATAATGCTCACAATGACCGTCGGTAATCTCAATGACCCGCTGGGCTACCTGGTCCAGGAAATACCGGTCGTGGGAGATGGCCAGCACGGTTCCCTTAAAGCCCCGGATGTAGCCCTCCAGCCACTCCACGCTCCGCAAATCCAGATGGTTGGTAGGCTCGTCCAGCAGAAGAATATCCGTCTTTTCCAGCAGCAGCCGGGCAAGGTTCATCCGGGTGCGCTCGCCGCCGGAAAGGCTGTCAAACAGCTGCTGCCGCTGCTCCCGGGCGATCCCCAGGCCGTTGCAGATTTTTTCTGTTTCCACATCCATGTCATAGCCGCCTCCCGCCTGAAAACGGTTGGTCAGGCTGTCGTACTCCCGGAGCATCTCCTGGGTAGCGCCTCCCGCCATCCGCTCCTCCAGAGCTTCCATCCGGCTGCGGATTTTCAGCAGCGGCGCAAATGCGGAACGAAGCACATCCTCCACCGTGTAGTCCTGGGGGAACCGGGGAATCTGGGAGATGAGCCCCAAGCGCTTATTGGGGTTTACGAATACCTCGCCGGAGTCGTAATCCATCTCCCCGGTGAGAATCTTGAACAGGGTGGTCTTTCCGCAGCCGTTGCGCCCCAGAATGGCCACCCGCTCCCCCTCCTGAATCTCAAAGGTAAGATCCTCCAGGAGGTTTTCTCCTATTACAAAGAACTTTGTTAAATTTTTGACGGAAATGTCAATCATTTCTTACTCCAAATCTTCCACAATTCTCTTGAAATCTTCCAATTCGTACAGTAAATTCACCGTTTGCAGCAAAGCATTGCTGCTCATATGCTCCGGAAGCTCCAGTTTTTTCAGGAGTTTTTTCCGCTTACGGCTGCAGTCCGCTCCCCCGGAGAGGCCCAGGGCCATGAAGTCCTGCTTGGTGATGTTTCCCTGGGTCTTGCCCAGGGCGTCCTCCATATGGGCACCGGAAGCCCGGAGGGCACGGAGGATAATCTCCGGGGTCATGCCCTCTACTCCCAGCTTTCCCTCTTTTCCCGGGGCGGCCTTCCGCCGCTCCTTGCCGGGGATGTCGGGAATGTAGGCATGGAGCAGATGTTCCTTGGGAATGGCACCTTTGAGAAAGTTCCGAATCACAAAACCGGCTCCGTCGGAATCGGTGAATACAATCAGTCCCCGGGTGGCAGCCACCCGGCGCAGCAGGTTCAGCTGGGCCTTATCCTTGAGAATCCCAAAGCCGTTGGTTTCCAGGATGGGGGCATCCACAATCTGGGACAGGGTGTTTTTATCGTACCGGCCTTCCACCACAATGGCCTCCTGCACCTTAACCATTTCTTGCCTCCTGGGAAAGCCGCAGCACCAGCAACTCCAGAAGCCGCTGGGGGTCGTCATAGGAGGTTTTGATGGCGTAGTCCGTTTCCAGCACCAGGTTCGCCGCTGTCCGGCAGAAGCGGGGAGAGAAGCGTCCGGCAGCCTGCATGGTTCTTCTGGCGGCATAATCGGACATTCCGCACAGCCGCATCAGTTCCCCGGAGGGTCTGCCCCGGTCAATCAGGGTTCTGGCGGCGGAAATACGGCGGAAGTGACTGCCGATAGCTCCTAAAATGCTCAAAGGCTCCTGCTGCATTTTCAGCAGCTGGCTGAGCTTCAAAAGGGCTTTTCCGTATTCCCCGGCGCCCATGAGATCCGTCATCTGGAACACCACTGCGTCCAGCACCGGCTCGGTCACGCTGTCTATGTGGCTTTTTTCAATGGTCTCTCCCGGGGCAAAGGCGCAGATTTTGCCGATTTCCCCCGCCAATGCGGTCATGGTGCCCCCGGTAATCTCCATCAGGTAAGTGCAAAGCTCCGGAGAGATTTTCTTCCCGGCTGCGGCAAAGTGCCGTCCAATCCAGGGAACCAGGCTCCTGGCGTCCTGCTTGGGAAACTCCACCGGGCAGCCGTTGGCTTCCACCGCCGTCCACAGCTTCTTTTGCCGCTTATCCGGCTTCCAGGGGGTGGTTTCATAGGTGAACACCACGGTGCAGTAGTCGGGAATGTCACAGAAGGTCTGGGCCAGCTTCTCCCGGTCCCCCTCCGGCAGCTTGAAAATATCCACCTCGTCCACCCAGACCAGGGTATGCTCTGCCATCATAGGCAGGTTTTCCACCCCGTTCAGAAAGTCCTGGATGGTAAAGGTTTCGTTGGTCAGTTTATGAAAATTAAAGGCCTCTGTAAGGGGGTCCAGCAGAAGCTTTTGCAGCTGCTCCAGATAATGGTGGAGCAAAAAGGTTTCCTCTCCGTAAAAAAAGTACAGCCGTCCGGCAGTCTTGTTTCGGATATCCCTTTTCAAAATGTCCAGGCTGTCTTCCTGCCGGCTCTCTTTTTTCACAACAAATCACCCTCGCAATACTATGGTACCGTTTTGGTCGGTTCGCAGCACCCGGCAGCCAAACAGCTCCAGCCGCTGCAAAACCTGGGGCTGGGGATGGCCATAGGAATTGTTCGCCCCCACGGAAATCACCGCCGTATCCGGCCGGGTCTTTTCCAGCAGCGGCAAGCCGGTGGAGGAATCCGCACCGTGATGGCCCACAATCAGCACATCCAGCCGGGGCAGGTCTATCTGCTCCAACAGGTATTCCTCCCCGTTCTGATCCCGGTCGCCGGTAATCAGTATATCACAGTTTTCCGCCTGAAACAAGATACACAGGCTGCTTTCGTTGTCGGTACTGTCCTTTTCTCCCGGCAAAATGGTAATTTTCCCCGTTCCGCAGGGAAGCTCCAGAACGGTACTGATCCAGTACACCTGCTCCGCTCCCTGGGCAAGACTCCTGTCCGCATCCGGGGTATGGGGCAGATACAGCGTATCCGTGTCCACCAGTTCCATCAGGTCCCGGACTCCGGAGGCGTGGTCATAATCATAATGGGTAAGAATCAAGCCGGTGATTTGGGAAATTCCCTGCTCCTTCAGGGCGTCCACCGCCAATTCTCCCACCCAATCTCCACTTTGGCTGCCGCAGTCCACCACAAAGCAATCCCTGCCGCTTTGAATCAGCACACACTGTCCCTGACCCACATCCAGCACCGTAACCCGGTAGGAGCCCGTAAACCGCTCCAAAGTGGAAAAGAAAATGCTGGAAACCAGGCCGATGGCAAGACAAACACACAGAATCCGGGGCTTTCTGGGGCGCAGGAACAAAAATAATATGACAAGCACATAGGCAAACACAAGAAAGCCCAGCAGGTACACATTTTCCGTACTGATGGTAGCATAAGGCAGGTTTCCCAATACCTTTGCCCCTCCCAGAACAATCCGGATGCCCCAGGATACCACCTGGGCAAGGAAGCCTGCCAGCGGTGCCAGGAAGCCTGCCACCAGCAAACACAGAATGATACCGTAGAAAATCCAGGTAATAAGCCAAAGGAGCAGAAGATTGGAAATGGGACTGACCAGGCTGACCGTGCCAAAATAATAGGCGCATATTGGGGTTGTTATCAGCATAGCCCCCATGGTAACGGAAAAGGAGGCTGCACCCCAGGCGGCTATCCGGCCCGGCAGTGTTTTCCGGTTCCATCTGCCCAGGCGCTTCCGGTCCATGAGATAACCCCGGATTTTTCCGGAAATCAGGAAAATGCCCGCCATACTGCCCACGGAAAGCTGGAAACTCACCGAGGTAATGGTGTAGGGGTTCCACAGGAGCAAAATCCCGGCACCAAAGGCCAGAGCGGTGGGCGGGTCATATTCCCGCTCCCACAGCATTGCCAGAATCATCAGCACCTGCATGGCACAGGCCCGGACGATGGATGGGGAGAATCCCGCCACCCCGGAAAACAGCAGCAGCACCGGGATTCCCACCAACGCCGTCAGCCAGCGCTTTCTCCGGGTAAGCAAATGCACCAAACCGAAAAGGATGGATACATGAAGCCCCGATACCGCCACCACATGGCGGATGCCGCTTTGCTCCAGGATTCTGTCTGTTTCGGCGGACATGTTCTCCGTCTGTCCCAAAAGCAGCGCCTGGGCAAAGCCTGCCGTATCCGATGGAAAAAGATTGGCGATGGTGTCCATGGCGCTGCGGCGCAGCTGGGCCGGGAAGTATTGCCAGGGAAGGGGGTCTCCCGGCACCACCACCGGATTTCCCACCGGGTATCCCATTAGAAAAATCCCCAGTCCGGGATAGTAGGCATTGTCCATTTCCGGGGTAAAGCGCAGGGAGAAGGTGCCATGAATCTTGTCCCCCGGGCAAACTGTCTCCCCCTGGTCCAGATAGAACCGGATTTTATAGGATCTTCCCGCCAGGGTCACATAGCCGTCTGCGGTTTGGCCCCTTTGGGTCTCTACGGGATAATCGCTGGCCTCAATGACCAGGGCTTGGGACTTTCCATCCAGCGCCTCCAGGGGCGACAGGTACACCTGGCCATAGGCAAAGAGCCACAGGGCTCCCACGGTTCCCCCTGCCATGGCCATCAGCACCACCCGGCCCCAGGATGGGGATAAGATTCGGAAGAAAACGCCCAGTGTCAGGCAGAGAAGGGCCAGAATCAGCCGCTGCAAGGGGTCTGTCAGGAACATACCCAGGCCGGCAATTGCCGCAAATCCCAGGGTAAACCACATGAGCTTCCGCATGGCCTTTCTCCTCTCTTTCTAAAAAGTGCGCCGCCAAACGGCGGCGCACTTACTGCTTATTTCAGCTTCTCAGCCACGTAATCGTCAACCATAGCCAGGGCATTGTCCACCTTCAAAAGGTCCTTGCCGCCGCCCATGGCGCTGTCGGGCTTGCCGCCGCCGGAACCGCCGCAGCAGCAGCAGACCTGCTTCACCAGCTCGCCGGCCTTCATACCCTTGGCCACGGCATCCTTGCCGCAGACTGCCAGGAAGGTAATCTTTCCGTCGTTCACCGCAGACAGTACCGCAACCACGGAGCTGTCCCGATCCCGGAGGGCATCGCCCATCTGCCGCAGCTTGGCAGCATCCGCATCCGGCACATTGGCGGTGACCACATGGATGTCTCCCACAGAGTGGGCACCGAACAGGCACCGCTCCACCTCACCGGCGGTTTCCTTGGACTTGAACATTTCAATGGAGCGCTTCAGAGCCTTAATCTCCTCCAGCTGGCACTCCAGCTTGTGGTTCAGCTCGGAGGGAGTGGTCTTCAGCATGGCGCAGGCGCTGTATACATATTTCCGGTTCTTCTCCATGTCTGCAAGGCAGGCACGGCCGGTGAGGGCTTCGATTCTCCGGACACCGGAGGCCACGGAGCCTTCGCTCTCAATCCGGAAGGGACCCACCTTTGCGGTGTTGTCCAGATGGGTACCGCCGCACAGCTCGATGGAGTAGCCGCCCATGTTGACCACCCGGACCATATCGCCGTACTTCTCGTTAAACAGGGCGGTTGCACCCTTGGCCTTGGCCTCCTCAATGGGCATCTCCCGGATGTCCACCCGGTAGCCCTCCAGCACGGAAGCCTGGACGATGGAGTCAATCTTTGCCAGCTCCTCGGCAGTCAGAGCGGAGTAGTGGGTAAAGTCGAAGCGCAGCCGGTCCGGCTCCACCAGAGAACCGGCCTGGTGCACATGGTCACCCAGCACGCTCTTCAAGGCCTTTTGCAGCAGGTGGGTGGCGGTATGGGCACGCATAATGGCCTTGCGCCGCTCCACATCGATGGAGGCACACACCACATCGTCCACCTTCAAAGAGCCCTTCACCATGGTGCCGGAGTGGAGGTACTTGCCGCCCTTGTCCTTCTGCACATTGGTGACCTTGAACCGGCTGTCCCCCAGGAGAATCACGCCCTGGTCAGCCACCTGGCCGCCCATCTCCGCATAGAAGGGGGTCTTATCCAGCACCAGGATGCCATCCTCGCCGCCGGTGATGGAGCCAGTCACTTCATCCCCCACACAAACTGCCAGAATCTTGGCATCGGTGGTATTGGTATCGTAGCCCACAAAGGTGGTGGGGGTGTTGTCCAGACCCAGGTCAATGCCGGACCAGGCCAGATCGCCCAGGGCCTTCCGGGCTTCTCTTGCCCGCACCTTCTGCTCCTGCATGAGCTGGGTAAAGGCCTTCTCGTCCACTTCCATGCCCTCGTCTGCCACCATTTCCATAGTCAGGTCGATGGGGAAGCCGTAGGTATCATAGAGCTTGAAAGCATCGGCGCCGGAGAACATGGTCTCGCCCTTTTCCTTGTGGGCGGCCAGCATCTCTCCGAAAATCCGCATACCGCCGTCAATGGTACGGGCGAAGTTCTCTTCCTCGTTGCGCACCACCCGGATGATGTGCTCTGCCCGCTCCCGCAGGTAGGTGTAGTGATTCTCGTTCTCCCGGATCACCGTCTCCACCACTTCAAACAGGAAAGGCTTGTTCACACCCAGGAGCTTGCCGTGACGGGCAGCCCGACGGAGCAGCCGCCGCAGCACATAGCCTCTGCCCTCATTGGTGGGCTGGACACCGTCGGCAATCATGAAGGTTGCTGCCCGGATATGGTCGGTGATAACCCGGAGGGACACATCGGTCTTATGGCTCTGGCCATAGGAAGCGCCGGTGATGGCGGTGACATGGTTGGTGATGTTCATAACAGTATCCACATCGAACAGGCTGTCCACATCCTGGCACACCACGGCCAGACGCTCCAGGCCCATGCCGGTATCGATGTTCTTCTGCACCAGCTCGGTGTAGTTGCCGTGGCCGTCGTTGTCAAACTGGGAGAACACGTTGTTCCACACTTCCATGTACCGGTCGCAGTCACAGCCTACGGTGCAGTCGGGCTTGCCGCAGCCGTACTTCTCGCCCCGGTCATAGTAAATCTCGCTGCAGGGACCGCAGGGGCCGGAGCCGTGCTCCCAGAAGTTGTCCGCCTTGCCAAACCGGAAAATCCGCTCCGCAGGGATGCCGATTTCCTTGTTCCAGATTTCAAAGGCTTCCTCATCGTTTTCATAGATGGAGGGGTACAGCCGGTCCTCTTCCAGGCCCACCACCTTGGTCAAAAATTCCCAGCTCCAGGCAATGGCCTCGTGCTTGAAGTAATCGCCGAAGGAGAAGTTGCCCAGCATCTCGAAGTAGGTGCCGTGACGGGCGGTCTTGCCGATGTTGTCAATGTCGCCGGTACGGATACACTTCTGGCAGGTGCAGATTCTTCTTCTGGGGGGCTCCACCTCGCCCTTGAAGTAGGGCTTCATGGGAGCCATACCGGAATTGATGAGAAGCAGGGACTGGTCATTCTGGGGAATGAGGGAAAAACTGGGCAGGCGCAGGTGCTCCTTGGACTCAAAGAAGGAAAGGAACATCTCACGCAGCTCGTTTACACCATAGGGTTTTTTGCTCATTGGATTTCTACCTCCACTTAAAATTACAAAAATAAATACCTCTCCCCTGCATAGGGGCGAGGCTTCTCGCGGTACCACCCTAATTTACCGGGCGACCCGGCATCTTGGCTGCTCTGTAACGGGAGCGCCCGCCCCGGTCCTCCCGGGGGGCGAAGAAAGTGGCTTGCAGGCTGCATCCATAAGGGGTTTTCACCTTCTCCCCTCTCTCTGAAACGGATTTCACCGCTTGGCTTTCCCATTGCCTTTGCATATTCCACTATATTGTAGCACAAAAGGAATTTTTGTCAATGTTTTTTCAAAAAAAGCTGCCGGTTCTCAGGACGAACCGGCAGCCGTTTTCAGATTTTCTCCTGCAGCCAGGAAAGCATGGCACTGCGGCCTTCTTCGCTCATGGGGAAGGTAGCCTCCCCTTCCATCTGGCTTTTTTCATAGCAGTACAGCCCATGCCAGTACTCCACATGGATGGAGCTTTGCTCCATGTCCACCTCCTTGGGGGTGCGCATAATCACATTGGGCACCGCCCGGAAACGGAGCAGGCCATAAGACCCGGTGAAGATGTTGTTCATGGCAAAGGTGTGCAAGGTGGGAAGAAACAGGGGCTCCATGGCTCAGCCTTCCATGAGAGCTTCCATCTCATCCAGCAGCTGGCCAAACAGGGCCAGGGCCTGGTCCACAGGCTCCGGGCTGGTCATGTCCACACCGGCGCCCTTCAAAAGGTCGATGGGGGTCTTGGAGCAGCCGCCGGAGAGGAAGTTCAGGTAGTCCTTCACTGCCGGCTCCCCTTCCTTCAGAATCCGCTTGGACAGGGCAATGGCGGCAGAGTAGCCGGTGGCGTACTGGAACACATAGTAGTCGTAGTAGAAGTGGGGGATTCTTGCCCATTCCATGGCAATCTCCTCGTCCACCACAATGTCGGGGCCGTAGTACAGCTCGTTCAGGCGGCGGTACTCCTGGCACAGCACCTCGGCAGTCAGGGTCTTGCCCTCTGCCACCATCTGGCCGATGTTCAGCTCAAACTCCGCAAACATGGTCTGGCGGTACAAAGTTCCCCGGAACTGGTCCAGGAAGTGGTTGATGAGGTATGCCCGCTCCTTCTTGTCCGTGGTCTTGCCCAGCAGGTACTCCATGAGCAATGCCTCGTTACAGGTGGAGGCCACCTCCGCCACAAAGATTACATAGTTGGCATCGATGGGGTTCTGGGTCTTGTTGGACAGGTAGGAGTGGAGGGCGTGGCCCATCTCATGGGCCAGGGTGAACTGGCTGTCCAGGGTACCGGAGTAGTTCAGCAGCACATAGGGGTGGACGGAAGCACCGGCAGAATATGCGCCGCTGCGCTTGCCCAGATTCTGGTACACGTCAATCCAACGGTTGTCGAAGCCCTCTTTCAGAATCTTCGGGTAGTCCTCCCCCAGAGGAGCCAGGGCATCGTACACCGTCTGCTTGGCCTCGGCAAAGGGAATCTTCTTGTCCGCCTCCTGCACCAGGGGGGTGTAAATATCGTAAAAATGCAGCTCCTCCAGCCCCAGCAGCTTCTTCCGCAGGGCTACATAACGATGCATTTTATCCAGGTTTTTATGCACCGTATCAATCAGGTTCCGGTATACGGAGGTGGGTACCTGGGTACGGAACAAAGAAGCCTCAAAGGCGTTGAGGAAGTTCCGGGCCTCGGCAAAGAACTTCAGCTGCTTGTTCTGGCTGTCCAGCAGGCTGGCTGCAGTGTTCTTGAACTGGGCAAAGGTGTGGTACAGGCTCTCAAAGGAATTCTTCCGCAGCACCCGGTCCGGGCTCTCCTGGCAGGCGATATAGGTGCCCTGGCTGATGGGATGGGCTTTTCCCTGGCTGTCCAGCGCATCGGGGAAGGTCAGGTCCGCATCGGCAAACATGCTGTAGGTGCTGCTGGGAGACTGGGAAATCTCACCGGCGGCAGCCAGGAGCTTCTCCTCCCTGGGGCTGAGCACATGCTCTTTCTGACGGCGCAGAGTGGTCAGATACCGGCGGTACCGCTCCAGACCCGGACAGGAAGCGTAGAAGTCAGCCATGGTTTCATCGGAAATGGCCAGAATTTCCGGGGTTTGGAAGCTGATAGCCGCTCCCAGAGCCACCACAGCGCTCATGAATTTTCCGCACATGGCCTGGTATTTTGCCTCACGGGTATCCTGATCCGCCTTGCGCATACAGTAATTGCCAAGAAGGTCTGCCTTGCTGTCCACCCGCTCCATATTGATCAGGTAGTCCAGGAGCTTTTCGGCTGAGTCAGACAGGTGTCCGGCAAAACCGGAAAGAAGGGCTTTGTCATCCTCCAGGGTAGCCAGTTCTGCCTCCCAGGCTTCGTCGCTGGGATACATATCCTCTGTGGCCCAGGTGTCCTCCACGGGAATCTCTTCCCGGCTGCGGATTTTCGTGATTTCTTCCATAGTCAACCTCCTAAGTGGTTTTTGTTTATTATAGCACATACAAAGGAAATTGCAATTCCTCCGGCTTGCAAAAATCCCCGGAATATGGTAGAGTATGGCAGGTGATTCATTATGCAAAATAAATTCAAAGGAATCGCCAGCCTTTTGCTGGCAACCCTCATCTGGGGCTCTGCTTTCATCGCCCAGAGCGTGGGCATGGATTACATGGGGCCCTTTACCTTTCAGGCTGTCCGGGGACTGCTGGCGGTGGCGGCACTTCTGCTGCTCATCGGGCTGCGGGATCTGAGGCAGAAAGGGAAAAAGCCCTTTTTCGGGGATTTCAGGAGCAAGAAGCTGTGGAAAGTCGGAATCCTCTTCGGTATCCCGCTGTTTCTTGCCAGCAACCTGCAGCAGGTGGGGCTGGTGAATACCGACCCGGGTAAATCCGCTTTTCTGACTGCCATGTATATTGTCATGGTGCCCATTCTTGGTATCTTCCTGGGCAAGCGGCCCTCCAGAATGATTCCTGTCAGTGCCTTGCTGGCGGTGGTGGGGCTGTACTGCCTGAGCTGTGTGGGAGTTACCTCCGTCAGCGCCGGAGACCTGTTCCTTCTGGCCTGTGCTCTCATGTTTGCCGTGCAGATTATCATGGTGGAGCGGTTTGCAGGAGATACGGACCCTCTGGCTCTGAACCTCATTCAGTGCCTTGTATGCACGGTTCTGTCCGGAATTGTGATGTTTGCTGCGGAGGCTCCTGTGTGGAGTCAGATTGTCCGCTGCTGGCTGCCTCTTTGCTACGCCGGTATCCTGTCTCTGGGCATCGCCTTCTCCCTGCAGATTCTGGGGCAGCGGCATCTGGAGAGTGCTTCCGCCTCACTGATTATGAGTCTGGAATCCGCTTTTGCCCTGCTGTTCGGGTGGATTCTCCTGGGGGATACCCTCACCCTCTGGGAAGGGATTGGCTGTGCCCTGGTATTTCTGGCGGTGATTCTCTCCCAGATTCCCACGAAGGAACTATCCGCTCCGAAGCCCGCGCAGGAAGCCCAGGCCGAAAATTGCAAAGCATAATAAATCGGTGCAGTCCTAAAAGGATTGCACCGATTTTTTGTCATTTTCTGCCTTTTTCCTGCAATGTAAGGAACAGATACCGAATCAGAGAACCTGCCGCTATACCAAAAGCGGAAGCGGCAAAGTACCAAAGGGCGTGGATCCAGGCGCTATCATTGTAATAGATGGGGATGGAGGGCAGGAAAAGCACCCCTGCCAGCACCGGATAGAGAAACTTTATCTTTTTTCCGGAGCCCATGCCCAATGCGCCGGAAAGCACCAGGGTTCCCAACAGAATCAGAAGAACCACCGCGATGCCGTCTGTGGGGCCGGCAAACATGGGCCACAGATAGTACAAAAGCACTTGGGCAACCACCCCCAGCCCTTCCAGCCAGTAGCCTTTCATGACCTCAGGCCTTCTCCTGATCCTGGGCAATCAGCCGCTTCACGGCTTCAATACCCACCCGGATGGCACCGGAGGTATCCTCTGTCATGGGCATCTCCATGCCCAGCTTCTCCCGCTCCTGGTTCCACACCGCATGGAAGCAGCTGCCGCACCGGACACCCAGGGCCGCCGCTACCACAAACAAGGCGGCAGACTCCATTTCGCTGGCCTTGACCCCCAGACGCTTCCAGGACTCCCACTTTTGCAGAAGCTCATAGGACACAGGGGATTTTTCCGGGGAGTGCTGACCGTAGAAGGAGTCCTTACACTGCACCACGCCTGTATGGGTACGGTAGCCCAGAGCCAGGCTTGCCTCCCGCAGAGCCAGAGTTACATCAAAGTCCGGCACGGAAGGAAACTCCGCCGGGGCATACTCAAAGGAGGTATGTTCAAACCGGATGGCACCGGTGGCCACCACCACATCCCCGGGAAGCACATTCAAATCGATGCCGCCGCAGGTACCCACCCGGATAAAGGTGTCGGCACCGATGGCAGCGAGCTCTTCCATGGCAATGGCCGCAGAGGGGCCGCCGATGCCGGTGGAGCATACGGAAACCTTCTCCCCCAGGAGCGTTCCGGTATAAATGTTATACTCCCGATTCATGCCTACATGAACCGGATTGTCAAAATGCCGGGCAATGGCCTCGCAGCGTCCCGGGTCACCGGGCAGGAAGCAGTACCGCCCCACATCCCCTTCTTTGCAACGGATGTGATATTGCACACCAATATCTTGCATAGCAAGCCCTCCTTTATGGATTATGCCTACATTATAGCAGAGAATCTGCCAATATGCAAGAAAAAGAAACTGCCCCGATTTTTCGGGGCAGTTTTGTGTTTGGAAGATTATTCCTCTTCTACATCCTCAGTGGTGAACTCCAGGAGCTCGCCGCAGTTGGGGCAAACAATGCTGCCGGATTCCAGGGTTTCCTCGTCGAAGTCGATGACCTCACCGCAGGCGCACTGCACCTCGTAAACGGTGGTGTCCTCATCGCCGAAGTCGAAGCCCTCCTCGGAGTCCTCGTCCTCCTCGTCGTCGAAGTCGTCCTCGTAGTCGTCTTCGTCGTCGTAGTCGTCCTCGTCATCCTCATCCAGGATGTAGTCCTCGATGGCGTCCAAATCTTCCTCGATCTCATCCAGCTCATCAGAGATGGCAATGGTGGTATCCTCCACGTCGGTGAGCTTCTTGGAGATGTCCCCCAGCAGCTCCACCATGGCGGCAATCAGCTTGCCCTCTGCCTTGTCGGTATCCAGCTTCAGGCCCTCCATCAGGCCCTTCAGGTATGCGGACTTCTCAGAAATCGTCATAAAAATTCTCCTTATTAAGCCTTGGAACGGCCCAGATACTCACCGGTGGTGGTATCAATGTTGATCTTGTCGCCCTCGTTGATGAACAGAGGCACCTTGATCTCGGCGCCAGTCTCCAGAGTAGCGGGCTTCAGGGTGTTGGTGGCGGTGTTGCCGGCGAAGCCAGGCTCGGTGGAGGTAACCACCAGGTCTACGAACCGGGGAGCCTCAATGCCGAACACGTTGCCCTTGTAGCTCATAACGGTGCAAACATCGTTCTCCTTCACGAAACGGAAGGTGTCGTCCAGAGCGCTCTTCTCGATGGGTACCAGCTCGAAGGAGTCCGGATCCATGAAGTAGTACAGGTCACCGTCATTGTAGGAGTACTCCATCTTCTTCCGCTCAATGTAGGCGGTGGGGTACTTGTCGTTGGGGTTGAAGGTGGTTTCGGTAACGCCGCCGGTGATGACATTGCGCATCTTCACACGGACGAATGCAGCACCCTTACCAGGCTTCACATGCTGGAACTCGATGATCTGCATAACCTTTCCGTCCATATCGAAGGTTACGCCGTTTCTGAAATCGCTGACAGAAATCATTTAATTATCCTCCTAAAACGCGCCCGGCAAAGGGCAAAATGTGTACATAACTCGACTTATGTATTTTAACCGAAAAATCCGATTTTTTCAAGGGGAAAGAAAAAGATTTTTCAAATAATTATCAATTCCTTGGGGCTATGGGTCAGATTTTCACTGCCGTTCTCCTTGAAAATCAGCACGTCCTCAATCCGGACGCCAAATTTTCCCGGCAGATAGATGCCCGGCTCGGCAGATGTGACCACGTTTTCTGCCATAGGCTCCGGGTTTCTGGGAGAGCAGCCCGGGTTCTCGTGAACCTCCAGTCCCAGGCTGTGACCGAAGCTGTGGCCGAAGAAGTCACCGTATCCGGCGTCGGCAATCACCTTCCGGGCTGCGCCGTCCACCTCCTGACCGGTAGCGCCCACCCGGATGGCGGCAATGCCTGCCAGCTGGGCTTTCAGCACTGTGTCATAGACTTTCTTCATCTCCTCCGTGGCATAGCCCACCGCCACGGTGCGGGTCATATCGGAGCAGTAGCCGTGCCAGATGACGCCAAAGTCCATGGTGATGAAGTCTCCGGGCTCAATCACCCGATCGGTGGCAACGCCGTGGGGCAGGCTGGTATTGGGACCGGACACCACAATGGGGTCAAAGGACAGCCCCTCTCCGCCGCAGGCATACAGGCAGTAGATCAGCTCCGCCTGAACCTCCTTTTCCGTCATGCCGGCGTGGATTCTCTTAAGAACCTTAGAGAAAGCCTCGTCCGTAATGTCCTGAGCCTTCTGCATCCGCTCCAGCTCCCAGAGCTCCTTGACGCTTCGGAAGCTGTTGATTTTTCCGTCCATGGGGATGAGCTTCACCCCCAGGGTTTCCTGATACCGAAGAAGCTCCCCGGCGGTCATGGAATGTTCCTCATAGCCCAGGGCGGTAATGCCGAAATCCCGGATGGCCTCCTGCAAGCGCTGGGTGTAGGAATTGTGCATATTCACTTCCAGTACCTCAAAGCCGGAGATGCCCTTCTGGGCAGCTTCTATGTAGCGGCTGTCGGTGAAGTAGCGGCAGCCGGCCTTGGTGACAATGGCCACGCCCTCGGCAATATCGTATTGGGCACCGTAGTGACGGCTGTACCGGCTGGTAAGCAGCAGTCCCAGCCCCGGCTCTTCCAGCAAGGTCAAATACTTGGAAAGATTATTCATATCCGA
Source organism: Candidatus Faecousia excrementigallinarum (assembly GCA_018713285.1). Taxonomy (GTDB): domain Bacteria; phylum Bacillota; class Clostridia; order Oscillospirales; family Oscillospiraceae; genus Faecousia; species Faecousia excrementigallinarum. The sequence goes on from DVFK01000113.1 coordinate 17,989, forward strand.
TTCTCCTTTTTCTTGCCATAAATATGAAAGGCAGCTCCAGCACATGCCGGGCTTTCAGCCAGAAATTGTGATTGTGGATGGCCTTTACCAGAATGGACTGAACCCCCTGGCAGTTGGCTCCCAACACATCCGTGAAAATCTGGTCCCCTGCCAAAGCGCAGTTCTCCGCCGGAATCTGATACTTCTCCAGACACTGGCGGATTCCCTTGGGAAAGGGCTTTTTGGAATGGGTGATGCAGGGAATGTCATACTGGCGGCAGAATTCCTTTACCCTGCCCTTTTTGCTGTTGGACACCACGCAAATGGCGATTTCCGATGCTTGCATCCTTTTGAGCCACTGCTCCATCTCCTCTGTGGGGGTACTGGTGGTATAAGGGACAATGGTATTGTCAAAATCCAGCATCAGCAGGCGGATCTTTCGCTTTTTCAGCAGTTCCTCCGTCAGGTCCGTAATACCGGGCACCATCATTTTGGGAAGCAGGGAAAAGGGCATATGGGCAGCCTCTCTTTCATATTGTGTAGCAATACGCATTGGCATTATTATAGCATGACAGGAGGTATTTGTCCATGGGTTTCTACCTGGCCATGACCCCGGGGGAACTAGCAGCCTGCCCCCGGCTTCCTGAAAACTGCGGTTATTTGGGCTGTCACTTCTCCTCCAGTGGGACAGGGCTGTCAGGCCTGCCCCAGAGCCTTCCCCGGGGAAGTCTTTTGATTGTTACCGACCAGTTTCCCATTGACCGCCATAACCCGGAAAAGATTTCGGAGCAGGTACAGGCCTGTGTGGAGGATTTTGGCTGCGCTTTGGTACTGCTGGACTTTCAGCGCCCGGGAAGTGAGGAAACCCGGCAGGTGGCAAAGCGCATTTTACACCGTCTTCCCGGGATTACCGGGGTGTCTCATCTCTATGCGGAAGGTTTAGACTGCCCTGTGTTTTTGCCTCCGCCATCCCTTTGGACACCTTTGAAAGTGCATCTGGCTCCCTGGGCGGGGCGGGTCATCTGGCAGGAAGTGGCCTTGGAGTGGGCGGTGGTGGAGGTAACGTCCGCCGGGGCTGCTTACCGGGGGGTGACGCCGGAGCCAACGCCTCTGCCCCATTTTTCCCCGGAGCTTTGCTGTCATTATGGTATCGATGCAGAAAAGGAGCGGGTGGCATTTACCCTGACCCGGACAAAAGAGGATTTGGAAAGCTTTATGGCTCTGGGAAAGAATCTGGGAATCTGCCACTTCATAGGGCTTTATCAAGAGCTGGGGGAAATATATGACAAAAACCCGCAGACATAAGTCTGCGGGTTTTAACAGGTCAATCAAGAGGGATATTAATAGAACTTTCTCTTGTTCTTACGGGCAGCTTCAGACTTCTGCTTACGCTTCAGGCTGGGGCTGACGTAATGCTCGCGCTTCTTGACCTCGGCAATAACGCCCTCCTTGGCACAGCTGCGCTTGAAACGACGCAGAGCGCTTTCCAGAGACTCGTTCTCCTTTACGCGAATTTCAGACATTGTTTTCCCTCCCTCCGATGGCATCCGGCTACTTCCTGGATGCGTTCAGGGCCATATCGGCTTTCCTATTATAAGCCAGATGTTTGCAAATGTCAATAAAGAAATCAATCTTTTGACAGATTTTTTGAAATATTGCTTATTTCACAATCAGATTGACCAGCTTGTTCTTCACCACGATGGTCTTGATGATGCTGCCGCCGTTCTTTTCCAGGAACCGGGCAATCTTCTCATCGGCGGTTGCCAGCTTCACCACTTCCTCATTGGGAAGGTCAGCCTCCATCACCACGGTGCCCCGGAGCTTGCCGTTGACCTGCACTGCCATGGTCACCTCGGAGTCCTTGCACTTCTCCTCGGAGTAGGAAGGCCACTGGGTCACGGAGCAGATACCGTCAAAGCCCTTCATCTCCCACAGCTCGTCACAGATGTGGGGAGCAAAGGGGCTCAGAAGCTGCAGGAGCGTCTTGAGCTCTGCCCGGTTGCAGCCCTTGTCGGACAGCTGGTTCAGAAGGGTCATGAGGGCAGCGATGGCGGTGTTGGGCTTTAAGTTGTCAATGTCCTCGCTGACCTTCTTGATGGTCTTGTGCATCATGCTCATGTTGCTGTGGCTGTATTCGGTTTCCTGGTCGGTGACGCTCTCTGCCATGGCCCAAACCCGATCCAGGAAGCGCTTACAGCCCTTCACCGCATTGGGAGACCAGGTGGCAGCCTTTTCAAAGTCGCCGATGAACATGACATACAGCCGCATGGTGTCGGCGCCGTATTCCCGGATGACATCGTCGGGATTGACCACATTGCCCAGGCTCTTGGACATCTTCACCGCAGGCCGGAGGGCATCGGCGCCGTACTTGGCAACCATGGCGTCCTTCTCCGCCTGGGTCTCGAAATTGCCCACATAGTGGGGATTCTTACCCAGAATCATGCCGTGGCTGGTACGCTTGGCGTAGGGCTCCTTGGTGGTCACCACACCGATGTCGTACAGGAACTTATGCCAGAACCGGGAGTAGAGCAGGTGCAAGGTGGTATGCTCCATACCGCCGTTGTACCAGTCCACCGGGCTCCAGTAAGCCAGAGCTTCAGGAGAGGCCAGGGCTTCGTCATTGTGGGGGTCCATGTACCGCAGGTAATACCAGGAGGAACCGGCCCACTGGGGCATGGTATCCGTCTCCCGCTTGGCTTCCCCGCCGCAGCAGGGGCAGGTGGTATTTACCCAGCTGTCAATGGCAGACAGGGGGCTTTCGCCGTCGTCGGTGGGCTCGTAGCTCTCCACATCCGGCAAAAGCAGGGGCAGCTGATCCTCCGGCAGGGGGACGGTGCCGCACTTGGGGCAGTGGACAATGGGAATGGGCTCGCCCCAGTAACGCTGGCGGGAGAACACCCAGTCCCGGAGCTTGTAGTTGGTCTTGGCCTTGCCAATTCCCTGCTCTTCCAGCCACTTGGTAATCACGGGAATGGCCTGGGCTACCGTCAGTCCGTTCAGGAAGCCGGAGTTGACCATGATGCCGGTGTCGTCCTTCAAGGTGAAGGCAGCCTCCTCCACATTGCCGCCGGCTACCACCTCGATAATGTCGCAGCTGAAAGCCTTGGCAAAGGCCCAGTCACGATCGTCGTGGGCAGGCACAGCCATGATGGCGCCGGTGCCGTAGGTGGAAAGGACATAGTCGGAAATGAAAATGGGAATTTCCTTGCCGTTCACCGGGTTGATACCCATAACGCCCTGGAGCTTCACGCCGGTCTTTTCCTTGTTCAGCTCGGTACGCTCCAGGTCGGACTTGGCAGCGGCCTTGGCCTGGTAAGCCCGGATTTCCTCCGGGTTGGAGAGCTTGTCCATCCACTTGGAAACCAAGGCGTGCTCGGGAGAGAGGACCATGTAGGTAGCGCCGAACAGGGTGTCGGGACGGGTGGTATATACCAGAATCTCATCCCCCAGGGTGGAGCGGAACTTCACCTCGGCACCGTGGGAACGGCCAATCCAGTTAATCTGCTGGGCCTTCACCCGGTCGATGAAGTCCAGGCCCTCCAGGTCATCAATGAGCCGGTCGGCATACTTGGTAATGCGCAGCATCCACTGGCTCTTTTCCTTCCGGATGACCGGGCTGCTGCAGCGATCGCACACGCCCTCCACCACTTCTTCGTTGGCCAGGACGCACTTGCAGCTGGTGCACCAGTTGACAGGCATCTTGGCCTTGTAGGCAAGGCCCCGCTTATACATCTGCAGGAAAATCCACTGGGTCCACTTGAAGTACTTGGGGTCGGTGGTGTTGATTTCCCGGTCCCAGTCGAAGCTGTAGCCCAGGGCCTTCAGCTGGCGGCGGAACTGGCGGATGTTGTTTTCCGTCACTACCCGAGGATGGATGTGGTTCTTGATGGCATAGTTTTCCGTGGGCAGGCCGAAGGCATCATAGCCCATGGGGAAGAGCACATTGTAGCCGCTCATCCGCTTTTTCCGGGCGATAATGTCCATAGCGGTGTAGGGACGGGGATGTCCCACATGGAGGCCTGCGCCGGAGGGGTAAGGGAACTCCACCAGGCCGTAGAACTTGGGCTTGTCGCTGCCGTTTACTGCCTGGTACAGCTTCTTGTCCTCCCAGATTTTTTGCCACTTTTCCTCAATGGCAGTAAATTCGTAATTCATTTCCTATATTCCCTCTTTTCAGTTTTCTTCTATCACAATGGTGCTGATGTCCACCTGCTCCGCATCGGCCCACAGCCGTTCCAGGGAATAGAACTGCCGGGCTTCTTCTGTAAACACATGGACAACAATGCTGCCGTAGTCCAGCAGCTCCCAGGAGTTGCCCCGGTGTCCCTCCCGGCCCAGCAGGGGTTCCCCCAGCTGCTCCAGGGTGTACTCCGCAAAGTCGCAGAGGGTCTTGACATGGGTGTTGGAGGTGCCGGTGCAAATGAGGAAATAGTCTGCAAGGCTGGATACCTTGTCGATTTTCAGAAGCTTGATGTCCTGCCCTTTTTTGCTGTCCAGCGCCTTGGTAACCTCGTAGGCCACTTCTTTTGCTGTTAACATAATTTTCAATCCTTTCTGAAGGAAGGTTTATTTCTGTCCGTTGAGCCAGGCAAGGGTCTGGGCAGATTCCGGGGAGACAGTTTTCCCCTCCTGCTGCAATACGGAGATGGTCATTTCCAGTCCCCGGCGCAGAGCGCCGTCCAAATCCGTCACTGCCAGGTGCCGCAGCTCCTCCACCCCGGGAAAATCCCGGTTGGGCTCCATATAATCCGCCACATAAATAATCTTGTCCAGGGTATTCATGTGGGGCATTCCCGTGGTATGGGAGCGGATTGCCCGCACCACCGCCGGGTTTTCTCCGAAAATCCGCTCCGCCACCAGGCTGCCCGTGAGGGCATGGAGGGTTTTGGGGTTTTCCTGAGAAAAAGTATCTAATATTGTACCGTACCCTTGGCACAAAGTCAATTGCAAAGGCCCGTCCAGCGCCTTGGTAATGTCGTGGAGAAGTCCCGCTCTGGCGGCATCCACCGGGTCTGCACCCCAAATCTCTGCCAGCTGCCGTGCCGTATCCCGGCACCCCAGCACATGGGCTACCCGGCTGGGCTTGAGAAGCCCCACCACCGTCTTTTCCAGCTCCTCCATGGGAAGCTGGCGGTAGCTTCTGCCGGTGCCGTAGAGGTGATTTTCCCGGATATAGTCCCCTACCCCTTCCGGCAGGAAGCTGTCGGCACACTGGAGTACCAGAAGCCGCCGCAAATCCGTGGAGGAAATCACCGTCAGGGGGTTATGAATCAGGTAGACCTTGGCCCCCTGGGATTCCAGCCGGATTTTCTGGGCTACAATATTTTCCATCTCCCCGGGAAGTCCCCGGTAAAACACGCCGATGGAGGCGTTTTCCATAATGACTTCCGGTTTTTTCCAGCTGTCAAAGGACAAGAACATATCCGTTCCCATAAAGAGAATGAGCTCTGCCATGGGGTAGATTTTTTTCAGCTGCTGCACCGTCTCCCAGGTATAGCTCTCCCCGCCCCGGTTCAGTTCCAAATCCGAAACCCGGATGTTTTCTTCACCTTTGAGGGCAATTTTCAGCATTTCCAGCCGCTGCCGGGCTGTGGCAGACCCTTCGGGAAGGTGCTGCTTGTGGGGGGAGACACAGGAGGGGATCATCAGCAGCCGGGTAAGCTCCAGCGCCTTCACCCCATAGGCCGCTGCCCGCAAATGCCCCAGATGGGGGGGATTGAAGGTGCCGCCATAGATACCGATTCGCCGCATACCATCGCCTCTTTCCTGAATTTTACCGGATAAATGGGTTTATTACTCGCCGTGGAGCTGCTTTTCCCGCTGCTTCTCAATAGCCTTGTCAATGGCCATCTGGCGGAAGTACTGGTTCCGCTGCTCCCGCTGCTTCTTGGCAGCCTGGCGGCGGGCCCGGAGACCCTTACGCACCGGGTCGGACTTGCTCACAGGGATGGCCTTCCGCTTGGCTCTTCCCGTCTGGTTCCGCTCCTCCTGAAGCTTCTGGCTGAAGCGGTAAATCACAAACTTGGTGCCGATGACGCTGACGCCCTCAGCCCCCAGAGCCTCACAGATCTGATCGGACACCTCCCGGGGGGTCATCATGGCTGCCTCCAGCACCTTGCCCTTCACCAGCTCCCGGGTGGTCAGCTGGTTGTCCGCCTCTGCCAGCAGGCTTTCGGTGACACCCTCCTTGCCCACCATCAGGGTGGTTTCGATTCCGTTGGCCTTTGCCCGCAGCTCAGCCCGTTCCTTACTTGTCAGCATAGCCTGCCTCCTTCAATTTCTCGTAAAACAGTTTCAGCGCCTGGGCCCGGTGGGAAACCTGGTTCTTCTCCTCCGGGGACAGCTCCGCAAAGGACTTGCCCAGAGGGGGATAGTAGAAAATGGGGTCGTAGCCGAAGCCCCCTTCCCCTGCCGGCTGCCGCAGCAGCTCACCATAGGCCTCTCCTCTGGCCTGAATCACCTGGCCCTCCGGGGTCACCAGGGTAATGACGCACACGAACTGGGCCTGACGGCTGCCGTCGGGCACCTGCTCCGTGTTTTTCAGCAGCAGCTCCAGCCGTCCCCAGTCGTCCAGGCTGGGGTCAAAGCCGTACCGGGCGGAGTAGATGCCCGGTTCGCCGTTCAGGGCGTCCACCGCAATGCCGGAATCGTCTGCCAGGGCAGGAAGGCCCGTGGCCTTCATCACCGCCTCGGCCTTGATAAAGGAATTTTCTTCAAAGGTGGAGCCGGTTTCCTCCACGTCAATGTCCACGCCCACCTGGGACTCCAGCACCAGCTCCATGTCAAACTTCTCGGTAATCTTGCTGATTTCCTGCAGCTTATGGGCGTTTTTGCTTGCCAATACTACCTTCATCATATCCATATCTCCTTACAAAAGGGCGTCCACAAAGGCTCTGGCCTCAAAGGGCATCAGGTCGTCTGCCTTTTCTCCCACCCCCACAAACTTCACGGGAATCTGCAAATCATGGGCAACGGCAATCACTATGCCGCCCTTGGCGGTGCCGTCCAGCTTGGTCAGGGCGATGGCGGTGACACCGGCAATCTCCTTGAACTGCTTGGCCTGAATCAGACCGTTCTGGCCGGTGGTGCCGTCCAGCACCAGAAGCACCTCCCGGGAGGCCTCCGGCAGCTCCCGATTCACAATGCGGCTGATTTTATTCAGCTCATTCATGAGATTCTGCTTATTGTGCAGCCGTCCGGCGGTGTCAATGAGAATCACATCCGCACCTCTTGCTTTGGCAGCCTGGATGCCGTCATACACAACGGATGCCGGGTCTGCCCCTTCATACTGGCGGACAATGGAGGCTCCGGAGCGGCCTGCCCAGATTTCCAGCTGGTCCGCCGCCGCTGCCCGGAAGGTATCCGCCGCCACCAGAAGCACATTCTTCCCCTGTTTGGTAAACTGGGTGGCAAGCTTTCCGATGGTGGTGGTCTTACCCACACCGTTGACGCCGATGACCAGAATCACAGAGGGCTTGGTGTCCAGGTGGAGCTCCGGGTCGCCCACGCACAGCATATCCACCAGAATATCCTTCAGGGCCTGCTTGGCCTCCTGGGTGGTCTTGTAGTGCTCCTGGCGGATCACCTTCCGCAGCCGCTCCACGGCGGTGGTGGCGGTGTCCACTCCCAGGTCCGCCAGAATCAGGCTTTCCTCCAGCTCGTCATAAAAATCATCGTCAATTTCCGAGAAGCCGGAAAACACATTTCCCAGGGTTGCGCCGATGGCATCTCTGGTTTTGGCAAGACCTGCCTTGATTTTATCAAAAAATCCCATAGCTTTCTCCTTATTCCATAATACCCAGGTACTCCTCCATTTGATTCAGGTCCAGACGGAGAAGTTTGGAAATTCCCTGTTCCTGCATGGTGACGCCATACAGTACGTCCGAAGCTTCCATGGTGCCCCGGCGGTGGGTAATGACAATAAACTGGGTTTTCTTACTCAAATTGTGCAAATAGGTGGCAAATCGCTCCACGTTCCGGTCGTCCAATGCAGCGTCAATCTCGTCCAACATACAGAAGGGGGTGGGACGGACCTTGAGGATGGCAAAGTACAGGGCGATGGCCACAAAGGCCTTTTCGCCGCCGGAGAGCAGAGTGATGGTTTTCACCTGCTTTCCGGGGGGCTGTACCCGGATTTCAATGCCGCAGGTAAGGGGCTCCTCCGGGTCCTCCAGCAGAAGCTGACCCTTGCCGCCGCCGAACATCTCCTCGAACACCTGTCCGAAGTACTCGTTGATTTTGGCAAACTCTCCCACGAAGATGGTACGCATCTGGGTGGTAATCTCCCGGATAATCCCTTCCAGCTCCTTTTTGGCGGTCTGCACATCGTCCCGCTGGCCGGTCAGGTAGGTGTAACGCTCGTTGACCCGTGCGTATTCCTCGATGGCTCCCAGGTTGGGGGTTCCCAAAGCGGAGATTTTCCGCTTCAAATCCCCAATCTGCCGGGTTCCGGCTGCCACGGATTCGATTTTTCCCCGCTTTTCCTCGGCGGTGCTGGGGGTCAGGCCGTAGGTGTCCCACAGCTTGTCCACGATGTTCCGCTCCTCCACGGCAGAGGTCTCCCGCTTGCCTTCCAGCAGCACACAGGCCCGCTGCATATTGAGGATGGATTTGTTCTTCTCCTGCAGCTCCCGCTCGCACCGGGACTTTTTCTCCTCCAGGGCGCTGTACCGGGCAAGACTCTCATTCATGCTCTCCCGCACCTGGGCGGTTTCCCGGCGGTTTTCCTCTTTCTTCTCCTCCTGGAGGGAAAGCTCCCTCTGCAAGGTGGTAATCTCTGCCTGGATGGCGTTCATATCCGCCAGCTTTTTCTCCCGGTCTGTCTGGGCGGCCAGCTGCAGCTGCTCCAGATCCCGGATATGAGCCCGGGCGGTATCCCGCTCCGCCTCCAAAGCGGCGGTCTGGGTCCGCAGGGCGGTAATCTTGTCGGTAATCTCCCCGGTGAGCTGCTCTGCCTGGGTCTGGCTGCCTTCCAGCTGGGAAAGGCCCTGCTGTACGGTTTCCAGCTCCCGGCGGTAAATCTCCAGCTGGGCGGTAAGGGCTCCTTGCTGGCGGCTGCTGTTCTGCTGTTTACTATTCAGCTCCGCCAGCTCCTGTCTGGCACCGCTTTCGGCATTTTCCATGGCGCTCAGCCAGATCTCATGCTGCTTTTCCTGGCCTTCCAGGGTCAGCACCTGCTTTTCTGCCTCCGCCTGCTGCTCCTTGGCGGTCTCCAACTGGAACTGCACCTGGTCCACTCCACGCTGGGCTTCCCGGAGCTGCTCCTGAAGCTGGGCAAGCTCTGTGTCCAGCTGGCTCTTTCTTTGCAGCAGCTTTTGCAGCTCATTGGCCCGGCTGAGGATGCCTGCCTCCCGGTTGATGGAACCGCCGGTCATGGAACCGCCGGTGTTCACCACCTGGCCGTCCAGGGTGACAATGCGGAACCGCTTGTTGTACTTCCGGCCCATGGCGATGGCGGCATCCATATCCCGGGCAATCACGATTCTGCCCAGGAGATTTTCCACAATGCGCCGGTAGATTTTCTCACACTCCACCAGCTGGGAAGCGATGGCCACAAAGCCGGGGCAATTCTCCAACCCGGCTTCCCGGAGGGATTTGGGCTCTGTATCGGAGATGGACAGGAAGGTAGCCCGTCCGCCTCCGGTACGCTTCAGGTACTCGATGGCGGCTTTGCTGTCCTCCATGGTGTCGGTCACAATCTGCTGGAGGGCTCCCCCCAGGGCGATTTCGATGGCTACCGTATAGGCATCCTGGGTATGAATCAGCTGGGACAAAGGGGCGTGAATGTGGGACAGGGTTCCCCGCTTGCTCTCCTTCATCACCAGACGGACGGATTTCTGATAGCCTTCAAAGTCCGCCTCCATAGCCTGGAACACCCGCACCTTGGCGTTCAGGGAGTCCAGCTCCCCTTTCACCTTCCCGGCGGCCTGGGCCAGCTGATCCCGGCGCTGGACCCGGGTGGTCTGCCGGAGGGTATAGCCGGAGATGGTATTACCGGCGGCGGTCATATCCTCCCGGGCTTTTGCCAACTGGCGGCGGCACCGGTCCAGATTCTCCTGGGCTTCCTTCCGCTTCCCTGCTCCGGCGGTCAAATCCTCCTGAAGCTGGGAGGCTCTTGCCTCATTTTCCTGGGCTGCGGTTTCCAGCACCCGCAAATCCGCCTCCCCGGAGGCAATCTGTCCGGTGAGCTGAATCTGCTTGCTCCGCAGCTCCATAAACTGCCGGGTAATGCCCTGGGCATCGGCGGTCATGGCACCCAGCTGCTGCTGAAAATCATCAATGCTTTTCTGATTCTCCCCCAGCTCCCGGGCAATCTGGTCAATCCGCTCCCGGGTCTGGTCCAGCTGGGCGGAAATGCCGCTGCTGCGGCTCTCCTGCCCCTGCAAATCCTCCTGGTTCCGGCGGATATTCTCCTCATTATGCCGGATGGACTCCCGGATGACGGCACACTGGCCTTCCAACTGCTGCCGGGCTCCTTCCAGCATACTCACCTGCACCCGGAGGTTCTCCACCTGCTCGCTTTCCTGCCGCAGGTCGCCTCCCATGGTCTCTGTCTGGGTGTAGAGGTTGTTCAGCTCCTCCTGGGCCTGCTCCAGCACAAAGGCGGCGGAATTGTAGTCCTCCTCCGCTTTCTTTGCCTCGGCAGAGAGCTTTTCCAGCTTGTCAAGCCACACAGCCACTTCCACGCCTTGCAGTTCCTCCCGGAGCAGGAGGTATTTCTTGGCCTTTTCCGACTGCTGCTTCAAAGGCTCCAACTGCATTTCCAGCTCGGAGACCTTATCGTTAATCCGCATCAGGTTGTCTTCTGTATGAGCCAGTTTCCGCTCCGTCTCCTCTTTCCGGTGGCGGTACTTGGAAATACCTGCGGCCTCCTCGAAAATCTCCCGGCGGTCGCCGCTTTTCAGGGCCAGAATCTCGTCGATTCTACCCTGGCCGATGTTGGAATAGCCCTCCTTGCCCAGGCCGGTGTCCATGAACATCTCGTTGATGTCCTTGAGCCGGGCGGACTGGCGGTTGATATAGTACTCGCTGTCTCCAGAGCGGTAATACCGCCGGGTAATCATCACCTGGTCTGCGTCATAGGGCAGGGCCCGGTCGGTATTGTCCAGGGTCAGGGTAGCTTCCGCAAAGCCTACGGCGCTGCGCTTCTGGGTTCCCCCAAAAATCACGTCCTCCATCTTGGCGCCCCGGAGGGTCTTACTGCTCTGCTCTCCCAGCACCCACAATATGGCATCGGAGATATTGGATTTTCCGGAGCCGTTGGGGCCTACGATGGCGGTGATATCGTCTCCGAAACGAATCAGGGTCTTGTCCGGGAAGGACTTGAAGCCCTGGATTTCCAAAGATTTTAAATACACTGTCTGTCCCTCTTGCAAAATAGTAAAATGAATCAGTTTATTATACTGAAAAATCCCAGAAATTGCAAGGATTTCTTTAGAAAAAGGGCCCGCCGGGAAGCCGGCAGGCCCTTGCTGTTTTGTTAAAGCTCCTTGACGCTGTCCATAGGAATCCAGCCCTGGGAGGTTTTGCCCCACAGAACTTCGTCCTGTGTCTTGGTTTCGTAAATCAGCACCAGGTTGTTGATGCCCAGAGTGCCGGTGGCTTCCTCCTGGGAATCCGGCTGGCTGTAAGTCCGGAGCAGTGCTTTGGTGTTCACCAGAGCGGTAACCACACCGCCCTCCTCCTGGGAAATCTCCTCAGGGGCTGTAAGCAGCTTCACCGTGTCTCCCAGAATCCAGCCCTGGGAGGTCTTTACCCAAAGGGTTCCGTCCTGTACCTGGTTTTCCAGAATGGTAACCACTCTGCCGCCAGGCATGGTACCGATGGTTTCCGCCTCCAGGCTGGGCTGGCTGTATACCAGACCCTCCTGACGCTGGGTAACCTGGGCAGTCCAATACTGGGCGTTGTTCTCCCGGAAGGACTCCGGGGTGGACAACAGCTGCACATACATGAGGCTTACCCAGCCATCAGCGGTCTTGCCCCAGGTCTGAGCGTCCTCTTCCACAATTTCCGTAATGGTCAGCACTGTGCCGTCATTGACCCAGCCAACAATGTTATTGTTGATGGTGGGCTCGCTCCGCAGAGAAAGCTGCTTGCAACCGTACACCTGTCCGACCCACACATCTGCCAGGTCTTCGTCCTCCGTGGGCACAGACAGAATCTGCACATCCTTCAGGCTCACCCAGCCTTCGCTGGTCTTGCCCCAGCTTCCCCGAATCTGGGTAAACTCCAAAAGGGTATCTGCCTTTACGCTGCCGGATTGTTCGTAGCCGATTCCCGCATCCTTCCGCAAGGCCGTCTCTTCCGCAGTCACATAACCTGTCCAGGTTTTGGTTTTCTCGGTTTGCTGATTGGAAGCCTCAGCGGTGGTCTCCGGCTCGGGGGCAGGTTGGTTTTCAGAGCCGCTGGGGGGATCCTTGTGAATCTCCTGCTCTCCCTCGGAGGTAGGCGGCAAGGTGGGCTGAGTCACCGGGGGCTGGGTAGGAGCGGTGGTTTCCGGCTCCGTAGGTGCAGTCGTCTCCGGCTGGGTGGGAGCGGTGGTTTCCGGCTCCGTGGGAGTCGTGGTATCCGGCTCCGTAGGCTTGGTTTCCGGTTCCGTTGTCAACTCGCTATAGTTGGTATAGGTCAGGCTGAGCCAGCCTCCGGAATATCTGCCCCAGGTATGACCGTCTGCCTTACCAATCTCCGTAATGGTCAGTTTGGCCCCCTTCTGGGCAGAACCAATCACCGAGTAGCTCAGACCGGGGCCGGTACGCACATTCACGTCCGTATCCGTAACCGTTACGGTCACCGGGGTGATGGCGGTGCCGGAAGCAATCTGATCGCCGGTGTTGCCACCGGTGTTCCCACCGGTATTGCCGCCGGTGCTTCCGCCGGTGTTGCCACCGGTGCTTCCGCCGGTGTTGCCACCGGTGCTTCCGCCGGTATTGCCGCCGGTGCTGCCGCCGCTATTGGCGGACCAATGGGCATACAGGGTTTTCCCCTTGGTGCTGGCATCCAGGTTGGTCACCTTGGTGCCGCCTTCCTTCTGGGTATACCAGCCCTGGAACACATATCCCTCATAGTAGGGTACGGGATAGGGTGCAGCATCCCACTGGGTGCTGTAACCCTGGGAACGGGGCGTGGTCGTGCCGCCGTTGGCATCGTAGTACACATAACCATAGTTGGAGGGAGGTGTATTGGAATATACCCCATTGAGGTACATATTCGCTTCGCAAAGGCGGCGGTTCAAAAGACCGGTAAGAATCTGGCCGCCGGCGATGCACCACAGAGCAAAAGCCCGGATGAGCTCATTGCCGGTGGTACCGTTGGCGATAGCCTTATACAAAGTTCCGTTGGTGTCGTAGGCCCAGCCGGAACCACAGTTGTATGTAAAGGACACCAGCGCATCAAACTGGTTCTGAGAGAGCTTCACCCCCAGCCGGTCAATAATCCGGGTGTTGACTGCGGTTTCTGCAATCTGCAGGTGTTCCCGCAGCAGAGCAATTGCATCCTCTTCCGAAATACCGTTTTTCCGGTATTCCTCCAGTTTGTCATCAGGACAGCGGGTACCGTAGCCCACAGAATACTGGCCATAATCCCAAACCGGATATTTCAAAAAGCCTTCGAAGGTTTTAATCACCTGTACGGCGGCATCACTGGTCACCATACTGGAGCCTGCTGCCGAAGTAAACGGTACACAGGACAGAACCAATCCGCAGACC